>JBEIEO010000024.1:0-19722 GCA_040382895.1 Halobacteriovoraceae bacterium
CCGGTGGGGCCTGATTTTCGCGTAGATTTAAAGGCCGTTCGTAAGCTCATTAATCGCAACACCGTCATGATCTTGGGGTCAGCTCCCCAGTATCCTCAAGGAGTGGTCGACCCAATTGCTGAGTTGGGACAAATCGCTCAGGAGCATGGCATTCCTCTGCACGTGGATGCTTGTATCGGTGGATTCGTGCTGCCATTCATTGAGAAGCTTGGGTATCCAGCACCGGTGTTTGATTTCCGTATCCCGGGTGTCACCTCTATCTCGGCGGACATTCATAAATATGGTTACGCTGCGAAAGGTGCTTCAGCGCTGGTGTACCGGAATATGAGTTATATGAAGCATCAGTTTTTTGTCTACACAGAATGGAAAGGGGGAGGGATCTATGCTTCTCCGTCTATGCCAGGCACACGCCCTGGTGGACCAATCGCTGCCGCGTGGGCGACGTTGAAGAAATTGGGTGAAAATGGATATCTTGAACTCACGAAAAAAATTCTTGATACTCGCGACCATTTTCTTAAAGAGTTAAGTAAAATGCCGGATCTAAAACTTCTGGCTTACCCAGATTCAACCTTAATTAGTTTTACTTCGGTGAATCCCAAAATTGGCATCTACGCCGTAGCCGATCAGCTTCAGGCCAAGGGGTGGAATGTCACTCGCCAGCAGGATCCGGAATCCCTGCATCTCACTCTTTCTCCGGTGCACGCTGAGAATATGAAAGAGTTTATTGCTGATCTTAAAGAAGCTGTTGAAGTTGTTCGCAACGATCCTTCTCTCAATACCTCAGGTCAGGCAGCGATGTACGGCATGATGGCCAAGATTCCTTTTCGCGGCATGATCAAGGGATCTGTTATGGGGATCATGGAAAAGATGTATGGCCCAACCAATAAATCTCTGGATGAAAAATCAAATGAGGTTCAAAGCTGGGGAGATTTCGTTGAAAAAGTTGGCGCTAACGTTCTGGAAGTTAAACGCCAGGTCGACGGAGTGCTGGATAAAGTGAAAGATAATTTTAAGCGCTAGTTACATGTGACGTTATCGTCAAAGTGAAATTTTCCGCGGATTCTTTTTTCACCACGTACTTTGAAACTGTACTTTGTCGAAATGAGGGTTTCTTTTTTCTCAATCAGATTAAAGAAGCGATTATCTTTAGTCGATTTAGCAAAGGCTTCGCAACCTTCGACTGTATCAACTGCCATAGTGGTGACTATTCTATAACAGTCAAATCCTCCACCAACGGTACCGGACAATCGGCATTTCCCGGCCCAGGCAGAAGTACTCATCAAAAGAAGCATTAGAATAGTTGTTTTCATGAGCTCATTCTAAGATCGCTTTGGGAGTCACCGGCAAGGATTGTGACAGGGGATGTACATTTTATAAGGTGGCTACCTTTTGAACAGAGAGCCACTAAACTAAGGAACATGAAAACACTATTTGCGATCATCCTTGGAACACTTATTACTTCTCATGCCTCAGCAAAACCTGCTGTGTTCTGTTCACTCTATCACTCCAAGCCTGTGATAGCAGTGGCAACGGCCCATTCGAAGAATGATAAGAATCGCCATTGCACGGTTTCCTGTATGCTCGCCTTAAAATGTAACGACAATGAAGTCATGCTGGTTGGAATACTAAAAGAATTTAAAGATGTCTTTGGACCAGGTGATGCGGATGCAGAGGATATGGAAGCCAATGCTTTGGGTATTAGTTTAGCGGCTAAAGGGGCCGCCCGTAATAATCAGCAGTGTCTAAAACAATGCGATCTGTACTACCGTTGAGTTCTTATTATCCTAAATCAGATATCTTTTTAGGCTTTTGTCTAAGTTCCCGTCTTGCCCTAGGCTTGCGTTTCTAATATAGTTGTTTTAAACAATCGTTTGAAACAATCGTTGTATTAGGAAGAAGCATGTTCAACTTATTAAAATTATTAAGCTTTGTCGGAGTGCTGAGTCTTTGTTCCCAAGCTTTATCTCAAAACAAAATTGAAATTAATGAGAAGTATCTAAGTGAGGTTGCCGCCAAAGGTGCTCCTCAGTTGGATCAAATCCAAGCGGCATTTTTAGGTGTGGAACTCCAGAAAGGACAACTGGATGAAGCTTTTGCTCCGGAACTTTTTGGCCGTGGCTCCTATGCCGAGACCAACGAAAAACCCATCATCACTTTCATTCCCATTTTTAGTCCCATAAAGCAGGCGCAGTTAGGAGTTCGTCAGAACTTCAGACAAGGCGTGAGTGCTGAAGCATCGGTGAGTACGGATCAGCGGAGTGCCTCTTCAGCGACTTCCGGAAAATTCCGGGATGTGACAACCACTATACTAAGCTTCACCTTGCAAATGGATGTCTGGAAAGATCTGTTCGGACGTCTGAGTAAGGCCCGTCTTGAGAGTCTGGCCATGGAAACCCAGAGGGCAGAGCTGGAAAAAGATATTCATACCAAAGCCTTTCGTATTTCCTTACGACGAATCTACTGGTCGCTTGTAGCTAACCAAGAAGCCCTGAAAATTTCCGAAGAACTTCTTAAAACGGCCCAACGTCAATCAAGTGAAACCAATCAGCGTTTTCGAAATTCAGTCGCTGAGTCAGATGAAGTTGCCCGCTATGAAGCACAAGTGGCCTCTCGTCAGGGAACGTTGACCTATCTTCAGTACCAAAGAGAAACTCTACTAAAGCAGCTTAAAAACCTTCTCCCGGAGTTGATGACCTCTGAATTAGCACTGGCCGATTATGATCTGAATAAAACTTTTGATGAGGTCATGGTTTGTACCGCAGTGATCGCCCAGGAACAAAAAATTCCTTATCACTTCACCCGTTATGATGAAGCCACTTCACTTTTGAGAAAAGTTCGCACCCAAGCAGGTCTTATCAATAGTCGCTATGCAGATCCTGATGTGAAACTTTATGGTACAGTGAGGGCCACTGGTGTGGGATCTGATCAAACCCAGGATGGCTTCCGTGGAAGTTACGGCTCTTCTGTAGATGATATTGAGGCGACTAACCGGACCGGCTATGAAGTCGGGCTTAGTTTCTCTCTGCCCCTCGGTGATGTCAAAGAAATGAACCAAAAAACCAAAGAGCTCTATGATGAAAAGCGTCTGTCTGCAGCGATTAATAATTCTGATGCTCACGTAAGCAATACTCATCAACAACTGGTTCGTTCGGTGACTTTATTGAATGAAGTCATCCGTTCGCAAAAAGTAAATTCTCAGCAATTAGAGAAACGATTGAAGTTCATGCGGCGAAAGTATGAACAGGCCAGAGCGTCTGTAAACGACCTGGTTCAGGATCAGGATGCACTCTTAAGTTCTCAGCTCACAACAATTGAGACTCAGCTTCAGATCCTGAATGTGTTGTTTGATTATCTGGCGATTTACACTGAAACTCCATGTAGCTTTAACAGGATCTAAGCATGAAATTTTTCGTAGATTTTTTCTTACGTAACTATAAACTCACTCTGGTCCTGACCTTGTTTCTGATGGTCTTCGGACTCCAGGGTATTAATCGCATGAAAGCGGAAGCCTGGCCTCAAGTGGACTTTGCAATTGCTATAGTTGTGACTCAGTATAAGGGAGCTTCACCGGAAGATATTGAAGCTTTAATCACCAAACCGATTGAAGATGAAATCCGAACAGTCTCTGGTTTAAAGGATGTTAAATCCATTTCCCAGACCGGTCTTTCGACCATCATGGTTCGAATCGATATGGATAATGTGGATGAGAAAGAAGTCATGGATGACTTGCAAAAAGCTGTGCAAAGGGTTTCCAAGCTTCCGGCAGATCTTGAGCAACAGCCACGTTTTCTGGAAATCAAATCTGAAGAGTTTCCGGCAATCGAATTTTCTGTTATAGCCAGCGGTGATGATCGTCTGCGTGATCGGATCGCTGATCTTCTGAAAAGTGAGATTGAAGATTTGCCGGAAGTTAAAGATGTTCGACTTACCGGATACCGTGAAAGGGAATTTACGATCGAGCTGGATCTGAGGAAGATGGATTCACTTCATATCGGTGTACCAGAGGTTTTAAGCAAACTTCAGCTTCGAAATATTTCTCTTCCCGGCGGGGATGTGAAGAAAGGTCGTCATAAGGATCTGGTGCGCCTCGATGCAAAAGTTAAAAATGAAGATGAGCTTAAAAATCTCGTCATTCGTTCTAACTTCTCAGGTCAATCTGTTAAGCTCTCTGATATTTCCCGGGTAGTGGATGGAGCAGAAGAGGCCCGCACATTAGGTAGTTACGAAGGTGAGGGAGCAGTTCATTTAACTGTGAATAAAAAAGGAACAGCTGGAACTATCGAGCTCGCTGAAAAAGTTAAAAAGCTGATTGAGCAATATGAAAAGACCTGGAAAGGTCAGGCAACCTTCAGGGTTTACTATGATGAAGGAAAGAAAGTAGAACAAAAACTTTCCACTCTTAGCTCCAATGCCTGGTCGGGTTTGATCCTTCTGGTGATCTTCCTTATGATTTTCATGCCCGGATGGATCGGAATCATGGCCGCCCTCTCCCTGCCCGTAGGTATTCTTACTGTGTTTGGACTCATGCCGAGCTTTGGGCTTAATCTGGATTCCATTTCTATTCTGGCTTTTATCATCGCCATGGGTAACCTGGTGGATAACTCTATCGTGATTACGGACAACTTCATTGATCTTCGCCGCAAAGGCTGGGAAGTCATTCCGGCCGTAAAGAAATCAGTGATGGATCTCTGGGCACCAATAACTGCAACGGTCTTAACAACGATTGCTTCGTTTCTTCCTATGTTAGTAACCAAAGGAATCATGGGTAAGTTCATTGCCTCTATCCCCATTGTTGTGACACTGGCCTTGCTAGTGTCTTTAGTTGAATCATTCTTTCTTCTGCCAATGCGACTGGTGTTTGTGGGGAAAAAGGTTAAGGAAGTAAAAGCAGGAGAGGAACACTGGTTTGATCGATGGAAAGCTAAATTTGAAATCTTCATGCGTTGGGTAGTTCACCACAAGTATGTCACTGTAGGCGGATGTACCGCATTGATTTTTGCCGCGCTATTGATGATGATTTTCGGAAATAAATTCATTTTATTCCCGGCCGAACAAACCGAAATCTATATGGCGCGCATCGAAGCTCCAAAAGGCACTCCTCTGGATGTGACTCTAAAGAATCTCTCCGAGCTGAGCCGAGAAGTGAGAGAAGTGGCACCGGAATGGGTTGATCATGTCATTGCAAAGGCAGGTGTATCACGTGTTTCACCAGATGATCCCAAAGGTGGGGAAGGGGACTCACAAGGCTTGATTCTGATTTATGCCACAGACTTGGCAAAATATAATATTCCTCACACTCAGTTTCTGGCCAAGCTCAGAACACTGGATACTAAGAAATATGGTGGAAGCATTATCTTTGAAGAACTCATCAATGGTCCACCGGTTGGATCTCCTATCAACGCTACTTTCAGATCTAATGATCCGGTGAAGCTGGAAGAAGCCATTTCATCAGTACTCCGCACCTTGGAAAAAATTCCGGGAGTCATTGATCTGAAAGTCGATGACTTTGTAGATGCAGATGAGATCATGGTGAATCTGGATTATGAAATGGCCGATCGTCTGGGTGTTAAAGTGGCTGACGTCGGAACAACTCTAAGAACGGCCCTTGGAGGGGTCTTCATTTCGGATGTGACCCTTAATAATAAAGAAGTGAACCTGAACGTGAAATTCATGGATGGTTATCGTCAGGAAAGCAATGATCTCAACGGAATTAAAATTATGGACGGGCAGGGCAACCTGATACCTCTTGGGCGTATCGCCCGCTTTGAGAAAAAACCAGGCACTCCACAAGTGAAGCGCTTTGATTTCAAACGTGCCCGTACCTTAATTGGGGGGATCGATGAAACAAAAACCAGCGCCTTTGCAGTTAACGGTGTTCTGAAGCAGGAGTGGAATAAGCTCAAATACAAATACCCGGAAGTATCTCTGGTCTTTGGAGGAGTTGAAGAAAGTACTCAGGAGAGTATGCAATCTCTCTTTGATGCCTTGATCCTGGCACTGATCGGGATTTTTGCCCTATTAGTATTCATGTTCCATTCATTCCTTCGACCTTTTATTATTATGATGACTATTCCACTGGGATTGATTGGATTCTCGGTTGCCTTCTTTCTGCATGGAAGACCAGTTTCCTTTATGGCCCTCATCGGAATTATTGGTTTAACGGGTATTATCGTTAACTCCGGAATTGTGCTGATCGAATTTATCGAAATTGCTCGTCGTGAAGGTATGACGCTGAACGAAGCACTGGTAAAAGCATCTTCACAGAGGTTACTAGCTGTCGTCGCCACAGCTTTTTCAACAGTGCTAGGTCTTTTTCCTACAGCTTACGGAATCGGTGGTCAGGATGAGATGCTGATCCCAATTACTCTTGCAATGGCCTGGGGATTGACTTCGGGAACTATCCTTACCCTTGTTTTTATTCCACCGGCCTATGCAATCGTAGAAGATTGGGTAAACTTCTTAAAACGAATTCCTTTGATCGATCGATTCCTGAACAGCATCGGAAAAGAAGAACACTCGATACCTGCTGGAGGTTTCATGGAAGCAGAAAGAGTTGCCGAGAAGGAGAAAGCAAATGACTGAGCGTGAATTAAATGAGACCAAAGAAAAGATTATTTCTTGCGCCAGAATCTTATTTGCCGATAACGGGTTTGAGGGAACTTCAATCCGTGACATCGCCAAAGCAGCTGACGTCAACGTGGCTTCGGTGAATTACCACTTCTCCAACAAGGAAAAACTCTTTGGAGAAATTTTACAGGCGGGCTACCTTGAGTGCTCGCAGAGCATGCGCCAGATGTATGACCGGGAGAAACCGAGCCTGGACGAAGCATTAGTTTATCTCTTCCGGTATTTTCAGAATAAGTCCCATGACCTGATCACGTATTTTAAAATGATGATGTCCACCCAACATAATCATCACATGACATCGCAGGGAACAGAAGATGAGTTCTTCGGTCCCCCTGGGGGGCAAGGTGATCGCTGATGCCATCATCATGGAAGCCGGTGGAACTATGAACGAGGCAGATTTGCACTGGGCCTTGAGAACTCTCTTCAGCCATGTCATTCACACATCGATCATGTACAACTGCTGCTTTAAAAGTAACCAGCATCTACCTCACACCAGTGATGAAGACATTATCCAAGGTATTCGAAGATTGGCGAGAGTTGTGATCACAGATCTGAAGTTAAACTAGGCGTCTTCCACCATGTGCCAGTAGTCTTTAAGAACGATCTTCACATCCAGTTTACGGATGAGCACAAAAACGCCGGCGAGCTTGCGGTGAAGAAACAGCAGATCTTTGGGTGGGGGAGAGTATTTGCACTTGCGGGTGAGTTCCCAGCTCATGTCTCTTGAGTTTGCATAATAAGTTTTGTCATTAAAATCGAATGGTTCATTTTTCCTGAATGGATCGGCCAGAAGATCCATCATTCGGATGTAGAGATCTTTTACTTCCTGAGATTCCCTTTCATCAATGAAACCCAGACTGATACTTTCTTCGAGGATCTTTTTTTCATCACGGGCAAAAGATGCCATCAGAAGGCTGCGGTAGCCTTGTTTGAAGCCCTCATCGTATTCTTTGACTGCACCGAAATCCAACAATGCCATCTTATTCTGGGAAGTAACCAGGAAATTCCCAGGATTCGGATCGGTTTGCACCAATCCATATCTGAAGAACTCTTCCAGATAAAGATTCATTAACTGGTGGGCCATCTTCTGTCGATCGCCGATAAAGGAACCTGACAACCACTCATTGAAGCTTTTGCCATAGATGCGCTCCATGGTGATGACTTTGGTCGTGGAGTACTCGGGGTAAACTTCTGGTACGATGTAATTTGATTCCGAAAAAGCATGGCGATAGCGCTGAAGCATACGAACTTCCAGCTCATAATCAGTTTCTTTTCTGAGCACTTCTTCGATCTCTTTGAAAAACGGATTGAGATCAAGGCTTTTGCCTTGGAGGAGACTTAAGTTTTTTACCAAAAGCTCCAGTAGTTTTAGATCTGAAGGAATCGATTCAGCGACGCCCGGGTACTGAACTTTTATGACCACGTTTTTGCCCGAAAGAGTTGCAGTATGAACTTGTCCGATACTGGCAGCAGCAAGGGGTTCTGTAGAGAGATCTTTGAGGTCGGCGAATTTTTCTTTGAGTTCTTCTTTTAGAATCACTTCGATTTTTTCAAAGGGTAAAAATGTAGAATTCTGATGAAGGCTTTCCAGGACTTTTATCACTTCAGGAGGCAGATATTCGCCGAGGTCGAGGCTCATGAGCTGGCCCAGTTTCATGCTGGCACCCTTCAGTTCAGAAAGGGTTTTTACCAGACCTTGGGCCATTTCCACCCTGGCCTGAATTTTTGACTTTTCATCTTCCCAAGTTTTCACTCGCGAGGATAATTCGTTCATCGCCATTTTAGAGGCGATTCCCACTAACTTGCTGCCACGGGACCATAGTCCTGTCGGTATTTTGCTCAAAAGAAGCTCCTCTTAGGCTTTGTCTAATTTATCGTAAACCTTGAGAGAAGGGAATGAGAGGAAGCTCGACAAATTAATAGATGTTAAAGTCTGGATCTTTTTTCCAATCTTCTCCGATGCGCAACAAGCCGTATAATTTAATTTATGAAGTTCATGCTCTTGTGCCTGACTTATTTAATACCCTATTATGCCTATGCTTTAACCTGTTCTCACCAGGATATCCGTAATCTGTCGGCTCCCGGAGGCAGTCTCTATCCCTTGAGAAGCACCAATCAGAATGGTCTCGGAATTTGCCATATCGAACAACTCCACAAAATGCTCAAAGCTCGGTTGCCTGGTCATCCAGATTTTTCCCGCATCCAGCTGGCGATTGCTGAAAAACAAAATCGGGATAAAAACCTGCTGGTAAAGAAGGCTGTGAGATGGAGAGGGGCTGCGGGCATCGGAGGAACTTATGTGGATGCCGGTGTTTCCTGTGATGCTTTTAATCACATAAAAGGTCAGTATATTTGCCCATCTAAGTCTGATCGTTTCGAACAGATCACAAAGCAAAATCCTGCCAATCAGGAAAAGATCATTGAAACTCTTAGTGCCTATTTTGATGAGCGCCAGGGCAATAACTATCTTTCTGGTTTGAGAATACAAGGGTTGGACACCATCAGCTTCCATTTGGATGCAGCTTTAGAAGATTGCTCTCCGGGGATAACGTATCTTTCGGGTCTGAGGAGATCATTTGAGAGCTATCTGGCAAAAAATAGAATGTCCCTGAATTTCAACCATCAGCTCTTGAGTACCCGGCTGAAAAATTTAAAGGATTCAGATTTTACCATCAAAACTTCAGATCTTGAGTCAGGTTTGTCTTATGAGTCTCATTTGAAAAAGATTCTTACCAGCAATCCCAACTTCGTTTTCACGGGCCCTGGTGGGATTGAACTTAATCAGCAGATTCAATTTGTGGCCGCAGCCATGAAGACCAACGAAACATGTGTTAGTAAAAAAGCTCAAGAATATATGAGTCCTCTTTGTATAAGCTCCATTGGAAATACAGCGAAGGACGTCATTGGATTGGCACAACTAGGTTTAACCCTTCAGGAAGTCCTCAAAATTCTCAAGGGCAGCTGGGATCGGGATGAATTCTTCAGAGGAGTCTTTGCTTGTCAGGGCTTAGGTATCATGGTTCCTCAAAACTTATCCTGTCGCGACGTGGACACTCTGACTCTTGCTCACAAAGCAAAATCTCAATTGGATTACCAACAACAGGCTGCGACCCTTGTAGATGCCAAACTTGCAAAAGGAATTCCGGTGGGAATTTCCGTTTGTACCCGCTTTTTTACAAATCCTTCGTCGAAATTAGTTAAGGCCGGTTCGACTGATTTCAGCTGTGGAGATAAAAAGGATACAGGTTACAAAGCTGGTGAGGGGTCCCATGCGGTGACCATTATTGGTTCACGATGCAAGAATGGCCAGCACGAATACCTGGTACAAAATAGCTGGGGTAATGGATGCTTCTATTCAAAAGATTTTGAGTGCACGAAAAAAGGCGGTTTCTGGGCTCCGGCAGATGTGATTTTAAACAACACCCGACGCTTAAGTATCCTGGATTAATTATGAAAGCTCTGATCTTAACCTGTTTGATTATGACTTCTCTTCACGCAGCCACCTGGAAAGCAGGGAATGAGTCTTTTGAATTATCGCAGGATACAAATGAAGACTGGGCAAGTCCAGGGTGTGAGAAAAAATGTGAGATCGACGAACTTGCCGCCAAACTTCTCCAATCGGCACCTCTGAAAAGCGAAGACCTTGCGGGAGGAAAAAACCCAGGGTCGGTGATCTGCCGAAAAATCCTGGGAGACGTTATCTATCTGGAACAAGGTGAGGAAACGGATGCTTTTTGTCGCCTGGGTAACCATATGGTCTCTCTTTCAAGACTCACCCGGCTTTCTCTGAATTAGTGTCTAATCTTTTGACAGCCTATCGCTTTTACCCGAGTTCCGCTGCCTGACCCTTCAGGGTGATAAGATCGTCCTATCAAGGACTATCTATTTATGCGTTGGCTATTAATTTGTCTTAGTCTTTTATCCATGAACCTTCTGGCCCAGGAAGAAGGCACAAGCTTACGTAATATGCGGGAAGGAACGAGCTTCTATTCCAAGCGAATGGATCTGTACATTAAGAATCGAGCGGCTAAACGCCTGACTATTTCTGAAGCCCAAAGCCTTTTCAAGGAAGCCCTTAAAAAACAAGACTCTAAATCCCTCTGTGCTTATTCTCTCAATCAGGACGCACTCCAACTCTTAAGAGAGCGTGCCATCGATGTCAATTTTAAAGGTTTCCTTTACCTTGTCCGCGACACCAACGAGATCGATGATGTCTCTTTGGGCATTCTCCTTCGTGCTCACGAAGTCAAAACGTCTTCGCTCTACGATAAAAACGAAGAACACATTATTTCTCCCGATAATTCAGAGGCCAATCTGGCGATCCTCAAACTCATCGCAAGCTTTGATAAACGTTTTGCCAAAACTGCTTGCTTTGATGAAGCTTATCGTTCTTTCTATCAGGAAGTTCTCAAAGCTGATAAGAAAATTAAGTCCTACACACTGGAAGGTCTTTTACACAAGGCCCGCAACGAGAAACTGATCAGTGATCACTTGTTCGTTTCTCTGGAACAGGCACGGATAAACGAACTTCAGAATCCGACTCTCACTCTTACCAGCTATATGCAGAAGGTGCGCACTCTGCGAATTCAGTACCCTTTACGGGATGAGAAGGAACAGAGCAATTTCGTCACTGTTAAAATCAAGAAATTGAAAATGAGCCGTCGTCAAAGACTGTTTGAAAGTTACTCTGATCTACAGATCATCATGATGGGAAATATCATCAAGACTCTCAGAGCAGATCTGGAAGCCACAAAAGTTGAAATCCTGGTTTATAACGGGCAGGAAGTCAGACGCAGGCTCGAGCTTGAACCTATGGAGCGCTTCCGTTTTGCAATTAAATCCCTAAGAAAAGAAAGGGCCCGGTTATCTCTCAATACGTTTTTCAACGGCCGCTCCCCGGACTATATGGACCTAATGGTGGCATCCTATGAAATCGGGATTATCCCGGCCTCAGAACTCGAAGCGGTTGGTTCTCTAGAAGAAATCTGGAATCCGAAGAAATCCTTCTGGGATAAAGCGGGAGTCTGGATCAAGACACTCTCATCGGTGGCAACAATTGTGATTCCTCCTCCATATGGATTTATTCCGGCCTTGGCGATTGTAGTGATCGAAGCCACTGCCGGTAAAAAGAAAGACCCTAATACTAATGACCCATCGGTGTTGTTTTAATATGAAAAAACTATTTTTTGCTGCTCTTATCCTTTCCAGTACTTTCGCCGAGGCCAGAAGCTTCAAAGCGGTGGTGCGCTCAAACTTGAATCGGGCCGACGAGGCCATGGTAGAGCTTAAAGATCTCACCTCGGATAAAAGCTTTGACGGGAAATACTTCAAAATTGTCATTGGTAAGAGTGATGAAGCGGTGAAGTTTGACGCTGAAGAAGGTGTGCTTATGCGGGCCGCGACCGTGTATCATCACCTCACCACCGCCCGCAATTACTTTGTTCAGAAACTCAAGTCAGATTACGTGTCTGATACACCGAAAATGGTCATCCGGATCGAACATAAAAATCAGTTCTCCGAACTGGGACATTTTGCTAACGATAACCTCGAACCACAATTCAACAATGCTCTTACCATTCCTGCCGGTAAGGGGCTGGCCTCCCGCGGAGTGAAGCCTTGGGGTACGGAAATCTGGTTTAGACCGAAGAAAAAAGTCCATATTTCTGAACTCAATACCAATGGGCTTGCCAATCAAGAATTCAAAGTTTTATTGGGAAGCTTTCGTAACCAAATCCATATGCAGTCTTTGCAGCGGTTTCTCGCTCAGACCGTTCAGGCCTTTGCCACTGATAGAGGTCAGGGGCTGGAAGCCTTCACGATGGAAAGTCTGGTTCGTACTGTTGGATCAAGCTTGATTATGGAATTTGGATATCAGTTTATTGATCCTATCACCAAGGCTACATCCCGAAAATGGTATTGGCTGGATACGGCATTAGTTCCGGAGATTATTTATCATGAGTACGCACACGCAGCACTTTCTGATCACCTGGTGCTATCGCACTCCACGGCAATCATTGAAGGGATGGCGGATTTTTTTGCGGGTCAGATCGCTGGTTCTCCCAAGCTTGCTAAGCACATCAAAAAGCACAACACCTTCAATGGAAAAAATGCCAAGCGCAAACAGGAATACATGATTCAATTTGAAATGGGTGAGTACGCCAACACGGATTTTGTTTTTAGTTTGTTGTGGGAAGTAAAAAACATCCTGGGTGAAGAAAAAGGTGAGAAGTTCATGTTCGAATTGAGAAAGCGCCTGACGACCAATTCCACCATCCGTGGCCAATTGTTGGAAGGCATCATCCAGACCTGTGATGCTATCTGTGAAGAACCATTTAATGACAAAATCAAGATCCTCAAAGCCCTAAATCTACGCGGAATTTAAGGGATGGTGCCTCTTTGCCACCGGTTTTTGTGTAAGAATTTGAAAAATATTTACATATGTATATTTCTTTTTCGTAATTGATTTTTTTACGCTAGAACCAAAGTAGACAACTATTTAAAACCCGGAGGTTCCAGTGTTAAAGAAATTTATCGCTTTTTTCATGATCCTTTCGATCTTCACAGTACAGGCTAACGCGTCTAGTCACGCGGGTCTGAAAGCTGCTTTCGACGAACTTAACTACGCTCTGACAGTTGAGTGGGATCAGACAGACAAGGATTTCCACGGCGCACAGATGAAGAAGTTCGCAGCTACTGTTCGTGATCTTCAAGCTAAAGGTCTGACAAATGCTCAGATGATCGAGTTCGTAAAATCTGAAGTGAAAAACGCTCAGGTCGCTAAAGATCTTGAGACTGCTTTCAATATGATTCAGATCAATAAGATGTCTTCAGCGGAAGCTAACAAGTACATCCTTGATACGATGAAGAAATCATACTCTGCTGGTGCTTCATGGTCTGGCGAGGTTTTCGTTTATCTTGCAGTTGGTGTTCTTATCGTGGCCCTGGCAATTGCTATCGCTAACGGAACTCCATCAACTGGCGGCGGTTCTTACTGCTACTACGACGATGTTTATGTGTGTGATACCTACTGCTACAATGATTGGTACTGGGGTTACACTTGTTACGACGATTGTTACTACACAACTCAGTACGTTTGCTACTAAGCTAAAAATAAAGGCTCCGAAAGGAGCCTTTTTTATTTCTGATTTCTTAAATCACTCGACGACAATTTTTCAAATTCATGCCGCCCCAGGTATTCAACGTGAAGCTTGGGGGCAATTTTTTGTAGTGGTCCAGCTACTTTCTCTCGGTCTTCATCATCCTCTAAGCGTGAAACAACGTAGATCGTACTGAGCTTATTCAAAAGCTCTTCAGAGCGCAGCCAGGTATGGATACTTTTGAGAGAGTCAAACCCGATCAGTAAGGCCAGCTTCTTGTCCGGGAAATCGGCATGAACCTTTTCCACCCAGGTAATGGTCGGATTCTTTTCTTTATGAATCAGGAAAGTCGGTACGAAATAATGGTGAGGGCCAAACTTGATTTTACGAATGAGTTCCAGGGAGGTCACCACCGGTTCGCGGAGGGTGTCTTCTTTTAGTGGATTTTTATCCGGTAGGATAAAGCAGATCTTCTCTTTAGGCAGAAGATCTAGGCAGGCCTGATGGCCTTTATGCCAGGGATTGAAGCTTCCGCCGAAGAAAACCCATTCCTCAACTGGAAAATCAAATAAAAGCTCAGGGCAAAGGTTTTTGAGTGTTTCCCTATCACGAGAGAAGGGGTAGCGGCTGGCGATGAGATCCAGAAAACTGCGTGCCGTTTCGGGAGTCAGATCGGGCAAGAGGTTTGGCCAGGTTACCATACGCTGTGAGGAGCCAATCAGTTCAAACTCCAGATCCATCCATCTTATGGGATGCTCAAGTTTTTCCCAGCTTTCCACCTGGCGTGCTTTGACGGTCTGCTGATCCAAAAAAAGAAATAGCTGATTCATCTAAAGCTCAACCTTAAGGGAGTTCCCGAGAGTTAATTGGTCTAAACTCATCTTACATTGATACGCATAGATTTCAACGCCCGCTTTTTGGGCGTCTTTTAAAAGTTGGACGTAGGTCGGGTCAATACTGACGGCCGGACTGAATTTGTGGACATCTTCTCTCTGAATAACATAGAGCATGGCCGCTCTCAGACCTGAGCGCTTGATCTCCATCAGCTCTCGCAGATGTTTTTGGCCGCGCTCAGAGACGGAATCCGGGAATTGGGCATGGCCATCAAGCTTAAGAGTCACGTTTTTTACTTCCACCCAAGCTGGCGGCTCTGTTGGATGATTTTCCAGATAGAAATCAACCCGGCTCATGCCGATCTTTTTCTCCGGTACCACAGTTTGATAGCCCGAAAGTTCGGGCAACATATTTTGCGTCAGCCAGATCTTGGCCAGCTTATTGGCATTGGCAGTATTCACACCGATCCAGGATTCTCCATTGTGAATGAGCTCCAGAGTATGAGGCATTTTGCGATTTGGATTTTTGGAAACGGATAGAGCGCATTTCCAGTTGGGTTCCCAACAGGATTGCATGCTCCCGGTGTTGGGAACATGGGCCGTAATGACTTTCTCACCTAGGTCAATGTCGGCGAGAAATCTTTTATAGCGCTTGAGAATCGTGGCTTCTATTAATGGTTCAGACCATTTCAAATTTTATTCTCCGTCAGAGAATAAAAACTTTAACTGGCCATCCATGCTTTGTAAATGGGAGCGAAGGCCAGGCATGGTGAGCGGTTGCAATTTTCTCAGATCCATCTGAATGCGATTTGTTTGTGCACGCTTGGCAGTTCTGGCATAAAAACAATCTTCAATGCTTTCTACGACACCCAGGAGGGCACCGGTTTGCGGCACACGCACCACGGTCAGGCAGAGAGTTTTTGAACGAGTATGATCCTCCACTCCGAATTCGGCTGAGAGCACATCCACTTCTACGGATTTTGCGAAGGCCTGGTAGCTTAAAAAGAATACGATGAGGATAAGAATGTTTTTCATGGGCCATATCTACGGCCATAGGAGCCCTCATGGAATCAGAAGAATCACATGATATCTATCTAAAAAAAAGATACCCCCGGGGGGAAGGGGGTATCTCGTTTATAAAGGGTACAAACCAGGGTTATTCAAAGGTGCTTACCACACCTGGAATCGCTCGAAGTCCACTTCAATTGATTCAATGATAACCGGAGAGAAAGATTCTAGACTAAGTTCCCGGGCCGACATCGGACGCAGCAGGCGAAGCACCGGGCGCATCGGGATCTGAGACACCTGAGTGGTCGCAAGAACCTGGCCACTCACAGCGAGAAGCGCCACTTCTGCCTGGGCGTGTCGCTGAGTTCTGGCTTCCAGTTCGATGCTCGAGATCAGACGTTGCTCAAATCCCAGAACCTGACCAAGCGGAAGACCACGGCCGGCCGAAATTTCACGACCAACTTGAATCCGCTGAGGTCCATGATGCTGAACCGGACGAACGTTCCCCACTTTGATATTAATTTGCTGGATCACTACATCTCCACGGATCACGAGTCTTAGGTCTCGTCGGACTTCTTCAAAAGTGCGCAACGGGATCGGAGTAGTTAATTGTGCACCAATTGATTTGATTGGACCTACCAGACGACCATCCATCAGAACCTGTGCTGTGGCATTGTAACCCCGAACAACCGAGCCCAGAAGAACCACGCGCTCAATCTGAGAACCTTCTAGAGTGATGCCCAGCTGCTGTTGAGCAAGTTGTTCCAGAGAAATATCAGCTGCACCTCGAACATCCCGACGAACATCTAGCTTAAGCATCTGCCCAGGGAGCGGCTGCAGCTCCTGACCAGGTATTGGCCCGGGAGAGTAGGTGCTCTCAACTTCTGCAGTAACAGTGTCCAGAAGGATTTCGTCACTAGCAGTGATTTCAAGATCGGCCAGTTGTGTTCCAAGTGGAAGCTGAACGCGAATTTCTGATTGCTGTCGCCGGATGATCTGTGGGATTCCCACGGGTCGCCCCAGTGAGAGGATTTCCACTTGTACCTGACCCCGGATACTCGAGGCGAGGAGGCTGAGCGAGCGAGCTTGAAGGAGATGTTCTTCTCCTGGCGAGAGCCGAAGTAATTCCGAGACTCGCAGTCGTTCGTGCATATGTACGTTCTGCATGATCCGCTCGGAGATGATCTGACCTTGTCCAGGGAGAGGTTGATATTGTGGTGGCTGCGGCTGATGAGGCCGCGGACGTTGAGGGTTTACTTGTGCAGCAGCGTTAGCCACCAGTGATCCTAAAAGAACTAATACAAAAAATGATGAAGCAGGTTTCATGCTCTTTCTCCTTGGTACCCAAACGTCTTGTTTGAATTGATAAAGAGTACCTGAGCAAGGTGAGTGCCAATCTGTAAGAAATCTCATAGATTTATAGGATTCATGTTAAAAAACGAACACAAGACGCATTGCTAAACAAAAGTGAGAAAGGCACCAATGGAGTGGTTTTGTCACCATTACCTAGGGTCGAAATGACACCACTGGTGTAAGAATGCTCAACTTTTGTCTGTCTTCATCCGAAACGAAAAACATCAAGAGTTTTAGACAGATAACTGTGATTGATACTAGAATAGGCCGCAATTTAGTCTATCTGGTTTAATCCAATTCATATTTTCTTAAGGAGTCTTTCATGTCTGAAAAGGCAAAGTTGGTTCTAGGCGATAAAACCGTCGAACTTCCTGTATTCACCGGTACTGAAGGTGAGAAGGCCATCGATATCACCAAGCTGCGTGCAGAAACTGGTTATGTTACCCTTGATTCTGGCTACATGAACACAGGTGCCTGTACATCTGCCATCACCTTCCTCGATGGTGAGCAGGGAATTTTAAAATACCGTGGTTACTCTATTGAAGAGATTGCTGAGAAATCAACATTCCTTGAGTCTTCGTATTTAACTTTCTACGGCAAGCTTCCTACTGCTTCTGAATTGAAAGCCTTCGAAGAAAGAATTGCTTCTTTCGATGATGTTCCAGAAGGCATCAAGACCATGATCAAAGCGTTTCCAAAAGACGCTCACCCGATGGCCGTGCTTTCATCGAACATGGTTTCTCTTTCTGCTTTTTATCATGATCTTTGCGCCCAGGATTTAAACCCTGCTCAGAAGGATCAGGCCATCGCTCAACTGATGGGCCAATTGAAGGTGATGGCTGCCTATTCTTACCGTCACTCTCAAGGTAAAGAGTTTGTTAAATCCAATAAGAATCTTGATTACTGCTCAGACTTCATTCACATGATGACTGGCTCTGATAAAGTTGATCCGAAAGTGGCCAAGGCCCTCGACATCCTTTTAATCCTTCACGTGGATCACGAGCAGAACTGTTCAACTTCATCTGTGCGTTTGGTGGGATCTTCTAAAGCCAACATCTTCGCGACAATCTCTGCCGGTGTTGACGCTCTCTGGGGACCACTTCACGGTGGTGCTAACCAGGCCGTTCTGGAAATGTTGGAAGAAATTAAAAACTCCGGCAAAGGTTACAAAGAATTCCTGGCCGAAGTAAAAGACAAGAACTCTGGCTCTCGTCTGATGGGTTTCGGTCACCGTGTTTATAAAAACTTCGATCCACGCGCGAAGATTATTAAGAAGGCCTGTGATCAGGTTCTCTCAACTCTGGGTGTGCAGGATCCACTTCTGGATATCGCAAAAGGTCTGGAAGAAGTGGCCCTTCAGGATGAGTACTTCGTTTCCCGTAAGCTCTATCCGAACGTGGATTTCTACTCTGGTATCATCTACCGTGCTCTTGGAATTCCTACCAATATGTTCACCGTGATGTTTGCTATGGGTCGTCTGCCGGGCTGGATGGCACAGTGGAAAGAAATGGTAGAGCAGCCGGGCTTCAAGATCTGTCGTCCGCGCCAGATCTACACTGGTGACACGAAGAACACTTACAAAGACATCAAGTCTCGCTAATAGAAAAGCCCCTCAAAAGAGGGGCTTTTCATTTCAATCTATGACACAGCTAAAAACAAACTCCGTCATCCGTGACATCCTTTTTACTATCATCACTTTTGGTTTCTGGAATCTCTATGTGCAGTTCCGACAGATCGAAGATGTGAATGAGATTCTGGCTGAGCCTAAACTTCCGAGCTTGCTAAAAGTCTTGTTACTGTCTGTACTGACCCTCGGGCTGTACTTTTGTTATTATGAATACAAGCTCACCAAGATTCTCCATCAGCTCAATTATCAAAAGACCTACACCTTCAATGCAGTAGCTTGTGGGATCATGACTTTGTTCGGACTATGGTTCATCGTTGATAGTTATCAGCAGTCGTTGATCAACGATTACATTGAAAAACACTATCCTCGAGGAGGCTTCGTATGAAAAAAGTTAGTATAGCAAGTATATCTAGTGCGAGGGTTTTATGCAGAAATCCAAGACTTAGCTGGCGCGCCGGTGCCTAAGAGCTAAACAACTCTTCTGGAATCCGGCAATAAATGCCTCTCAGGTCTACTCATCAAAACCTTAGTGGCGATATTTTCTCAGCAACCGACAAGTAAGCATCCTGGAGATGTATATGAAATCGGTTATCGCCCTCATTCTGGTTCTGAACTTGATTGATGCTTTCGCACTGGAAGTTCAGGTGTCTGGAATGAACAATATTCAGGACTTTGAATCTCGCTTTGACCTGGTAAGTCCCCATCCTCAAAAGATGGTTCTGGACTGCCAGAGCTTCGTGCAGGGTCTTTTCTTTGGCCCGATTGGTGAGGAAGAAATCATCATGCTGGAAGAGTGGGAGTGCTTGGAACTCATGGGTGATATGAAAAAAACTATCGATCAAAAAGAAAAGCACTGTTTGGAAGTGGATTTTGATCGAAGTGTGCTGGATCAACAAAAGCCTTGTAAATAATTAGAAAGGGCCCCGGAAAGGGGCCCTTGAAATATAATCTTCAACCTGTGCTTTAGTATAGGCAGGTTTTCCATCAAAATCCTGAAGCTTTTCAATATGAACCCACTTAGAACTGCCCCCTTATATTGGTGTTAATAGATCCCTCAGAAGAACCTCATTATAAAAATAGATGAACATATCCAGATGGTCTCGAAGACGATCTGGATGCTTGGTCGTGCACCAGGTTTTGCGGATAAGTCGGTTCACATTGGCCCGTAGAAGAGCAC
>JBEIEO010000025.1:0-19418 GCA_040382895.1 Halobacteriovoraceae bacterium
GAATGGAATAAATCAGATAAAAACCTTTCGGGTAAAATAGATCTAAATCACATTGGATTAATGGGACATTCATTTGGTGCTTTTACAACACTAGCAATTGCGGGTGCTAAGCCTGCTCTAGAATGGATTGAACCTAAAGTCGGAACAGGCACTGGCTTAGGACCTGATTTAAGTGATAAAAGAGTCAATTGTGGTATGGCACTCTCCCCTCAGGGACCCGGAGATCCTTTTTTCTTAAAACAAAGCTATGAAAGCCTTCGTATTCCGATTCTAGGAATTTCTGGAACGAACGATAAACAGCAAAATGGAGATCCTGCTATTGCCCGATATGATTCATTCAAACTTTGGCCTAAAATGGAAAATAAAAATATGTTTCTGTGGCTAACGAACGCTGGACACCTCGACTTTACAGACTCGACAGGAGGTCAACAGCATGGAAGAGAATCATCTACAAGAAAGGATGTTCAAAGAATCGTTCGAGCTTCTACCCTTTTATACTTCAATAAATGTCTTAAGCCATCTCAGAGTCAGGAAACTGAACTCAATCAGAAAATTCTCGAACAGTATTTAAATGGTGAGATAAATAAATTAGAACTTAGGAAAAAATAAAATATCTAAATCTATTTTACAAAATTTAGAGCCAACTCCGTCTTAGGTGCCTTAAGTGATTCAATTTAATAGGAAGTTTTTAAATGGTGCCCAGGACTGGACTTGAACCAGCATGCCTCGCAGCGCTACCACCTCAAGGTAGTGTGTCTGCCATTCCACCACCTGGGCACAGGAAATATGGAAAAAGCGAGCTTTTAAGTTAAGGGAATTGCTATAACTTTGTCAAAATCTTTGTTACCTAGGAAGCAAATCGTCTAAGTCGCCCAGGTAGAATTTGAGCCGTCCCAGATTCATTTTGAGCTCAACAAGCTGTTGGTCAAGGATATGGAGAGATTGGTCAGGAAATTGGTTTTCCGTCACTAAAACTCGTTTACTCTGGGTAACGGGCGTTTCATCTAGCTCAAGGTCCAGATCTTGGTCTAGCTGGTTCCCTTCCTGAATCAGATCCATAAGTGGATCGTTCAGTTCAGCTTCAAGGCCTCCAAAGAGAGACAGGACATTGGCCTTTTCAACAACATTTGAGTTACCAGCAACGTTCATATTCACCTTTTTATGTCCTATCCAACAGGACCTACACGTGGTTACAACCCAATTAAAAGCCATGAGCGGATTATATAGGAATAAAAAAGGTCCTCTGTGTAAACCTTATAAACCTGTCAGAAGTTGGTCAGAATGAACCTGGGAAGTGGGTGAATTCTACCCAGTGGATGTAGCTCAATAGATTATCTAGAATGAAGGAATGAATAAGCCGAACTGCCATCAATGTAAGCACTTCTATATCACCTGGAACCCAAAGATTCCCAATGGTTGCAAGAAGTTTCAGATCCAGTGCAAGGATCAGCCTTCTGCCATCGTGGCGGCTGCTGGTCAGGGTGAATGTCAGGGGTATGAACTTAAAAAGCGTCCAGAAGCCAAAGCTGATCCTCTGGACCTTAATCGTAAAGATTACTGGTAATCAGCTCGCTTTCAACGCCCGGTCGACGACAGGACTTGGGTAGCCCTTCTCTTTTAAGAATTTTTCTAACTGTTGATGAGAATAACCCATCCCCTTCTTCTCAGAGATGAATGGAAGTATCTTCTTAAGACTATCCCCATAGAACTCTTCGCGTCCGGCTGAAATTAATTCCGGTGTGAACTGTTTAGAGATCAGGAAACCTTCAATTTTTTCTTCTGAGTGCCCTTTGGGAAGATTAATCGCAAAAGCTTTTTTTACCTTATCTACTTTCACCTGATCCAGGCCTGAGGCGTGAATCTCTAACTCCTTAGAGGATTGTTTTGGTCTATAAGCTGCAAAGAAATCATATTCTTTCGAGCGATTAAAATTCAGATAATGAGTCACATCATTTTGAAGTTCGGCCTTCACCTCCATAGGGTGAACCAAAGAGGTATAAAAAACACTGTAATAAATCGACTTAAGACCATCCACCGCACCAACAAGGAAGCTTGCGATGACTGATGCCAGTAATACTAAAACAACCATCGGGAGAATATTGAACCCTTCAATAATCCATGCCTCTGGTAAGTATCCTTTGAAGGCTTTCCCGATACCATAGCCAAGGGCCATGGCCGGCAGAATGAGAAGACTCAAAACGGAACCGGCGATACTGCCCACAACGTCAGATGCGATGAAACCTGAAATAGCGGCCGGGACATTCTTTTTCATGTGTTTGAGTCTGGCCACAGATTCGCTCAGAGTTCCTTTGTCGATTGCCAACGAAGGCAAAAGAAAATTCTTCACCACTTCCCAAACACCCTGGAAGATCGATAAAAATAAAGCTGTGATATAAGTTCTGAACCCTTCTTTTTTAGAATCTACCCGTGCATTAGAGATAACCATATTCAGAATGGCGATTAAAAAAAGTTTGCCGTTGAGTCCACTGAGTCGACTCATACCGGAATCAAGATCAGTATCTTTATCTTTTAGAACTCCAAAGCTCATCCAGGAAAGTGCTGCTCGATGACGAATCTGAAGGAAGGCTGAAAGTGGAGTCCATAGTATCAATGCACAGAGACCGCCAAAGGCCATCTCCCCTTTATTCATGAAAAAGCCATACCCACTGGTTGCAAAAATAATGACCGAAAGGCATCGGTAAAACCCAATGTAGAAAATTGGCCACAAAAGATCCTGATCCTTGCCAATAAGATGACCGGTGCTTTTAAAAAGACCGACGATATCCTGGGTTTTATTTTTGAACATAGATACTCCTTAAGTGATGGACTATTCGGAATATCCTGATAAAAAAGAAACATTAATTTTGAGGCAGTGATTTACCAAGTTCGAAGTAGTTAGGGGCTATTTCTGAGATGATCCCCCCACCCAGGCACTGCTCGCCTTGGTAGAAGACCACAGACTGTCTTGGGGTCATGGCACGCTGGGGTTGATCGAAAATGACCTTTATGCTGTTTTCTTCCACGGTTACCGTGCAAGCTTGCTCTACCTGACGATAACGAACCTTGGCCTTACAGCGAAAGGTACCGGTCTTAGGAGTTTCGGTTAACCAATTCATTTCAACCGCAGAAAGTCCATCAGCATACAGGGCCGGGTGATCATCACCTTGTGCCAGAATAACTTCGTTTTGGGTATAGTTCTTCCCTACTACAAACCAAGCTTCGCCTGGTCCTCCGATTCCCATGCCTTTGCGCTGGCCGAGAGTGTAGAAACAAACCCCATCGTGTTTACCGAGAATTTTTCCACTCAGGTCAATGAAGTTGCCCTTCTGACTTTCGATGTATTGAGACAGAAAGTTTTTAAAGTTTCTCTCACCGATAAAACAAATGCCGGTGGAGTCTTTTTTCGCTTTGGTGGCAAGATCAAAGCGCTCCGCTAACTCACGCACTTTTGGTTTCGGTAAATGTCCAATGGGAAAGAGCACATGCTTAAAGACATTCTTATCAACGGCGTAGAGGAAATAGGTCTGATCTTTATTCGTATCTACTGCCTTGGCCAGATGCCCGTCATCGAGCTGGCAGTAATGCCCGGTCGCAAGGAAATCCGCGCCTAAAAGTCGTGCGCGCTGATAAAAAACTTTGAATTTGATTTCGCGGTTACAAAGGATATCCGGATTCGGTGTGAAGCCCTGTCGATAATCGTTTAGGAATTCTTCAAAGACTCCGTCCCAGTACTCTTTGACAAAGTTTACTGAGTAATAGGGAATATCAAGTTTTTCACAGACCTTGATCACATCCTGGTAATCCAGATCAGCGGGACACGTACCATCGGGATTCGTTTCATCCCAGTTTTTCATGAACAAACCGATGACTTTGTAACCTTGAAGTTTCGTCAATAGGGCCGTGACAGATGAATCCACACCACCTGACATGCCAACCACCACCGTCTTAGTGGCGTTTGCTTGAAACTCTGACTCAGAAAGAGTCAGACCATATTCGGCAAGAAGGTCAGGTTGATAGGAAAAATTCATGGCCTCGTTATAGCGCTTTTGGGACCCTTTTCCAAGAGTTTGAACTCTTTACAGATACTCTTAACGGGTTATGTCCAGCAAAGTCCCAAGAACAGCACCTCCAAGGTATTGATACCCGTAGTACAAAGTCTGCTGATTGAGGGTTTCAGAGGTATCCTGAGGAGTCTGATAGAACTTTGGATTGAAATCCACTTCCCAGTTCTGGGTGAAAGTTCCCCCGCTAAACCCCTGATCCCAGTAACGAAAGTTATCCGAATTCGCAAATCCCAGTGGCTTCATTTCGAAGGTCACTTTACTAGTTATCTTGCTCCCGTGATCGATCAGTTGCTTGATGAATTTCTCATCTTCTTTTCGGAAGTAGACACCCATGTTACCGGTCTTTTTGGTCTTATCAAAAAAACTTGTATCCTGCCCTAGCATCTCCAGATTCACAAAGCCCATGACACTACGAGAGTCCTTTTTTAGCGATTGAGCGTGTTGCAAGGATCCTAAAAAGCCAATTACTTGCCAGTCAAGAAACACAACCTGCACTGAATAGTTCAGATCAATTTCAGCGAGAGCTTTTATAAGAGTCAGAGCAACTGCAACTCCGGAGGCATTATAGTTTGCTCCAGGCATAGATGCCTTATCATCGATGAGAAGAGTCTCTTTATTATGAGAAATAGTGTCGTAATGAGCGGTGATCACAAGTAGTTTATTTGAATTAAGTCCGGCCTTTTCCCAAATAATATTCGTCGCCTTGTGATCTTTAAGACGGTCAGCGGCCTGCTTCATGTACGTAGTAAACTTTAACCACTTCAGATACTCCGGATGAGTATTAGGAATCTTACCTTCAACTTGCTCATCAAAATCTTTTTGATAAAAGCGTTTCGCTTCTTCGGCATCGGCGGTAAAACTATCCTCAATGAGTTTGCCTGAACTCTTAGGATCAAATTGTTTAATTTTTTGCAGGATGTGACTTTTTGCTTTTTCATGTCCGGGCTGGCCAATCATGCGAGACGGGGCACTTGCTTTCACAAAATCATTAAGAGCAGTAATCAGTTCCTTCTGTGAAGTACGCTCAAGTTTCATCCTGATTTGAGTATAGGTTGATGGAGATACTGCGAAAGCAGAATTTAAAATAAGACTAGATATCGCGAGCGTAATCAACTTTAACACGTTCATTTCCTTCTTGTTCATCAATTGGTTCAGGGATGTAGCGTACTTTTCCGGAAAGAAACACTTTTGAGTTTTTCCCTTTTTTCCTCAAGATAGTGACGATTTGTCCTTCAAATAATTTATGATTCGTTTCGAGTTCCACCACGGCGCTGGCAAGATTTTTTGGATAGATCCAGCAATCAACAAAGTCCTCTTCGCCACATTTGACAACACCTTTAAGTGGCCCTGACCACGGAGTCTCCTGAGATATGCGACACTGGGTAAGAAAAACTCTTTTTCGATTGAAGTGCGTGTCCCCGGCAACCAGAAGCTTTTTCTCCTGAAAACCATAACCGATCATATAAAGTTCTTGTCCCTTGGGACGATTAAGATTAAGAATTTCTCCATACTGATAATGGACGACACCATTGTGGGCACCATAATTATTCTGTTCGGCATCTGCGATTTCACCGCCCTGAATATATTTTTTGGGCACTAAGGTTTCGATGATAGGATCAATCTGGGCATCCTGAGTTAAGCACTGATGCATAGGAATTTCTGGTAAAGAACTCTTGAGACCAAAATTTTCGGACAATTTAATAATTTCTTTTTGCTGTAAATCAGAGAGCGGTAGCATTAGCTTCTCAAGGATATCATGTGGAAGACGGGACAAAAGATCCGACTGATCATGGGCCTCGTCATTGGAAGAATGAACATAAACAGAATGATGGTATTCATGTTTAAAAATTTTTGCCAGGTGACCGGTGACGATTCCCAGAGCATCCATTTCAATCATTTTCTTATGGAGCAATCGCATTCTCATTTCATGGCAACTTAAACAAGGAGAGAGCTTAGTTCCAGTAAGTTTCTGCCCGAGCCAGGGATCAATCACTTCATTCTTAAATTCATCATGAGCTTTTATCAGAACATGAGAAATTCCCAACTGATGGCAAAATTCTTTGATCACATCATGTTTAGTCTGATCCAGGTGACAAGAGATCACTTTCTCTTGTTTACCTTTGAAATCATCCCACCCAAGCGCAACCGTTACACCGATAAGTTCATACTTCTGTATTTTGAGCAGGTAAGCGGCCACAAAGGAATTGATGCCACCAGAAAGGCCAACCACTAGCCGCTTTTTCCGACCTTCCCTCTCAGGCAAATAGGTTTCATCAAGCTGTTTTTTCATGTCCATAGGTCATATTATAGACAGATTTTTGCCAGGAACGATAAAAATGTTAATGTTATCCAATGGGTTGTCGATGTGAATTCTGATGAAGAATCCCGTATTCGGTTTCTACCTATTTCCCAAAGCACAAACGACGGCCGGTGGCCAGTCCATCGTCCTAAAAGAGATGCTCCAGTTTCTTAAGTCCCAGAACAAGGGGCGAACCACCCCCTTTTCATTCGTTGAAAGTGAAACATCATTGATTCCTCACCTCACTCTTTGGGAAAACCTTCATATGGTTTCCGGAAGCAGTAGTTGGAAAGAGTTTTCTTCGCAGCTAGAAATTGACTGGCATCCACTGGTAAACCTGATCCAGGAACCTAATTGTAACGCCTCCGAGGCTAATCCCTGGGATCGCTTGACGATTAGTTTACTCAAGGCCGCCTGGACTCAGACGCCTCATATTCTGGTGGATATGAACGAGGATCTGCATAGTCCGTTTAATCTGATGATCTTTAAGAAAATGCTTTTGAATCTTGCCCAAAAAAAGCATATCTATATTGCCTCAACCAACACATCTCTTTGGCTAGATTCTATTCACAGTCTGGTCACTCGTGAAGGTTATCAATTTAAGATTATGGAGTTGGATCAGTCTCTGATAAAGCGTCATCGCGTAGCTTAAACTTCACAGAACAATTAATTTTGATCGCTGTCGTCGTAAACTTGTTCATGGGTTTTATACGAATTTGAAGTGACCATGGACCAAGACTCAGCTCTACCGAGGAGGTTTGAGTAAAAGGTTCAAAGACGAGTTCTTTTAAGTAGCATTCAACATCTCCGTAAGCATGGATCGAAACCGAACTTTCTCTGTGGTTTTTGAAATCATGAAAACAAATAAGCTGCAATATCTCCTTATGACTAAAACCCATCAAAGCCGGCAAGGCCTTGCGGAAAGCTTCAGGATCTTGCGCACATCCTAGAGATAGAATCCGATGCATCTCTTTTGCCAAACGGGCATAGAAATCTTTTAAGATCTGCCGCTCATCTGTGCTTAGCTCGCCTGGAAGTTCTGATTTTCCTAGCTTTATCCATGAGTCATAGTCTCCAAGAAACTCCATGTCATTTAGAGCATGAAGCTCATAAGACATGCGAGAGAATTCCTGATCCACCAAAAGATTAAATTCTTGTTGATGGTTCTGTGGAATAAAGCTGAAATAGTTCAGGAAAAAGCTTTTGATCCCACCACTTTTGGTATTCACATAAGAGTTTTTCCTATTGAGTTTAAGACTTAAAGGCAAAGTTCCGCGGGAGGATTGAAGAATCAGATCCGCTTCATGAATCTCATCGGCCAATGATGAATTAACAAACTTACCTCGTAACTGAGGATCATGTGGGGTCTCTTTAAGAAAGTTGATCAAAGCACGACTTGAATCTTCAGTCATCTGACTCAGGAATGTGAGCATCTCAGGGTAAAATTGCCGGACCATACGATCCTGTTGAGAGAGAACGTTAAGATAGTTTTTATCCAGACCTTCGATGAATTTTAATTCTTCTCCGGCAAGCTGAGAAAGTTTCCTCCCCATCATAAACTCAAAGAGTGAACCTTTGACTTCATTAAAGAGTGCCTCTTTTTTGGTCTGATCCTGGGGAGTCATTATTTTGCCCAGTAAGCTTCCTCAAGACCATCTTCCCGCTCAGGAAGTCCTCTCAAAAGTCTAGGAGAATTTTGACTCAATACCTCAAAGGATACACGATTGGCGTATTTACTTATCTGAGAGATGGAAGAGTAAGTCAGAAACTGCGCCACGTGTTTTGGTGATTTAGGTACTTTCAACCGATGATAGAGATTTGCTGAAAGGTCATGCAGAACAGCCGCAAGTGCAGCATCCCCTGCACCATTAGTATTCTTAATCTGAATAGGTCCACCACGGAATGGGTTAATGTGAGTGTAAACCTTGACTGGAGTATTACACTCTGAGCGCATCATTGCTCTAGAGTATTCATACTTGTTGTATTCAACGATAGATTTCGTATGAAGAGGCTCTTTAGTCGGACGTGCCATCTCAGAATCAACCAAGGCACCGATATAAAGTCCACGTGCTCCAACAGTCAGAAGAACCATGTCACAAAGATCCAGAACTCTTTCGGCTGCCAGCAAAGGATCTGTGATTCCGGTTAAAGAAAGTGCCTCCGCTTCATTCATTGCAACCACTGAAACATACTTCGGGATAAAATCCAGAAGCATGTCTTTTTTCTCCTGAACCAGACCACTGGTTCCAAGTGAAAGAACAACCGGAACATTCGCGGCTTTAGCAATTTCTACGGCACGAAAAGTTGATTTGGCCAGTGGTGCAGTTTCGTCACGGAATGTATAAGCCGAAATTAAAAGAGCAGCTGATTTTTCAATCACTTCAACAGGTAAGTATTCCGGAGAAAGATCATTCATACAGCCTTTGGAGATGGCAAAAGTTCTTTCCCCATCCGGGCTGACAAAACAAAGAGCACGACCCATAGGACGAGGACAAGGCTGAAGATAAGTCAGGTTAACTTTCGAGGAAGTATTGCAAATATACTTGAAGGCATAATCACCTACTTCGATATTTTTGTTGATTGTCCCCAACGCCACTGATGGACAATCTGAAAGGATGGAATAGTTGTGGAGCGTATTTCCAACTGCTCCTCCCGGAAACTCTCCTGCCACTACACCTAATTTTTTCTGTTCGCGATAAATGGTCTCTGCCAGTTCATCATCGATGATGAAGGACTCACCCTTCTCGAACTTATATTCTTTAAGAAACTCATCAGAAACAGGGATCTCGATGTCTACCAAAAGTTGGTCAATCCCTACGACATAAACATTTCCCGGGCGGTTAATTTCACCGTCAAAAGAACTTCTTGGTTTTTCTTCAACTGGGAAATAGTGCTTGGTATTGCGACGACCAGGGAACTTCATAGAAACCTCATTTTGAGAATGGCATCTTTATATTCCAAGAGGGACAATTTAGGAAGAGAGTCATGGACGCAAACCTGGATTTTGTGGTAATTTTTTCACATGTTTAGATACGATCATCCCCTTAAAAACCCGATTTTTGACTTCTTCGCCCCCTTGGGGAGCTCCTTTCGGGGTCTTCTCTCCATCCCTCACTCTGGTGAGAATATCCCCGAAGAATTCGAAAAGTATCTCAGTGGAGATCTTTCTTCATACCGGGAAGACGTGGATTTCAAGGTCAATGAACTGGTAGACATTCGTCGACTTCAGGAGGCGGGAATCGCGGTTCTGGTAGCACATGTTCATCGCATTTGTGTGGATCTTAATCGCTCTGAGAATCAGTGTGTCTTATTTTGGAAAGATAATACTCATGGCAAAAAAATAGTGGTCCACGAACCCGACGCGCTGGAGATTCAAAGACTCATTGAAACATATCATCGGCCTTATTATGAGCTCCTTAAAGCGGCGATTCAGGACCTGGAGAAAAAGAAAAAGTCCGCAGTTTCTATGATTGATCTTCATAGCATGCCATCAAAGCCTACGCCCTATCATCTGAAACAAAATCCGAATCAGAAGATGCATCGTCCGGATTTTTGTCTCTCAGATCGGCGGGGCAAAACCTGTAGGCCCGAATTTATTCACTTCTTTCAGGAAGAGTTGGTTAAAGCGGGACATGAGTCAAGCTTGAACGACCCCTATATTGGAGGCTTTGTAACAGAATTCGTTGATCGCTTCCGGGCCAACAACATTCAAATTGAAATCAACCGTAGTATCTATATGGATGAAACCTCCAAAAAGCTCGAAAGTTTGAAAGTGGCGCGATTAAAACCACTTCTGACAGAGATTCTGATTAAAGGTTTTGAGAAGTTTGACTCTTAATAAACTGTCATGTCCTCAACCGGCTTAGCTTTATCTTCTTTCGCCTTTTTGAGGTAGATGTTCATCTTTTCATCTGGAGTTAACTCAGGTGCAGGAGGAGCTTTCCCTTTATTTTCTTCAGCGGCTTTACGATTTTCCCTCTCTTCGATTTCGATCTTTCGCTGGAGGGCCAACTCAGGATCCTCCGTCTCCATGACATCCTTTCGAGATGTAAACGTTTTTCCATATTTTTTAAAAGCGAAAGCATAGAGAGCTGCTAGTTGTTTCTTGGTATTATCACCACGCTCAAGGTAGTAGATCATCTCTTTTAGAAGTTCAACGTTTTCCGGTTGCTGGGACCATGCTGAGAAGAGATAAAGCATCCCTTCCTGATCAATCTGCCGGGCGTAGTTTAATTGTTTAAACTCTGTGTACAGTAAGCGGCCAATATCTTCATCCACTGGAGAAAAAGTTATCGTTTCCAGAAATTTTGCACGGATCTTCCGGGATTCAAGATTTTCTTTCTCGGTTTTGATGATGTAAGAAAATATTGACCCGCTATCCTGATTCAGCACCAATTCCACCATGTAGTCTTTGTCCTGAGATGTGAGTTCTATCAGGGCCTGCTTACCTTCTTTAATGAGTCCATAGCGAACAGTTTCAGGTGGAAGCATTTTTGAGCGAAGGTGAAGAATGTAGAGATCATAAATCATCTCATCATTAGTCTTTGGCTTTACTAATATTTCATAGGAGAAAATATCTTTCCAGATCTGATTAAGCCCCTTATTCAGCAATCGATTCCTTACGTAAGGAAGTTTAAAGAGTTCTTGCCCCTGTGATTGATCCTGATAAAGACGATTTGGCAGAGTATAAACCCGAGAAATTTCTCTTCCTTTAGCATCATGTAAAATCACTCCCAATTGTGGAGCGACTGTTTTACCTCGCAAGTCAATGATGGGAATCGATTGGAACATGGGATGCCTTGTAGGCAAGGGAACAATACTATTGCGAAGCGGGAATTCTTTCCATAACTGGATATAATCTTCTTTGTAAGGGGGAATCTCTTCCAGTCCAGGAGGTTTTAGATAAAAAGCCTTGTAACCCGAGATCTGATAATAAAGGTTATACTCCTCACCTTTCATCCAATGGGCATATTTCCGGTACGGATAATCTTTAAAATAAAAATAGGCCCCACCCAAGGCCACCACTAAGACCAAAATTACAATCGCTAACCAGCGCATGCCTAAACCTTTAAAACATATAGAGAATCGATAGCTATCCTATCGGAACTAAGAAAAAACTCATGAAAAATTTGTAAATACCGAATAGGAGGATGAAATAGTCGGAGACTATATGAAAATTATTTTTTTTACCCTTTCGGTTTTCTTTCTCGCGTCTTGTGATCAACCTCAGCGAAACAGGCTGAGTAACACAATTATTCCTGGCGCGGCGAACCCGGTATCAACTTCTCAGCCATGGGGAAATCCCTTTAACAACACAACTGGTGGAATGACCGGAGCAACAACTGGCGGAACAACCGGAGGAACAACAGGCAGCACTCGTCCACCAGGATTTGAAAACTGCGACCTTTCTCAAAAGTATTACGCTTCGAACATAAATTATATGGGTATTTGCCAAAGCACACTGGATGAAACTTCCGTTGCTATTAGCTCATCGGTCTCTGATGTCATCAGAACATGTTTGATCCCAACTTATAAAGACAATGCCGGGAGCTCTACTTATCTGGGCCAACCTCAATGTTATGCTCCAGTCGCTAATCAAGTTATGATGGGGAAACTGTATCGAACCAGAAATGGTTTTAGCAATCTTGCCATCAACGGTGTGATGGTCATGAAGGAAGGATCGCTGACGGCTTACTTTACCTGTATGGATGCGTACGTGAGCTTTCCTCGCTCGATGTGTCCAAATGGTCCACAAACAAGTCAAAGTTGTTACCAACTCTATGTCACCTGTCCAAACGGAGCACAAACCAGCCCGAATTGTGACCAGATTGCCCGCAATGCAATGAACACGAAGTGTAACGACTTCAAAGCGATACACTCTTACATCGATATTCGTCTGAAATAAAAAAGGGCCAACTTTTTTTTAATTCAATAATTGTTTTGCGAGTTTCCCTTCACCGAATAAGCGGATGAGATTCTCTTTTTTGGTCACAAACGAAATGATCGGAATAAAAACGTCATTTTTATTCTGGTCCGGCACCAGTGCCCCGATCACCACTTGCTGGAAAAATTTGCCGTCATTAAAACTGCGACCAAAAGTTTTTATCCTCTGGCCATCCAGAATTGAATCCGTCGTCCAATCTGGCGTGGCCAGCGTGACCGGAAGATACTCTTCAAACTGTTGAAATTCATGGAACTGAAAATCATCAGACTCCATATTCTCAATCAGTTTAGACAAGTACTCAGACTTTTTCTGACTGAGCCACTCCAAGATTTCTTCTGGCAAATAAAATTCATCCATAACTTCTTCACCCTTCAGGGAAAAACCTACCCTCTCAACCATCATACCACTCCGGGATAAGATTGAGAGGAGAAAAAAGGGAGACATATGCGCAAGATGCAGGAAGCACAAGGACTGGACCAGTTGATCGAAGCAGGAAGCTCCGGTTACCTTCCACTTTTCTATCAGGATTGGATTAATGAATCCTTCGCTGATAAAAATGAAGTAAGAAGGATGTCATTTTCACGGGCCGCTGAAACCGTTCACCGGATTTATGGGCAGATTGAAAGACATCACTCAATTGAAAAGAAAAAAACGGCCATTCAGGCCCTTAAAGATGATGAGCGCAAAGAGTTCGTGCTATCTTTTATGAAGATGGTTGAATATCGCACGTTGGATAAAATGAAGGAACTTCACTAGTTGAAAAAACTCCTCTTTACCTCCTTAGCCACTCTCCTCTGTTCTGCTCACGCAGTTGCCGAGTACCGTGTCTATCAGTATCTGGTGAAGACAAATGATACCTTTGCAGTTGCTACCAAAGCACAGGCACAGTACATCGTCTCAACACTGAACCCACAAATGTACAAGAGTTACCATGGCGGCAGTCATGTGACCGTAGATCTTCTGCGTACCTGGATTTGTCCGGGCTACACCGGACGCGGCACCCCTGTTTGTGATCACCCTTATGACAAGGGAGAAATCAAATGAGTCTACGAGATATGGAAAAACTCGGTGCCCGCCAGATGGAAAACCTTAAAAGAAAGCAGGATCGTGAGATCAAGAGGCTGGAAAGTGGACATCAGGACTTAAAAACCGAGCTTAAGAAAGCTCACCAGGCCGAAGTCATTGATCTCAATCACGAGAATCAACGTCAGGTTGCCGGTGAAGCAGATAAAAAGGAAAAGGTTCTCGCCCAAATGCGCGAGCATCTTGAGTCCACCCGTAAACTCACTGACAAACAGCTTAATGAATACAAAACTCAGACTGAGAAAACCAAGGCTCATGAGCATCAGAAGCTTAGTCTTGAGCGCGAGCGAGTAAAAACAGAGCATGATCTTTACATGGAAGATATGAATTACCGCTACGGCCAGCAAGTGCGAAAAGTGAATGATGATGGAAAGAATCAGTTGGTTCAAATGAAAGAGGTCAAACAGCAAGAAATTGCTCAGACCGAAGAACACTTCCAGAATAGAATCCAGGGCCAGACGCAGAATTTTAATAAACGCTATCAATCCGATTCCATGAATTATAAAAAGATCAAAGACGATCAGGATAACGTTTTCAAAAAAGAGCGGGCAAACACCAATCTTCGCCAGCAAGTTGAGTTAGGGAAACTCTCCACCACTCATCAAGACCAGCTGGAAGTGCGTGACCGTGAATTCCGAAAAGGTCTCAAAGTGCAAGATCAGATTTTTGAAAAAAAATACGCAGAACAGCTTGAAGTAAAAAATGGCGATTACCAGCGACTTAGTAATAAACATGAACAAGTTCTGGATAAAATGAAAGCTGAACTTCAGGACAAGCTTGAATACCATGTCTCCCGTTCCGATGATCCTTTTTATAAATTCACCCTACTTCGTCCAGAACTTAAGCACTTTGAAGATCGGATTGAAATAAAGGTGGAGGTTCCGGATCATTCAAAGGCCGATCTGCAACTTACGACTAACAACAAAGAGGCCATACTCACCTTCAATCGTCGTCATGACGACATCCGCAAAGAAGGAACTGTGACCAATAAGGTGCACAAAGTCGAATCATTCACGACCCGCCTGATGACCGAGTATCATCTGGATCCAAAAAGTGTTAAGTCCACATTTGAAAATGGGACTATGACTTACATCGTTAAAAAGACCTGATTACGATCCTGAAACGACAAAATTCGAATAATTAAATTTATTGATTTGAACTAGGTCCTGGGAGACTTCCCTAACTTCGGCCCGTGGTGGGCCTTTGGTGCAAAAGCGGTGTAAATCTTTGAGAGCTTCAATATCTCCCTGAGCAATAACCTCAACTGATCCATCCGGAAGGTTACGCACGTAACCAACAATCGGGAGCTGATTTGTAATCACGTGGTCCACTACACTATAGCGAAAACCCACTCTCTGAACTTTACCTTTGATATTAAGAGTCATCTGAAGCATGCCCATATTGTGGCAAAAAAGTTAAGAACTTCGCAAGCTTATTTGTTAGAATAGTTAGCATGAGGCGCCCCAAGTTAGTTCATTTTACCGGAGTTGAATCGGATCAGTACATCCATATTCGGGCCTCCATGTCTTATTCGTCACAGGCCAAGTTTCACCTCTTAGAAGAGATCAATCAAAACCTCAAAGAGATCGTTCCTACAAAGCCCATTCAAAGTCTTGGGCTCCTATCTTCTAATGAGTTTCGACTCAAGATTATTGGCCTATCAGAAGAAGATCAGGAAACCACCATCAGAAGCTTTGATTCTGATAGTTTTGGAAACTTCAACTTCAAGATTCCACAACCCGAAAGTGGAAAGGTCGTTAAGCTAAAACTTTTTGAGACCAAGTCTCATCCCGGTCTAGATCTTCTTATTGGAAGCTTTATTCCTACCAAAATCAAAAATCCAAAAAAAATCATTATCACAGATTTTGATAAGACCCTGGTAGATACCCGTTACTCCACCATGAAAGAGCTTTACCTCAGTCTGCGTAATCCAGTAAGCTACTTCCCACCAGTGGATAGCTCCATTGAACTGCTGAAGAAATTCACCGACACTGAGTTTCAGCCTTTCATCGTCTCAGCTTCACCTCACTTTTACGAGAATGCTATCCGTGACTGGCTTTACCAGCACAACATCTTTACCGGAAACATTTTCCTAAAAGACTATCGAAATATCTTTTCTTTCTTTGAAGGGGATCTTTCCACCAAAGATCTTAAGTCCCAGGGCTTCTATAAACTAAACACCATTGTGAACATTCTTCTCATGACAGGTATACCGGATGAATTAGTGTTGGTGGGTGACGGATTTGAATCTGATACTATCATTTACCTGACTCTGGCAGCGGTTATGATCGGAAGGTATGATCCTTGGACCATTTGGAATCTGATCAAACGAGAGGAATCTTTTCGTCTGACTAACCAACAACATTTCAGATTTCTGTCGAAGTTCTATCAGTTGAAAAATATGAGTGATGCTCACCCGAAAGGAAAACTCCAGATTCACATCCGCTGCAAAGCTCACATGCTCGAGCATCTGCAAACCAGGACCTTCCCACTGGATTTTGCCAATAACTTAAAACATCTAGTTCACTACTACGTAGGATGATATGAAGACGATCTTTGTACCCATCATCGGTGACCCCATCGAAAACCTCTACCAGCTTGGGAAAAAAGAGCGAGACTCTTTTCGCCGTCTCGAAGTAAGGGTTTCAGATTTGCTATCGGCAAACAACTTCTTACGTTATGGACAAGATATTCTTTCCCGCGCGCGGGCCATTCTCAAGAAGAAAGAAGATACGTTTTTTGACCAATGCATTGGTGCCTACGCTGAAGGGTTAGGAATTGAAGCATCTGACTACATGAGCTTTTTATCTCTGTTTGAACTCGCTGCTCACTATGGCCAGGTTTTTCCAGAGCTCAAAGGCCTGCTTCCGGGTTGTACCAGTTTATTTGAGAAATCCTCAGAGGGTTTCACTCACACCCGCCTGGTGGACTTTCCACTGGTGGGACATTTTGAAGTCTCTCCCCGACTCTATTATTGGAAGATGGAAGGCAGGCCTGCCATCCTGAATTTTAGCTGCGAGGGTCTGGCACCATTATTTTTCCAGGCCATTCATGACTCAGGCTTCAGCGTTGCCCTTCATCATAAACCAGGTGAGCAGTATCACCGGGATGGACAAAGCATCTTTAAAATAGCTTTTGATGGATTATTTGAAGCCCCCAACATGAATGAATTTCGAAGAGAGTTGCGCAAGAAAATCTCAGTCACGAAGTGGGGCTTTTACATGATGGACGGAGCGGGCTCAGTTCTATGCTCTGATATTGATGGCCCATCCATCAATCTGGAGCAGTTTCATCTTAACGGATCTCCTCAGTTGATTTTCACCAATTTACCTTTACTCAAGGAGAACTCTGGTTTTGAGAATTATCTGCATTTTTGTCAGGAGCGTGAATTGTGGCTTAGAGATAAACTGAAGCGCAAAAAAAACACACACGTGCTGGATGCACTGACTGACATCAAAGATCAGCGGCAACGAAGATGGATTCATCCAACAGCAACTCTTTCTACAGTTGGCGCGATTCACATCAACCTGACCAAAGGAATGCTGCTGCTCAAGGAAGGCATGGGGGCCATGGTCGCTGCGGATGCCATCGTGGAATTTTCACTGACCCAGGAAGGTGAAAGTAAGTTGTTTAAAAAAGCTGAAGAACTTACTGATTTTGAGCGGGCCTGGAAAGAAGCATCTTTTGCCCAAAGTTTTTATGATCAGGGCGACTGGGATAAGGCCTATCACCACCTGCAAATGGCAGAAGCTTTGATGCCGCATGCTGGATGGAAAGAAATACTTCGCTTCTATCTGGTAATCTGGAATTTCCGCTTTATAACTAACAAAAAAGAACTGGCGCAGATTTACCGGGAGCTCAAGGGACTCACAGTCCCGGAGTCCCTAAAAGACCAATGGATTTTCATGTGTCTGAGGCTTGAAAAACGCCTAGGATTGGTTTTCACCGTAAACCCTGATCAGGTGGCCCTTCACCTCAAAGAGCAGTTTATACAGGAAAAAGATGCGCCATCTGCGATCTTTAATATCTGGATGAAATTTCTCTATCCTAGGCTTGAGATTTTGGATATTTTCTCTCCTCATCATCGTTAAAAAGGATAGAAATTTTCCATGGGATTACTCTATGCATTTCCGGTTTCACTGGAAGAAAATGACTTCGCTGATTTAAAAGACCAGACCCTTACATTGAAAACCTATGGTCTGCCCTACATTTTCTGGGGCTATGCCACGGCGGTTGTTCTGATTATCTTTTTCATGTTTCTGGCCATTAAAGCTCCTGTGATGAAGCTGATACAATTGGGCGATGAGACAGATGCTCTTTTAGGATATGCGCTGCTGAGTTTTATTGGTCTGTTACCGATCATTATCTTTGGCTTCTTTTTCTACGAAAAAAGAATTGTTCGAAAACCTGGAACTCTTTCACTTGAACACCGGGTCTTTGGTATAAAAGTTTTCAGTGAAACATTCCAGATCGATGCCAATGATTCATTAAGTATTGAAACCTTTCTGGACTCTCCCAATGTCGCTCGTATGAAAGGTGGCGAGGAGTCTGCCGGCTTTCAGAATAAAGGCTATTTTATTTTGTGGTTAACGTCTAAAGATGGAAAACGCATCAGGGTTGATCGCTCATCCCGAAAAGCTGATCTGGTGAAGATCCAGGAACTTCTACAACTTGTTCCTTAGAGTTGGTAGCTAATTCCGAGACCGATTCGCGTTCCCATGAAAGAAGGAGAAATTGATTGATATGGCGAAGGTGGATCAAAGCCAAAAAGTTTAGTGTAGAAAAATCCACCATAAGCTTCTAATCCCAAATTTTTCCCCAAGCGAAGATTCGCATTGGCACCAGCGCCGGTGCTCACCCCGTAACCATTTACTCTGAAAAGATCACTCAAAGAATATGAGGCAAAAGGCACCATCAGGGCCTGAGCACTGAATTTTAGAAGAAATCGATTAGTCTCCAGAATTCGAAAACCCCAGCCCGGACCAAATTCTACAGCTCGAAAGACCTCTTCTTCTTGTTTGGCATTGAGGTAGTTCAAAAACAGATCCAGATCGTGACGTTTACTTAATTGAGCTCCACCATGAAGACTCAACCCCTGCCAGTCCATGGGATCCTGATCCTGAACTTCATCGTTTTTTTTATCAAGACTAATCTGAGAAGAAAAATTGAAAAAAGAAACAGAGTATAAGGTCTTGTATTCTTCCTGGGTCCCTTTCTGAAACCGCTCGGCCACCAGCACATTAGAGTCCATTGACTGTCGCTGATTATCTACGTCCTGGGCTTTTATGTAAGCCAGTTTACCAGAAACGATGATGGGATAGACCTGAGCGCGATTACGTGGAATATCCCCTATCTTGATTTTTTTGCCTTTTCGGACATAACCGATTGGACTAGTCATCAACTCGTCGGCATAAATCAGGGCCCTGTCCGAAATTACCATGGCATTCTGAGAAGCCCACAGAAATGGGCAAAAGATGAAGCTTAAGAATGTAGCGATAACTGGCAGTTGAGAGCGAAATAGTTGGAATCTAAGATGAATAACGCTGCCCATGTGATTTCCGACCTTCTTAGTCTGAAAATGCTAAAATAGAGGTAGATCTTTTTAAATTCTAACATGAGCCTCAAAAAAGAGGAGCGAAAAACACCATCTCCTTAATTTCTTTTATGTTCTACCGAAGAGACGACTGTAATGGGTTAAAAACCTCAAGGATGAATTATGAAGAGTATCGCAAAAAATTTATCACTACTAACCATGATCCTGATGGGCCATGGCTGTAATGAGAAGATTTCACCAGAGCTTCAAAACGGAAACTCCACAACGGTGCCACCGACGATTACTCCCACAGAGTATTATTTCAAACTCACCAACAATTCACCAAAGGTATTAAATTACGTTCTTCACCGAACCGGTGTGAATCGTGAAACGACTGAATGTAGTGTGAGTTCAACTATTGCTCTTGATAACGATAGCTATCGATCCGATGTGACTTTAAACGGTTTTGATGATCGTACAAAAGACATTGCCTGC
>JBEIEO010000026.1:0-19072 GCA_040382895.1 Halobacteriovoraceae bacterium
CGCTGGTGATCACCCAGAAGGCAGCTTATGTTGTCGACGTGGACAAAAACACAGTGGTGACGGCAGTGGATAAGAACAACATGAACGAAAACGTTTTTACTAAAATCGATTCGACGATCTTTATGATGTAAATCTGCTTAGGAGTAGCAGAGGAGCATAAATATTAATGTTGGTTGAGGTGGCTGGTCCTTTTCTGGAAGCCATGGATGAGAGCCTGTAGTGCTCAAATCCCCTCGCCGGAGTCTAGGAGGGACAGTCATGAGTATTCTTTCGTCTTTTAACATCGGTGTAACAGGTCTAAATGCTGCTGGTCAGAGTATGTCAGTCATTGGTGATAACATCGCCAACGCCGGTACTTTCGGTTTCAAATCTTCAAGAGCAGAATTCCAGGACATGCTATCAAACTCTCTTAAGGGTATTGATGGTGGTGACCAGATTGGTTCTGGTACCAAGCTCGCTCACGTTACTCCACAGTTCATTCAAGGTACTGTGGCACGTACTCAAAACATTACAGATCTAGCGATCAATGGTAATGGTTTCTTCCAGGTGGATGCACCATTTGGAAAAGGCTATACCCGTGATGGTGCATTCCACTTCGATAAAGAAGGCTATATGGTTAACGGTGATGGTTATAAAGTCATCGGTTTCCAGCCTGATGAGAAGGGTAATATTACGACTCAACAAGCTCCAATTAAGTTGGGTAACACAACAATCCCTGCGACTCCAACATCAGAAGTTGCGATGTCAATGAACCTGGATTCTCGTGATGCTGTTAAGAAGTTCGATCCAGCGAACCCTGAGAAGACTTCAAACTTCAACACTTCAATGACTGTGTATGATAACGTCGGTACGGCCCGTCTAATCACGCTTTATTTTAATAAAGCTGCTGACGGCGCTAGCTGGGAATACCATGCCATGGCCGATGGAGCAGATGCTGCCAATGGTACACCAGGTAAGATGGTTGAAATGGCCAATGGTCAGTTGAAATTCAATCAGAAAGGTGTTCTGGAAGAAGAAATCCCGGGTGCTAACAGCTTCAACTTCAATAAAGGCGCAGCTCCGGGCCAGAAGATTGCTTTCAACTTCGGTGCTTCACTAAAAGAAGGCGGCACAGGGCTAGATGCTTGTACCCAGTTCGGTTCAAAGTCATCTGTAGCTCGTCATACTCAAGATGGTTCTTCGGCAGCTACTCTGGCTTCGATGTCATTCAATGATCAGGGGATCCTGACTGCCGTTTACGATAACGGTGTTCAGCGTGAACTAGGCCAGGTAGCCGTTGCAAAATTCGAAAACAATGAAGGCCTGTTCAAAACTGGTAAGAACCTTTTCAAAGAAACTCGTAAATCAGGTCAGGCCGCTCTTGGTAAGCCTGGTGCTGATGGTCGTGGTGAAGTTCTTGCGAAGTCTATCGAACAGTCTAACGTTGATATCGCTCAAGAGTTCATCGGCTTGATGGCCGCTCAACGTAACTTCCAGGCCAACACCAGAACCATCACTACATCTGACCAGATGTTGCAAGAAGTTCTGAACATTAAACGTTAATAGTTTTTAGATACTCCTAGTCTCATACTCCTGAAGGGAGACCGGTGAAAACCGGTCTCCCTTTTATTTTTTTGAAGCATTCCACTCAGGATACTGTCAGCAAATGTTGGACAATGGTTTCCTCTAGCTGATTTAAAATAGAAGCATGAAAAGATTTATCCTTCTTTCCTTATTATCCTTCTCTAGTCAGGCAGCTGGTTTCAAACCGCAGAATGGTCTGTACGTGTGTATGGAGGGAAACGAAGAAAGCATCTGTGATCAAGAAGTAAGAGTTTTCACCAATGGTGATACCCTCACTGCTATTCGCGTGGAATACGTCGGGTGGTGCGGCTCCATGGGTCCATACACATATTTCTGTCAAAACCAAATCTGTGAAGACGCAGGTATAAAATTTACTTTCAAAAACCCACGGGAATACCGCTGGGAGAATAAGCAATACGGTTTTGTCTGTAATTTCGCAAAAAAGAAAACTGATCTTATTGATTAGCGCCCTGGTGCAGCTTGGGATGACTCACAAATTGTGGGTATCATGATCCCTAATCCAGGGGGTCTTAATGAAAAGCCTTCTTTCTATACTGGTCTTATTCATCTCACATTCTACACTGGCCTCCCTGCGGGACTGTTACCGACAAGTCAGCCAAGCCGATAAGAACGAATGCATGATGTTTGAAAAAGATCGCGCGATTGGTCGCTTCATGAAGGAGCTGACTAAAAAGTGCGCACAAGATGAAGAAATCAAAGAATCCAAAGGCGGATCCATTCATTCCATGTTGTTGGATGAGTGTATGATCGAAGAATTGGATGATTTATCAAAAAAGCTGGGCAAAGACTAACAACTAACCGTTGTTACCAATCGCTTCCACCGGACAAGCTGCGAGAGCATTTTCCGCTTCTTCCATATCGGCCGGGGTCATGGGCTGAAGCTTTACATAAGCATGCCCATCATTATCATTCATAGCAAAAAACTTAGGAGCTTCCACACAGCAGGCATCGCACGCAATACATTGATCATCCACGTAGTATTTACCTGGAATATTATCTTTGAATCGCGAATTCTTGTCTGCCATATGAAGCTCCTGTTTTGATGGCTTAACTTACATCAAAGCCGGGCTTGTGACAATTTTAGCTTTATTGTTCAAGCTTTTGATTAACTCTTCACGGGCTTTACGAGACAGGTTTTGATTCTGAGTCGAAAGCTCGGTGGCCATTTGCTGGTTAACTTTATCTTCCTGGCCAGTAGCCTTGGAATTAATTTTGACCAGGTAAATTGTCCCTGCGTTCCCGAAGTTCAGAGTATCACCAATTTTAGCTTTGAAAATTTCCTCAGCTTCTTTCGGAGAAAGGTTAAGCTGTCCAATCTGTTGATCGTACTGGTTTACATCCGAAGACTTGAAGAATTGACCATCAAGCTTCTTCTGAAGTGCTTCCAGCTCAGCGACCTTATTATCTTTCATAAGCTTGGTGATGCGTTCTTGCTCGTTTTTAAGCAGATTATCCAGATCACTCGCTTTAGTTTTCTGAATCGCCATTTGTGCTAGCTCCGACTTTACATCATTGAGTGTCTTAGTCTGAGCAGCTTTTTTATCTTCAACGTAAATCAGGTGGTAACCGAATTGAGTTTTAATCGGCTCTGAGATTTGGCCTTTATTCATTTTGAAGGCTACATCTTCAAACTCCGGAACCATTCTTCCTCGAGCAAACCAGCCCAGGTCTCCACCATTGGTTTTCCCAGTAGGATCCTGACTCTCTTTACCAGCGATCTCACCAAAGTTTTTTGTATTAACTTTAGATTTTATGGCCTTAATTTTTTCCAGAGCTTTCTTCTCATCTTGTTCCGTGATGAGAATGTGACGGGCCTTCACTTCCTCAGCTTGGTTGTATTTAGCGTAATTTTCTGAGTAGGCTGTTTCCAGAGCTTTCTCATTTTCGGGCTTCGCAATGAAGTCCTTGATTTCCTGCTCAGAAACACTGACTAATGGGGCCAGAGATTGGCGACTGATTTTGATGGCGTGAATGTTCACCACGTTATTGCGGAAAGTGAGAATGTCTTTCACTAGGTTTTCTGAAACCACTGTTGAATTGAAGAACCCATCAACTTTCTTCTGCTTCAAGTCATTACCAATTAGTTCTTCGAACTGAGTAGGCGAGTAACCATTTGACTGCAACACGTTGCGGTAAAGATTCACATCAAACTGCTCGCCTCTTTTGAAATAAGCCAGTTGTTTAATTTCATCTTTAATTTCCGGCAATGACACAACGATTCCTACACTTTCAGCTGCATTATTAATGAGTTTCTGCTGAATCAGACCATTAAGGACAGATTGCTTAATACCCATCTCTTCAATTTGCTTCTGAGTCATTCCTTTGCCGCCCATCATCTGAGCGAAGAATTCGACCTGACGGTTCAGAGCGATTTGATACTCTTTAATCGTGATCGGGGTACCGTCTACCGAAGCTACATTCTTAGAGCCACCCACTCCTGAAAAGTTGTCAAAGCCACTGAAGAGAAAGCTGGCAGTGATAATCAGGAAGATGAAGGTCAGAATGAAATAGGACATTTTGCTCGCAAATGCGTTTTTCATGGAATTCCTTTTAGCAGAATAAATGCAAGTTATTTTATCGGGGAACCATGGTTATGGTCAAAGCCTTTTTCCTCTTAAACTTCGTTGGCGAGAGGCAAGATTTCGTTTACCCTAGTTAGATCAAAGACATTATTTAAGGGCCTAGCTTGAAACTGATTAACGAGTCTTCAAAAACTAAAATTGTCAATAATCTGATCGTAGCTGTTCTGGCTGTGTATGGCATCTCGCAGAAACGCTTCGATCTGAACGAGCCAACACTCTTTCATCAGCTGGTAACTGAAGTGATTTCTCCCGTGCAGGAAGGATTGGCCAATTCTAAAAAATCTCTTTCATCTTTCTGGGATAACTATCTGCTGATCGTGAATACCAGCAAAGAGAATAACGTGCTTAAAAAGCAAATTTCCCGTTTGGAAAGTGATCTCTCCACCATGGAAGAAGTAAGAAAAGAGAATCTTCGACTGAAACGACTTCTAAGTTACTCTGACGAGATGGCTCATCAGCGTGTTCTGGCTCAAGTCGTAGGCTGGGATTCGGCTAACGAATTCAAAGTTATCCGTCTTAATAAAGGTAAACTCCATGGTATCAAGGTGATGGCTCCGGTTATCACCGATCATGGTCTGGTAGGTTACGTTTATCGCGTAACTGATAACTACGCCGATGTTCTTACAATTCTGGATCAGAATAACCGTGTGGATGTGATGGTTGAGAGAACCCGAACTCACGGTATTGTTGAAGGCGTGTTCAACTTCAAGTGCGCTCTTAAATACATCATGCGAAATGAGCCGGTGGAAGTGGGTGACAAGCTCATCACCGCGGGAGTTGGTGGTATTTATCCGAAAGGCGTTAAAGTCGGGATGATCACTGATATCGTAAAAGAGAATTTCGGAATGACTCTTTCTATCGAAGTTGTTCCAAGTGTTGATTTCGATAAGCTGGAAGAAGTGCTGGTTTTGATTCCGACAGAGAACAATCAGACAGCCGAGCTGCTGCAGGTGGCGCCACCTACACAAGCTGTGAGTGTGGAGGCTAAAAAATGAGAATGCGTTTATCCCAGATCCTGATTGCTTTCGCCATCACTCTGGCCCTTTTAATTGGTCTTGAAGTTATAACATCCACTTTGCTTCCCGCTTTTGGTTGGAAAGAGTATCGATTAACTTTCAATGTGCTTATTATTTTGTTCCTGGCCATCCGTATGGATTCACCAGCGGTACCATGGTTGATCCTGGGACTTCAGATGCTTCACTCAGTTTTCTCGATTGAAGGTTGGGCGTTAGGAACTCTGGCCGGTTTGATCGTGATGATGTCGGCGAACTATCTAAAAGAAGTTCTGCATCTGACAACGGCATTCATGACGATGATCACAGTGCAACTCTTTCAGATCATTTGGTATCTCACAGTGACAATTGTCATCTGCTTGAAAATTTCTGATTTTGATAAATTTGGTATGATCCTGTGGAGCTTTATCCCGGGCAGTATTTTGTTATCACTTATTTCTCCGGTGCTCTTCTGGGTTCTGGGAAGCATCTGGAGAGTTCCATCTGATGGTGGCCCTCGTGGGGTTGAGATTTAATGTTCGGCGAAGAAGAATTAGTTAAAATACATAAGGAAAGAGCAACGCTTCTTTCCTACATCATAACCGCGGCTTTCGGCCTGGTCTTATCACGTTTGTGGTATCTTCAGGTTTACAAAGGTGAAACTCTTCATAACTATTCGATTCAGAACCGTCTGCGAAAAGAAGTCGTGTGGGCTCCACGAGGTTTAATCTACTCCCGTGATGACCAATTAATCGTTGATAACATTCCTCGTTTTGATGCCATTCTGACTCCACAGTTTTTGTTGGAGAAAGACGAAACACTTGAAAAACTTTCAAAGATCCTGAGCATGGATCTGCAAGCTATCAATACGATACTTAAAAAGAATTCTAATCAGGCGAAGTATCGCCCGATCATTATTAAAAAGAATATTTCCTTTGATGAACTCGCACAGATTGAAACGCAGAACGCTGATCTACCCGGTGTTAGCGTTGATACGTTCATTTCTCGTGAATACAAAGATAAAGATATCGGGGCCCATCTTCTGGGTTATATTTCTGAAATTTCTCAGACTCAACTTCCTAAGCTGCGCGAGCGTGACAAAATGGATTACCGTCTGGGTGATTTCATTGGTCAGTTCGGAATTGAAGAACAGCTGGATCGTTACCTGCGGGGTGAAAATGGACACGAATTCGTGGAAGTGGATGCCCGAGGCCGGCGTAAACGCTACATCAATACTGATAACCTGTTTAAGGGAATCGAAGATGAAAAGCCTCTTTCGGGAATGAATGTAAAGCTGACTATTGACCGTGATATGCAGAATGCGGCCTATGCTTCGCTTGAAGGAAAAGTTGGAGGGGTGATTGCTATTGATATCGATTCCGGAGAAGTTCTGGCCATGGTCTCGAGGCCTTCTTTTGATCCTTCACAGTTCTCCCGCGGACTGACACCGGAGTATTGGCGAAGCCTTGTCTTAAATAAAGAAAATCCTTTGCGAGACCGAAACATCCAGGAACACTTTTCTCCCGGATCAACCTTCAAGGCGATCACTGGGATTGCAGCCTTCGAAGAAGGTGAGATCGATGAAAACACTGAGGTCTTCTGTTCCGGTAAATGGCACTTCGGTCGTCGTGCCTATCACTGTTGGAAAAAAGAAGGTCACGGAGCCACGAATTTAGTAAAAGCGATCCGTGAATCTTGTAACGTCTATTTCCAGAAAGCTGCTAACCGTATGTCGATTGATGCTCTGGCAAAATACGCTAAGGCCTTTGGTATGGGGGGACGTACTGGAATTTCTCTTCCGCGAGAAGTATCTGGTCTTATCCCAACCTCAGAGTGGAAGAAAAAACGCTACGGCCAGGAATGGCAGCCAGGTGAAACACTATCGTGTGCCATCGGACAATCTTACGTTTTAGCATCAACCATTCAGCTTGCCACAGCATACGCCGCTATAGCCAATGGCGGAAAGATCTTCAGACCGTTCGTAGTGAAAGATATATATGATACAAATGGAGAGCTGGTGAAGACCTACACGCCTGAGCTCCTATCCAGCATCGAAATGAAAAACCCAAAAACCTTGAAGTTTGTTCGTGAAGGATTATTTCAGGTGGTGAATTCGCCGAAAGGAACTGCCTGGTATCGTCGCGGACAAGGGATTTTGATGGCCGGGAAAACCGGTACCTCTCAGGTGAAGGGTGCTTCTGCAGATAAAGTTCACATGAAGTGTGAGCTTATGGACTATGAGTCCCGCCACCACGGTTTATTTGTTGGTTTTGCGCCTTATGATAATCCAAAAATTGCAGCTGCAGCGATTGTCGAGCACGGATGTCACGGTTCAAGTGCTGCCACTCCGGTGGTGGAAGCCGTTATTACAAAATATATGCAGAAGTATCACCCAGATATGTATCTGGAGAACTTGGAAAAAGATAAAACGATTAAGGACAACTGGATCAAATCGCTAAAGGCCCAAGCTCCGGCCCCACCGAAACCAACTCCAGCTCCTCAAGGTGAATAATAATGAGTCAGCGGTTAGTCGAATTTTTTAAACGCTACGATTTTAGTTTTATCGGCAGTATGTCGGCGATCTTCCTTGTGGGGATCCTGAATCTTTACAGCGCCACTCACTCTCAGGCACATGAAGGTCTGGACTCTCTTTATAAGTCCCAGCTGATGTGGTTTTTTATATCTGTAATTGCTGCGATTGGTATTAGCTTTCTGAATCCAAAAACCTTTGAACGTTTCTCCTACGTCGGATACGTGCTGACCTTGTTTCTCGTTTTCCTGGTGATGCTGATGGGTAAAGTCGGAATGGGTGCTCAGCGCTGGTTGGTGCTCGGCCCAATCCGCATGCAGCCTTCGGAGTTCATGAAGATGGGATTGGTATTGGCCATGGCCCGCTTTTTTACCAAAGTTTATCCAGAGCGCGAGCTGGGTTTCAAAGAACTGATTCTTCCCGGCATCATCGTGATGGTTCCGGCGGTGATGGTTATTCTTCAGCCCGATCTTGGTACCGGAATGCTTCTCTTGTTTATTTTTGCCATGATGATCTTCTACAAGCGTTTGCGTTGGAAGACCATCGCCACCTTGAGTGTGATCTCCTTAGTCTCCGGTGTTTTGATGTACAACTTTGGATTGCGTGAATACCAACGTAAACGTATTCACACCTTCATTGATCCTTACCAGGATGCCAAGGGCTCTGGTTACAACGCCATTCAATCTGAAATTGCTATCGGATCTGGTCGCCTATTCGGGAAAGGTTTTAAGAACTCGTCTCAGGCTTCTTTGAACTATCTACCAGAAAACCATACCGACTTCGTGTTTGCGATTTTCAATGAAGAGCATGGATTCTTTGGATCGGTCTTTTTGATCATTCTGTATCTGGTCTTCTTCATGCGGATGATCTGGCTAGCAACTTCCGTGCAGCGTTTTTACGATTCCTGTCTTGTCATAGGCATTATGTCCATTTTCTTCTGGCACGCCTTCATTAACATGGCGATGGTGTCCGGCCTCTTGCCGATTGTGGGGATTCCACTACCGCTCATGAGTTACGGGGGATCCAGTATGCTTACCTTTGGGGTGGGCGTAGGAATGGCGACTTCCATCTCTAATAGCCGAAACTTTTTTAATTAAGGCCCTCTTGTCATCCGACCAGTAGACTGTCAAAAAGTTAGACAATTAAGCGCTGATAGGTAGCTGGAATTGCAGTCATTCGCTGTGGCAAAAACCTTGCAAATTAGGTTTTTAATAAACCTCTTAAAGGGCATTGCATGTTTAAATTATTCATAATCCTGTCAATCACCACATCTAGTTTTATGGCCCACGCCTCACCACTGGAATCCACCATGAGCATGAAGGAAAGAATCCGACTTTCTCTTTGGTATGAGGGAATTGAGTCTAAGGAAAAGAACAAGGCTTCTGAGCCTAAAAAACAACATCCAGAAGAAATCGAACGAGCGCTTCGAAAAATGTAATTGGAGGTTTACGCCAAGCATAGTATGATAGTCATACTATATGAAAAGAATTGCGAATATTGGAAGTTTGCTCAAGAAAATCTACCGGGTCTATAGCATCGAGCTGATGAAAGAACTTCAGTCCCGAGGCTTCAATGATCTTCGTCCAAGCTTCCTGGAAATTCTGATGTATCTTACCGAGAATGATGGGCCATCCATCAAGATGATCGGCCGCGCTTGTGGACTCAAAAAACAAACGATGACCTCACACTTAAATGAACTCGAAAAGCGTGGGTACATAACTCGTGCCCATTCAGAGCAGGATAAACGTGAGCAATTGGTGTTTCTGACTGATTATGGTGAGAAGTTCAAACTGAATCTACTTCAAGTGACTAACGACTTAGAACGCCAATACACCTCTAAATTGGGTGAAGTTGAACTCGATCGGGTGGAGCTGATGCTGGATAATCTTTATAAAGAGTTGCTTGAAAATCAACGCAAAGGAAGCCTGATTTAGAAATTAGGCGCTCTGACCTTCAACCTTTTCTAACCGAAAGCCCTTCCAATACTTATAACCACCAGAGACATTATTGCAGTTGTAATAGCCGCGTTTAACCAGGAACTCGCAGGCCAGCACTGAGTTGGTTCCATCTTCTGAGATTATCAGCAGAGGAGTGGTGCGTGATGAGATTTCTAGAAAACGATCAGGGAACTCTTCCCATGGAATATGGAGAGCTTCTGGAAGTCGGTTTTGAGGTTGATAATCTTTCGAGGTGACATCCACCAGGATGAAATCAAAATCAGGATTGCGGTACAAGCGCCAAGCCTTTTCCGGAGAAAGATCCAGATAGGTGCGACCATTCAGAATAAATTCATCTGAAACTTCTTCTTTATTCTTTACGCGGATCAGATGGTTGCGTTCGATTTCCAGCAGCTTGTGGATTCGTGTTTCAAGCTCCAGAATACGCCCCTCCAGCCGACAGATGTCGCGCTCGAAGTTTTGAAGCTGGCCGAAAACGTTAGTTGGCTTGTGGTTCATACACACCTCTGATAAATCATCTTATCAGAGATGCACAGTTCTAAAAAAATGGGTAAATAGTGCCAAATTGAATACGATTCACGATCATTGTGGTCAGGATTGCGCTTGAAACGAAGACACAACCCTCATAAAAGCCATAACCTAAGCTCTGCATATCTGTATCGATTTGCTCCTCATGACCCCGATCATCTCCCAGTTTGATCGGGAAAATCCGCACCAGCCCCTTCTTAAACAGCGGGAAGATGATTAAACTCAGGACCGTTTTCAGGAGCACCTGGATACAGTAGACAGTAATGTCGTAGTGTTCCTGATCAAAACAACTGGCGATGATGAAGCCGGCCCCTAGTGCGAAGCCACCGTAGGAAAAACAAATCGAAAGATTCTTCTGAATTAAGAGACGATTGAAAGTTAATTTAGAAATAAAAGTGAAGTACTTAACCGAAAAGCCCACGATCACCAGCATGTACAACCACAAGACCAGGAGAATGATGAGGGAGTTTTCAGCTTCCATCATTACTGTGCGGGTCAGATAGGCGATCACGATGGCGTGGCAGAAACTAATGAAGGCATAACTCATGTTTTTGCGCTTCAGGATTTCATCGGTGTAATCAAAGTTGTAGAAGACGATAGATTCGATGATATAAAGCGAAAGAAGGTAAAGGATAACGGCGATGGTTCCCCAGACTCCAAAGTGAAAGAGACTCAGGAAAAACCCCGAAGACTCATTGAAGGTGATGGAAGAAAAGATAATCGAGATTCCTACCAGACGTGAAAACAGGTGCAGGGTATCCGCCGGATTTTCTGCAGGATGAATTCTTTTAAGAACTTGTCGTTTTACGCTGGGGTAGAATATGACATGGGCGTATCGATATAGATAGATCATGAGGCATACAAAGCCCGCAAGCAGGATCCTGATAACGAGACGATCAAAAATTTCGGCCATGGTAAATCCTTAAAAATTCTCTTTAAAGTATTCAATCAGGAGGGTCTTCATATCAACCTTCTTCATACGCTCTTCACGGAAGAAGTGAGGAAAACTCTCGCGGGTAACTTTTCCATTAGGACCGAATTCATTATGAATCCCATAGAAAGGTTTATTTAAGCTCACACTGGAGCGCATCTGCTGATAAAACTCGATATCCGGTCGAAATTTTCCCCAACCCAGGTACTTGGGAAAGTTCTTAAACACTTTATTAAACTTCCATCGGGCAATGCCTTTTTTGTTTGTCTTCCAGTCCCCGAACTCGCGGTTACCGATATAAAGACTACCGGGAGGCAAAGGGAGAAACTCTTCAGCATCGTCGGACTTCCGGTAAAGAGATAATCCAATGTGATAAAGATTTTTTTTGGCGAATTCTTTACTCGTTCTTACGATCAATTCTTCCACACTGTCATAACCCGAGATTACCCGATACTTTTGATAATAGGTTTTGATCAAAAAACCAGTGGCATGAGTATCCACCAGAATAATCGTCGATTGGTTACCTTTGATCAGTTTGGAAAAACCTCTTTCATTTTGCAGGTACTGGACTCCATGCTCGGACGGAGACAGGGCTTTGGCCAGACCAAGATAGAGAATAATCAGCACAGTATAGAGAAAGAACTTATACATAGTGATTAAGCCTGAATGATTTCCAGAATTTTCTTCTGAGCTGAAGGACTGAGTTTTTCAAAGTCACAGTGAATTCTGCTTACAGCATGAGACACAGAGTACTTCTGAAACAAGTCGGTCGCGTCCTGAATGTTTTTAACCGAGCGATGATTTTTCGTGAGCGATGACTCTCGCATCACCTTCATCGGATATTCCTGCTGAGGAGAATTGGCCGAGTAGTACTTGGAAAGTCTCCCGGTCGATGAGCACTTAATGTAATCGATCCCTTCACCTTTAAGGAATTTTTCCAGATCATGCATCTGATCCACATGGACCGCACCGAAAGTTTCGAGGATCTTTTTCGGGATATCGTTCATCACGATTCGTTTGGCCCAGATATTATCCGAGTGCTTAAGCACCCGATAAAGATACGAGTCATCATGTTCCAGGTAAGCTTCAATGTCGGCAGGTATGTAGTATTCAGATTTGGCACTTTCAAAGTAGCGCAGAAGCATCTGTTCCAGGCAAACCGCGCGATAGTGGAAGTAAACCATCATGAACATATGGAAGCGTGAAAGTAAAAAATCATCAAAAGTTGAAATGGCCCTCTCGGAGATTCCCAGAAAAGCGACATTCCCTTCCGGACAGATCTTTAGGTTATCAATGATCCAATCTAGATCAAATTTTCCGTAACTGACTCCACAGAAATAACTGTCACGCAAAAGATAGTCCATGCGATCGCAATCCATTTCCGATGAAACCAACTGATGCAGCAAAGGAAAATAGTTAATGCCGTTAACGGTGAAGTAGTCTGCGTGTTTTGTTTGACCTACCACCAGTTCGGCAACGGCTACCGGATCTACGCCAAACTCTTTGCGAACCCCTTTAAAGGATTCAGTGAATGAGCTGTCGGTGATAGACTTGATAGTATAGTCTTCGTGGCTCGCCTGACGATCACGGGCTTCATGAAACTGCCGAGGAAGCTTTAAAGCCGACACATTAGGCATCACCGATTCCGTCGAGTGACTTAAAGGTGCGTGACCAATGTCATGAAGAAGGCAGCCCAGACGTAGGGTTTCTTTCAGACGAAGAATTTCCGAGTTGTTTTGATCTTTGAAAAGACTATTAAACACCAGGGTAGAAACGTTCATGACACCAATTGAGTGTAGGTAGCGGGTATGAGTAGCCCCCGGAAATACGTATTCCGAAAAACCGAGTTGCTTGATGTTTCTTAAGCGTTGAAAAAAAGGATGCTCTAAAATTTCAATCTCCGCATCATTGATGGGAATCGAACCATGAACGGGGTCCCGGATCTCCACTAAGCTCTCCCTTCTGTTTCCTCACCTTGCTGCAATTTTCTGGCATATTCGTGAAGCCAGTTTGCGATGTCCCGAGACTCATGCATCGGCTTTCCGTCGATGTACATACAAGGGACAGTACCTCTGCCAGTATCAGCAATTAGTTTCTCTTTGTATTTATGATTCTCGTGAATGTCATAATAAGTCACTTTTTCCTCAAGACCTGTGACTCTCAGGGCCTGCATGACGATCTGACAGAAAGGGCATTGTTCAAAGTAGTAGAGATCTAGTGTGTGTTCTTTCATAGATACCTCTCAAAAAAAAATGGCTCCGCGAAGGAGCCATTTTGTTATTTAGTAATCGTCGTCTTCTTCATCTTCGTCTTCGTCAGACTTCTTTTTTGGACCTTTAACGTATTCTACGTCTTCATCCAACTCGTCTTCTTCATCTTCCTCTTCAGGAGAGTCTAGACCTTCTTCGTAACCCCAGCCGTAACCATAGCTGCTTTCTTCATCTTCATCAGCTTCGTCCGCTGGCTTTGCTTCGCCACCTTCTTCTTCATCATCAGCATCGAACTCGGCATCGAAATCATCGTTGATGGAATCAGAAGTATAGTCGTCATTGAAAGGAGCAGTTGCTGCGTGAGCAGGTGTCTTAGCAATAACTTCAGGAACAACAGCTTTCTTTTCTTTTTTTGGAGCTGGAGCAACCTTGGCTTTTGGAGCGGCTTTAGCTTTCGGTACTGGAGCAGCTTTCTTAGCAGTCGCTTTTTTGGCTGGAGCAGCTTTTTTCGCTACAACTTTTTTAGCAGTTGCTTTTTTTGCTGGAGCGGCTTTCTTCGCTGGAGCTTTTTTCGCTACAACTTTTTTAGCAGTTGCTTTTTTAGGGGCAACTTTCTTCGCCGGAGCTTTTTTAGGGGCAACTTTCTTCGCTGCTGGTTTTTTAGCTGGTGCTTTTTTTGTTACTTTTTTGGTCTTTTTCGATGCCACAAAAGATCCTTTTGCTAGTGAAGGTGATTTTTAGACACCCTGATTATAGAGTGTCGGAAGGCTTAATTTCAAGTCAGGATTTATTAATACTCAATAGAGCTAAGATCGATCCCAATAGAGCTGGCATCTAAAGGATTGGCCCACGTACTTACAGCGATATCGCCACCGGCAGTGGTAATGTCACCTTCAGAATGGATGACAAAGTTTCTTACTTTTTCATCATAGTTCCCGCCGGACTGCAGCGAGTTAAGCGTGACTAGCTTTGTCGAATAAAAGTTGCGTCGCATGATTTCTTGAGTCGAGGGGAATCCACCAGGAGGGTTCAGTTTTCCATCCTCTCCGATCCCATTAAAAGGCCCTGGAGTATATCCGGAATAAAGTCTGAGTTTATTAGAGCCAAAGTTTGGCTCATAAAAAGAATACTCAAATTTGTAATGGTAAGGATCGTAGCCGGGATCATTGGCCGTGGCTGCAAAGTAGTTATTCAATAGATCCAATAATGAGCGCGGGCACTGTGATTGATCTGTTACCTGTTGAAAACCAAATTCCGGATCACCGTAGTAGAATTGCCAGAATTGCCCGGACAAGCTGTCACAGCTGGCCGGAAATTGTGAGGTATGAGCATTTGGTCCAGTCACTTTTACATCGATGTCAGAGATTTTCTTCGCTGCCGCTTCATAGCGATCCTGGGCTCCCTGGGCAGCGGCGGATGCTGAAAAAGAAGTCTGGTATGTTTGAATCGCTGCTTTATTCAAGGCCCAGACATAGTTTTGCATGGCTGGCTGCTGGCGCTTCATGTATTCGATGATGCTATCGCGCACGTGAGCTGAATCCCTATACAGTACATCTACCTGATTGATGTCTTTTTTATGTAAAGGTGCATAGAGCTCGCCGGTATATAGTTTCAGACCATTAATCTGAGTTTGAACTTCACTACCATTTCCTCGGAAGACACCAAAAGAATCGACACCATTATCCAGGTTGAATTGTGTGGGAGTGGGAATGAGGTAGTTGGCCGCTTCGTAGAAAGTCGGAGCTCTTACCCGGCGAATCTGATCTGTCAGCATTTCCGGAGTCACAGTCCCGGAAAGATCTCCGCGGAATTTTTTAAATAAATCAAAGTTATAAAGTCCTACGGATTTATCTCCGCCGTAACCCTGGGCGGGAACAATCGTGAAGAGTGGATTTGGTCCGTCCACGTAGGGAGCTGGACTGTAGTTAGGATTATCCCCGTTGGTGATGTAGTCATAAACTAAATTAGGGATTCCGAACATCACTGAAGAATTGGAAGAAAGACCACCAATGGCCGAAGACTTATCAATAATCCAGAAGGGCTTACTTGGATCGACGTTAACTGGAAGAGGAGCACCCGGTGCAAATTCTCCCGCGGCAAGCTTTCCACCTGGAACAAAACGATTGGGAGCGTCGGTTACATCCAGAGCTGATACGTAAGGGAGTGAGCGAAATTTACCACTGGATACTTCTCGCCCGCGGATGAATTCCTGGTTGGCCCCTTGAGTGAAGAGCATTGGCCCGATTCTTCCACCGAATGGTTTTGCAGCAGCATAAGCTGTTAGCTTGAAGTTATCAACCGAGAAAGGATTGAACATACCCTCAAATTCAGCCTGGCCTCGAACTGCATAGTAAGTCAGAACATCTGGACTTTTGTAGTAGCCCAAAGGATATCCTGGAACCGGAATGGCCACTTTGGAAATATCACAGGCACCGGAAGTTGCCGAGTCCGCACGCGGGATTAAGGCAGCATAGAAAGTAGCAAGATTAACAGTCATCAAACGCAGATCGACGTACTGCTTTTCATAAAGCTGATCATTAGGAATGAGAAGACTTGAGTTTGACCACTGAGTTTGCTTGGGAAATTTTTTCGGAGGCAATTCTGTTAGCTGAAATGAACTCTTCATTTCATTATCGACGTGGTTTCCAAGATTTCGATAACCGCTATAGAAAGCCTTGATTAATCTTTCATTACCAAGCATGTTGGCGTTCTCATAGTTCGTGATGGGGTCACACCCATTTCCGCCAGAAGCGCAAACTGGTTTTATGACCGCTTCCCGGTTCATGGCGAATTCCAGATTACGGATACGAATCGCCATCTCTACAGCCTTGGGCCAGGCACCCTGTCGGTCAGATAGAATAGCTGGACCACGTCCGGCGAGAGTGTCTGATCCACCGGACTGATTAGGCATAATGTTGTAAGCCCAAGTGGTAGCAACCAGCATGTTAAGTTTAGATCTCTCAACACAGTCGTTAATTTTACCACCGATCAGAGCATCGATGAAAGATCGCGAAGCTTCTTCGGTACCTGGAATGCTATACCCACCGAATTCCGGTAGACCGGGAACCGCAAAACGTTTACAGACGTTAGTTTCAGAACCGGCGATATGGATACAAACAGCAGGAAAGTTGTAGGGATCAGAAGAAGTTGCTCCGGAGATGGCATTCACATCATCGGCCAGTCGGAAGTCCATACACTTTTGGCCACCACATGTATTTCCCGCAGCATTTGGATCTTCCACCATTGGCGTATTGAGGGATCCCACCACGTAGTACTTATACATCCACTCTTTGTAGATGTTTCGCATTTCCCAGTTCAGATAGGCGATCTTGGTTAACTGACGGGCCTGAACGGCGGCACCTGCAAAAGCTGCTGCGTCCGTAGCGTTTTGCAGATTGATCTTGGCCTTAACGAATAATCCTACGTTTATCACGAAAGCGATAATAGAGATGAACACCACCAGGGAAGCGGAGAAAAAGATACTGATTTGTCCCCGTTCATTCCTAGGTAGGGTCAAGCTTTGGTTGCGTTTTGCCACTAGCGCCATTTTTAGTCAGTTAAAGTGATGGATATTACGTTCTCTTATTTTGGTACGGCGTTTGCGAGGTGTAAAGCGATCCAAAGGGTAGCGATCTTTGGAAGCTGAACGTTTGCTGAATTCGTTATACCTCTCCTAGCAACCCACCTTGTTTTTACCCTTCATTGAATTTTCCCCTCCCTAGGCATCGCGGGATGCCTAGAGGCACGTCAAAAATCGAAAAAACAGGGAAAAACTTGCTCTCAAAGCGCCGAGTGGGAATCTATGGAATAATAATTTCAGGAGAACCTGCATGAACGATTACTCTTCTCGGACATTCAAGACCAAAAAGACATCTTCCAGGACGGAATGTTTCTGCGCTCTTTGTAGCTCACCTCGAGTGCTTCGTTATTCCCGGCATCTCCAGTCCATTCACTACATTCAGATTTTGGTTCTCACGATTGGGGTAACAGCCGCGACTTACTCTTATTTTGAGTGGCGTGGGGCCATGACCTTACCTCTGATCTGGGCCCTATTTGAGAGCATTCATAAATCACTCTACCGAAAAGACCTGAAGTGCCCTTACTGTGGATTTGATCCCAAGTGGTACAAGAAGGATGTGAAGCTGGCTCGCCGGAAGGTGGAGGAGTTTCTTAAACAAAATCCAGAGAGTCCTATTTTGGTGCGAGCTAGAAATGCCGAAGCTCGCTCTAAAGAAAATTCCGTCCGGACTCAGTAATTTTTTTTCCGATCTGCATTATTCAATTCTGAATTTCAAACGCTTACAGGTTTAAAAGCTGGCCGCTGCTTTTCATAGGGAAAGGACAGACAAGGAAAGAAAATATTCTTTTCTTAAAATTTAAACCTGAGGTATGAAAGTGGGATAGTAAAGTACATCACTATTTCCTGTATCTCCCATGCGAAGGAGCATTTATGAGCGTAAACAAAGTTATTTTATTAGGTCGTCTAGGACAAGATCCAGAGTTGAAATACACTCCAGGTGGAGCCGATGTTTGTAACTTCTCAATGGCCACCACTGAATCTTGGACTGATAAACAGGGTCAAAAGCAGGAAAAAACTGAATGGCATCGTATTGTTGTTTGGGGCAAGCTAGCTGAACTTTGTAACCAGTACCTATCAAAAGGTCGCCAGGCTTTCGTTGAAGGCCGCCTTCAAACTCGTTCTTGGGACGATAAAGATGGTTCAAAACGTTACACCACTGAAATCTTGGCCAACACTGTCCAGTTCATTGGCGGAGCTACTGCTAACAACAACACCAACGTGGATAAGTCTTTCAACCAGTCCCCAGCTGCTGAGACTAACATGCATCAGGATTACCAGATCTCTAACGATGCTCATTTCGCTGCTGACGATATCCCGTTCTAGTCTTAAGAATTATCTAGATTTATTGATGAGATAGCCCACGCAAGTGGGCTTTCTTGTTTAGAGCTGACCTATAAACCTCGGATTTTAGGGGAAGATTTGATCTAGTATCCCGATGAATTTCGGAAATGGTAATATATTAACCATGGAAGATAAACGGAGTTTTTTCTCGGTCAGGTACGACCTTATTCAGGTGGATAGGCCCATCGACTATGACCTTTACGTCAACTCATCAACCATCAAAGAAAAAGAAAAGTTCGTGCGCATCTTCCCTACCGGTGGAGTGCTGAATAAAGTCGATCTCGAAGAATATCACCGCAAGTACCTGCAGCTCTATGTGCCTGAGGATCAGCGCCGGGTGTACCTGCGCTCCCTGGTTAAATCTGAAGCTGACGATGTGAAAAAAACTGAAGTCATTAAAGACGCTGCTCTCACATATCTCCACAACATCTTCGATAAAAATAAAGAGTTCTCAACTGAGTATCTCTCTCAAAACATCGAAGGCTGTAAAGAAGTGGTGGAGAACATGGTGGATGTTTTGGATAACCATAACATCGATTCTCTTCGAAACCTGATTGCCAATTTAAGCTTCCATGATTTTTACACCTACGATCACTCGATCAACGTCTCGATGTACTGTATCACCATCTACAAATCGATTAATCCGAAGGCCCAGCGACTAGAACTGATTCACGCCGGCCTTGGTGGTTTGCTCCACGACTTAGGGAAAATCAAAATCCCAACTCACATTCTGAATAATCCAGGTGGTCTTTTAGAAAATCTACCTGTTTTTGGATCGCGATATGTTGGTCCGCGAGGACCACTTGGTTTACTAGGACCACTTGGTTTGCTAGGAC
>JBEIEO010000027.1:0-18949 GCA_040382895.1 Halobacteriovoraceae bacterium
GATCCTAAGTCTGGCGTGTCTACCAATTCCACCAACTGGGCATTGACTGAAAGAGAAGAAGATATTCGGAGAAAATGAACATTTTGGCAAGAAATTTATAAGAAATTAAGCAGCTTTTCCTCCAGCTCCAGGTTTTTTGGGCACTGCAGGTTTGTTTTTATCACTCTCTTTTTTCATCTTATCCATTTGATTTTGAAGAGCTGTCTTTTCCTGGCGCAGTTTATTGGTTTCTTTTTTCATTTCGGCCAATTGATTTCGGCTCTCAACCAAATCCTGGGTCAATTTACGGACGTTATTCTCCAGATGAGCAGTTTTGCCTTTGCTTTCCTGGTCAGTAATTACGTCTTTTCTCTGGTTCTTCAGGGCATCGGCCAGTTTATGTTCCAGGTCCCTGGTTTTGAGATGACTTTCTTTCAGCTGCTTATCCAGAAACTCAACTTGAGTACTGAGCTTCTTAATCTCAATCTCAAACTGCTGATTGTTATTCGTATGTTCTTCTTTTTTGGCCTCCATCATGATCTTCTTCAACATCTGCTCTAATTTCCCCTTCTCTGCTTTCAGACTATTAAGCAGAGAAGAATCTTGAGTTGTCCGTTCCTGATATTTGGTGATTTCTTTTTTTGCCATCTCCAGTTGGTTTTTCATCTGATTATTCAACATGGTAAGCCGCTTGTTCTCATCTTTGGAGTTGTCTTCTTCCGATATCTCCACCGGTTTCTGGATCTGCTTTTTATAGATCTCAATCATCTTTTCAAGATTAAGCACCTGGCGCTGCAATTCACGGATTTGGTTTGCCTGGGACTGACTTTGACTAGATGCCAGTGCTTTAGTGGCCTGATCTAGTTTCGCTTCAGTGACACGAAGTTCGTTGTCTTTTTGTTCTACTAGCTTAGAAAGAGTTTCTTTGATCTTAGTAACAACCATCTCTTTAGCATTTAGCTGTCTCTGAAACTTCTCAACTTCCTGAGCAAAAAAACTTTCTTTCTGTATCGCCTCAATCTGAGCCTTTCTCAGTTTAAGGTCTAGGTCCTTAGCTTCTGCAACAAACTTATTCTCACGTTCAATAATGGTTACAAGCTTCTTCGCCTCGTTTTCACTTAAAATCTGCTGATCTTTTATTTTCTGAAGGAATTGTTCTTTGATGACCGTGTCCGCTTTCTGGTTACTCTGAAAACTAGCCGCTGTTGCAGCTGCTACCGCCTGTCGAGCCTTTTCATTCATCTCGGCTAGATGAGTTTTAGAATCCTTCAGGATTTTAACCTCAGACATGAGAGTTTTTATCTTGGCTTTAAGGCCGTCATTTTCAACATTGAGTGTACTAATTTTTAAATTAAGGTTCTTTTCGTTTTCTTTATCAACAGTAGTACTACCCGTTTCATTTTGCTTGAAAACCGTCTTGAAATTATCCTTTTCTTGTTTCGATCCTTTGACTATTTGAGAGAAAGGCTTATCTGAAGAAGAGCCTTTGATAACATGCAGGAAATCATCACGTTCCTCAGATCCTGAGATTGTCACGCTATCTGTAATATCGGCTAGCTCATGATTCGTTGTTTGAAAGGAAGTCACACCTTCCGAAGGATACTCTGTGAGTTTTGCAGAAGCAGAAAGCTCCGATAACAATAAACCGCGATTCTCATTTTTTATACGCTCATCTTTAGTCCAAAGAGCGGTTATAATAGTTTTATTAACTTCTTTTAGTAGTGAAAAATCAAAGAAGTCGCTTGAATGGACAGCAACGTTTAGTAAGTAGTTGTCAGAGCGACGATTGATTTCATTTGAGAGGCTAAAAGTAACATCTTCCAATTCCAGTCCCTGTGTAAAGAAATGAAGTTGGACCCCAAAGACGTCGTTAAAGTATCCGTAGTGAACTTCAATTGGAAGCCCTATCTTTCCGCTTTTCTTCAGTGATGTAAGATACATCACCGAGTGATCGAAGAATGTTTTAACGGCCAGGGCACTAATCCCATCCATGAATGCTGAATGAACCAGTCGATCCAGGTATTCACCGGTATTGAACGGATTGGTTATATTAAAAGAGCCTCTTTCTAAAAACGCAGGGTAGCTTTCTGAAAGGGAGATCCCACCATATTCCTGGAAAAATTTATCCAGGATGAATTCACCTAGGGGACTCTTCATCCAGACTTCACAAAGGATGAGTTTACCATTGGCCAGGATGAAGTTTTGGATGTCTTCTACCCCGGATAAAGAAATAACCTTTATATCCTTGGAAATTGTATTATAGGTATCAGCAATGAGAGTGAAATCGGCGACATCTTTGGTTATGATGTGAGTCCATTCTTGTCCATCGACAGGGCTTTCCAGAGGATCAATGACAGTCAGAGCTTTTTTGGCAAAATAATCTCCCAACTCTGGAAAGAGCTGACCTGTGAGATTCAGAATAATAATTGGTTTATTATCCTTTGCCATCAGCTTGCTGACCTCTTTTCTTTATAGATATCGCCTAGAACCATACAGATCTTTTTATAGACTCGCTGAACTGGAATCTCTTTCATCTTTTCATTCTGAAAATCAAAGATAAAGTTCACCACATTCTTTTCAAAATTATAGTCTGCTACAATATCCACCATGGAGCTTGCCAGTACGACCACAGCTTCCCAACTTGAAACTTGTGCCTTTGGAATTCCTCTTGGAAATCCAGCGCCATTTGATAGTTCGTGTTGATAAAGAACAATTTCTGCCAGTTCAGGATATGAGAGTATCTGGGAATTCTTTTTAAAAAACTCATGGCTCTTTAAAGGATGCTGCAGAAAAACGGTCTGCTCCTGAGGTGTCGCTCCCTGCCCTACGATCCACTTTTTGCCTTCACCCGGATGTTGATTTTCATAATTACAGGCTTCGGCGACAAAGTAACTATAACTACTCTCACACAGTCCCAAGTCCAGTCCCATGGATATGTTGTAAAAATCCTTAATCATGGCGTAATGATAAAAGTCGTTGCCAAATCCGATGATGACTGAAAAAGCAGCTGTATAGAGTGACTTTCGGAATAGATGTATATCTGTTTCATGTAACCGATTCAGGTCTTCTTTAGGGATAACACAAAACTCATTAAAACATGCTAGAGCGAAGCTTAAAAAATGTTCATCTTTTGAGTAGATCTCTTTAAAAGCTGCGACAATCTCTTGAGTTTTCTCTCGAAGATCTTTTTCAAAGTGCAGATACTTTAATTGCTTGAAGAGCTCTGAGAATTTATCAATCACAACTTGATTAGTGACTGGCTGGAAATCAAAAACGGTTTGTGTCAGTGCAAACTTTTTCACGAATGCTTGATCAATTAAAAGTCCCGGCTTCAGTAAATAAAATCTTCGACCTTCTTTGGACTTCAAATAAAGATGACCATCACAGATGATTTTTTTGGCAAAATCTTTGATGGGTAGTGCAATCATTTTTTCATTCGGTTGGTTCATAAAAATCCAATACTTCTAAAGACCTATCGGGAGGTCCCAGAGTGAAATTGAGAATTAAAACCTTTAGTTTGAGACGGGTTTAAAATGGACGAATGTTGACTGCTATCGTAGGATAATCGAAAGGGAAAATTCATGAATATTCAGCTAATTGATTGGCTTCTGGTCATAACTTATGTGGTTTCGATCTTCGGAATCGCCATTTGGTCTTCCCGCCAGCAACACGAATCGGACCTAAAAACACAAGACGAAATCGCTCAGGAAAAGTTCCTGGCCAATAAGTCTCTCACTTTTTTTGAGTCCATGTGCTCGATTATTGCCACTGAAGTTTCGGCACTAACTTTTATCGGTGTTCCAGCTCAAGCATTCAAAACAGACTTCTCTATTATTCAAATGTACCTGGGTACCGTAGTGGCCCGATTTGTTATCGCCACCGTGATCGTTCCACGAGTCTACAATCGTGGCATTACCATTTACGGTGTCATGGCCAATGAAGGCCGTGGCGTACTCTCAGGTCAAAGACTCATGGCTAGTTTCTATACTCTGGCTAAAGTTGTAGCGATTGGTGTTCGTCTGTTTACAGGCTCCATCTTGATCTCTCAATTCTTCAATCTCACGGTTCCGGTAGCACTCGTAGGAATTGTAGTCTTAACACTGCTCTACACACAGGTCGGGGGACTTAAAGCAGTAGTGCGAACCGATATCTTGCAGTTGTGTATTTTCATACTAGGTGGACTCCTCGCTCATTATTATATTCCCATCACTGCAGGTGAGTCCTGGAGTGAAATGATGGGAGCCGCCAGTGCCGCTGGGAAAACAACACTCTTTAACTGGGCCGATCCAACTTCAATCATTCTTGGTCTGCTTGGTGGATGTCTTTTTGATATTTCCACCCATGGTGTAGATCAGGATTTTGCTCAGCGAATGACCGCAAACGAAAATCTTCGAGGCGGCCAAAAAGCCATTTTCTTTTCTTCTTTCTTATCAATTGGTGTGGCTTCCATCTTTTTAGGGGTTGGTGCTTTACTTTGGGCTTTCTATCAAAAACATCCTATGCCAGAAGTCGCCAGCGCAGATTATCTGTTCCCTCACTTCATTGTGAATCACTTCCCTGCTGGCCTGAGAGGTTTAATGGTGGCCGGTGTTCTTTCCGCCACCATGAGTGTCCTGGACTCCATCATCAATGCTTTGGGAGCAACCATCTATAATGACATCCTTCCAAACCGGAACTATGAAAAAAGAATGAAGCTTTATTCGTTTTTAGATTCCATCGCCATCGTAGCTATGATCCTGGCAGTGGCCCTTCTCTCTACTAAATTTGATGGATTGTTAATGCTTGGATTGCGAGCACAGACCTGGACTGGTGGAGCTCTGCTTGCGCTCTTTGTGACAAAACTCGTATTCCCAAAATTCTTCCCGTACCAGCTGAATGCCGTGTCTGTTTTTGGAACTTATGTTTGTGGTATGAGTGGGGTGTATTTGAATACATTTATAATCGAAGGGAATTGGAACCTTAACGTTTATCTGAACTTGACCTTCAGTCTTCTCTTCCTGAAGTTTTATTCGAAAATTCGCCCCTATCAGGCGACAGCTTAAATAGAAAACCCGGATTAATCCGGGTTTTCTATTTATCTAATGTCGATTTGTTTCAGACCAAATTTGCCAGTGAGCGTTTCGTCTCACCTTTAGGAATCGCAGAAAGCAGCGACCGTGTATATTCTTCTTTGGCACTCTTATAGATCTGGCTTGCTTTATCCATTTCGATAATCTGACCTTTATTCATCACACCAACTTCATCGGCAATGAAATTCACCACTGAAAGATCGTGAGAAATAAAGACGTAAGTCAAACCAAACTCTTGCTGAAGATCCAGCAACAAGTTCAGCACTTGCGCCTGAATCGATACATCCAATGCAGAAACTGATTCATCACAAATAACAAATTCCGGACGAAGCATCAGGGCTCGAGCAATACAGATACGCTGCCGTTGACCACCTGAGAATTCATGCGGATAACGGTTCATTTGAGAGGAACTCAGCCCCACTTTTTCCAGAAGTTCTCTCGCCATATTGTAACGATTGGACTTTGATCCACCTTCATTGTGGATAACCAGAGGCTCCATCAAGATATCGGCGACAGTCATACGGGGATTCAAAGAAGAATAGGGATCCTGAAAAATGATCTGCATTTTCTTTCTGAGAAGACGCATTTCTTCGTGAGAGGCTTTGGTTATGTCTTTACCGTCATAGATGATACTTCCTGAGGCTGGCTCTACCAAACGAAGAATGGTTCTTCCTAAAGTGGTTTTACCACATCCTGATTCGCCCACAAGTCCGAGTGTTTGCCCTTTTTTAAGTGTAAAAATCACATCATTCACCGCTTTGAAATGATCAACCGTACGACCAAACAACCCGCCCTTTATTGGAAATTGTGTGACCAGATTTTTGACTTCCAGTAGAACCTTGTCACTTCGACCTTTCTCAGATTCTTTATCAAAGACCACGATTCTTTCTGCTGGTACGACTTTCTCTTTACCATCTTCGGTCATGAAGTCACTCACCGTCAAAAGACGACGAGGATTTGCCCCAAGCTTCGGACGACAGGCCAAAAGACCTTTGGTGTAAGGATGATGAGCTTCAGTGAAGATTGAGTTGGCGTTATTTTTTTCGACAACATTAGAACGGTACATAACGACTACGTCATCTGCAATATCACCAATCACTCCCAGATCATGAGTAATGAACATCATACTCATATGGAATTCCTGCTGGAGTTTATGCAACAACTCCAGCACTTGTTTTTGAATCGTCACATCAAGTGCTGTCGTAGGCTCGTCAGCAATAAGCAGCTTCGGATCGCATGAAATCGCCATCGCTATCATTACCCGTTGTTTCTGACCGCCGGACATTTCATGCGGATATTTATGAGCACTGGCAGAGGGATTAGGAATTCCTACCAGATTCATTAAATGAACTGCTTTTTCCCAAGCTTCTTTATAGGAAATCTTTTTGTGAATACGAATAGCTTCGGCGATCTGATCACCTACTTTAAACACTGGGTTTAAGCTGGTCATTGGTTCCTGGAAAATCATGGAAATCTGATTTCCACGTAGATCTCGCATTTGGGAGTCTGAGCACTTCAGAAGATCCATTCCATTAAACAGGATTTCACCAGATGGAATCTTCGCTGCAGGCTTTTGGAGTAATCCCATCACCGCCAGAGAAGTTACCGATTTCCCAGAACCAGATTCACCTACGATCCCGATGGTCTTGCCCGCCGGGATATCGAAAGAGATATTATTAACCGCACGAACTAACCCTTCGCCGGTGGCAAATTCAACAGTTAAGTTTTTTACTTGCAGAAGAGGAGTAGAAGTCATTTCTATTTTCCTTTGAGCTTTGGATCAAGGGCATCACGTAATGCGTCCCCTAGTAAATTGAAGGCAAGAACCACTAAGAACATAGCAAGAGTCGCTCCTGCCAGCTGCCACCAGACTCCACGGGCAAGTTCTAGTTTGGCATCATCGATCATTGTTCCCCAGCTTGGCTCACCCTGCACTCCCAGGCCCAGATACGACAAAATAACTTCTGATTTAATCGCCACCTGAAACTGTAGTGAGGTATTGATGATCACAATGTGGGTTACGTTAGGAAGAATGTGCAAAAAGAGCTTTCGCATATGTCCACCACCGATAGCACCTGCAGCTTGAACGTATTCGCGTTCCTTATGTTTCATCACCTCACCACGGATCAAACGACAAAGCGTAACCCAGCTGGTGGCTCCCAGGGCGACGTACACAGCAAATAATCCTTTGCCCAGAATCATCGTGATAGAAATGAGAAGCATGATGTTCGGGATAGAAGAAAAAGTTGTGTAGAGCCAGGTGATCATGTCATCTACCCATCCACCGAAATAACCGGCAATGGCACCCAGAAAAACCCCGATAGGGATAGCAATCAAAGATGTCGCAAGGCCTACTGACATAGCGACCTGAGTTCCGCGGATTACCTTTGTCAGCACACTACGTCCGAAAATATCGGTACCAAACCAGTATTCAGTACTTGGCGGAAGATTCGAAGCTCCTACTTCCTGGGCCCAACCTGAGGCGATGATCCCCAACGATGAAAGGATGGCTACCAGGGCGTAAGCAACCACGATGATCAGTGATATCAATGCCCACTTGTCTTTAGCTAAACGAAGGAAAGCATCTTTCCACAATGAGTTTGTTTTCATGTTTTACCTACTTCAACTTCACGCGTGGATCAGCAAAGGTATAAAGGATGTCTGAGATCAAACCAAACACGATGTACATCACGCTTGAAAGAATCGCCATAGCCTTAATGACCGGAAAGTCTGATGAGTTCAATGCATTCAGAGTCATACCACCAAGACCGGGGATACTGAAAAAACTCTCCAATAGAAGAGCGCCCAGTATCAGGAATGGAAGCTGAATCACCACATACGTAATAATCGGAATCATGGCATTTCTAAGCACATGCTTAAGGAGAATATTGATTTCCGAAAGGCCTTTCGCACGGGCAGTACGAACATAGTCCTGATAGATCTCATCCAGGATCACTGTTCGGAAGAAACGGACATCCGGTCCAAGGCTCAGGAGAATCCAGATAATGGCTGGAAGTGCGATGTAAGGAATGAAATCTGGGAAACCGTACTCAAAACCTGAGATCTCAAACCATCCCATCTCGAAAGCAAAGAACCACTGAAAGAACAGGATGTAGGCCAGGGCCGAAATACTCATACCTGCAATACAAAGAAAACGGATAAAGAGATCAATTCCTTTTCCCCGGTAGTAGGCCACAAATAGAGAAATGATCAATGAGAAAACGGTTGAAAGCACAAATGCCGGAATCGACAAACACAGACTCGGATAGGCTCCTTGTCTGATCATGTAAGTGATTTCCTGCTTAGTGGCCCATGAATAACCGAAGTTAAAAGTGAAGGCTGACTTCACCACGTCCATATACTGAGCGAACAAAGACTTGTTCAGACCTAGCTGCTCCCGGAGATCGGCCATCTGACGAGCCGTCGCATTTTTTCCCAGTAGAACAGCAGTCGGGTCACCAGCAACTAAGTTAAAGAGAACAAAGATAATAAGGCTAACTCCCAACAATACTGGGATCATGTAGAGGAGCCTTCGGAGAATATACTTGGTCACGTGATACCTTTTAGAACTTCTTGCTTAACTCTTTTTTCACTTCAAGATCTACATTCAAGTACTGGAACTGGGCATGGTTGAATTCCATGAATTTGTAGTTCTTAAGCCAAGCATGAGAAAGGTAGAACTTAGTACGGTGGAATCCGAAGATCCAGGGTACTTCGTTAGCAATCATTTCATTCATCTTTTCGTACATCGCATTTCTTTCAGGAGATTCCTGCATAGCTGTAGCTGTTACGAAAAGATTATCAAACTCAGAATTACAGTAGTTCGCACCATTTGAGCCAGGAGAAGAATTCGGGCAATATAAAAGGCCCAGGAAGTTTTCGGCATCTGGATAATCCGCGCCCCATCCCATGGTGTACATTTGGTGCTGACGCTTAGTCACTTTGTTCACCAGTTCCGGCCAGGTATTCATGCCAACCTTTACTTGAACGCCGATTTTCTCAAGGTTCTTGGCAAAGTGCTCGATGATCTGACGGGCAACCGTTTCATTACGAGTTTGAACTGTGATGGCAGGAAGGCCTTTACCGTTCGGGTAACCAGCTTCGGCCAGAAGTTTCTTGGCAGTTTCCGGATCGTATTTAACGAAAGGGTTTTTGAATTCTTTTCTGTAACCACCAAGTCCTGGAGGAATTACCGACTGAGCTTCAACCGCTGCACTGTTGTAGAAAAGCTTGTTAGCTTCTTCACGGTTCCAGGCCATAGAGATGGCCTGACGAAGTTTTTTATTATTTTTGAAAATTGCATCGTCATGGTTGAAAGCAAAGAAAGTCACATCCAGCTGGGGATTAGCGAAGAGACGAATGCCCTTGCCTTTTAGCTCCGGAGATAGTTCTTTACCGCCAATCACGGCCTGATCAAAGTTATCCTTAGGAATTTCCAGAAGGTCAGCTTTCGCTTTCTGGAAAGACAACCATTTTGGCTGAGACTCAACAATAATATCTACAATGATCTTGTCCACGAGAGGAATACGTTTTCCTGCATCCGCTAGAAGTCCAAGTTTGTCATCGCCCTCTTCACCCTCTGATGGATAAAGCTTTTCACGGAAAGTTGGATTTTTGGTGTAAACGATACGGTTGGTCTGCTCAAATTTTGGAAGAATGAATGGACCTGTTCCAACTGGGTGATTCAGGAACTCTTTTCCAAAGTGCTCAACTGCTTCCTTGGCCACAATGAATGAATATGGCATTGCCAGGGCATAGAGGAACTGAGGGTAAGGCTTCTTCAATTTAATTGAAAAAGTATGATTGTCGATTTTTTTAAGACCTTCAATCTCTTCTGAGTAATTAGAAGCTTCTAGTGGTGCATTCTTATCTTTCCACTCATTCAGACCTAGGATCTTATCATCAAATAACCACCAACCCTTTGCTTGCAACTTTGGATCGGCAAGACGCTTTAAAGAATAAAGCACATCGTCGGAATTCAGCTCACGACCTTTGCCATCTTTAAAAGCTGACGAATCATGGAACAAAACACCTTTTTTAATTTTGAATGTGTACGTCAGACCATCAGCAGAAACCTCCGGAAGAGTTTCAGCTAAGTTTGGCATTAATTCGTAAGGACGCTTCAGAGGATGAAATTCGAACAGACCTTCATAGACCTTGCCCATTTCATTTCCTGAGTACATATCGGAAGCATGAATCGGATCAAATCCTGCGATTTTTTCAGGGGAAATCAGATGAAGTTCTCTTTCATCAAAGTTCCGGTCCTTACTACAGCTCGCTGCAAGCAGGAAAATTCCAAATAACAGGACTAACCTTTTCATAGTTCAAAGCTCCCTCAAAAAATGGATATCAATATTGTATGCGTATCCGACATTTAATCACTATAAAAACAGTAAGTTCCTGACAAGAGGTGCTTTTTGCCACCGATTCACTCAACTAATCTGGAAAATCACTTCCAGAACAGTTCCAGGGACAGCAGAGTATCCTGTTTATTGATGGTGTTCTTAGAATAGAGATAGACACTACTCTTACGGAAGATAGACTCTGTAAGATTTTGGGCAACATACTCAATTTGGAAGTCACCGATAGTTTTTTTCAATGATAACTTTTTAGAATCGGACGAAGCGAAATAGCGATTCCGACCATCCTGGCAGTACTCTCCATCTGCTTCTGCCTGACAAGTCACTGATATTCCCAGTTCTTTATTCAGCAAGAAACGAATGATGCCTCTCAACTCTTGAATGAAAACCTTGGCCAGTTCAGATGACTTCCTTCGCTGCTTCAGATAGTCCGCAATTCCTCTCTCGATTCTAAGCTCAAGGGGATCTCGTCCTTCAGCATCAACCACATCTTTCTGAAGATCAGAGAACATCAGGACTTCCTCTCCGTGGATGGGGATGTTAGCAGCTAGAATCCAGGTATTTTTATCTTTCAAAATTGCGTCGTAGCTAAAGAGGTATTGATGACTATCTATACCTAGTCTTCCCTTACCTTCCCCCAGAACACTTACCGATTCAAAAAGTTGGATTGTTTTTTTATCCTGGAGGTTGTGACTTTTGAATAAGGCACAAGAGGAAACGGCGAACAAAATGATAAGGCTATAGATGTGACTCAACATGTTCCTCATATTGAGTCCAATCTATATGAAAGGCAAGAATTTTTAAAACTTAATCATGAGTCCCTGAGGCCGGAATACGATCACCTTCAAGTTGCTCGATAGAAGCAAGAATGGATTGGCGATCATTCGGATAGCGCGCATGCTTCAATGCAGTTTGCAAAAAGTCTTTAGCCTTTTTGAAATCTTTCATTTCAACATGCACAATGGCCAGGTGCTTAAGGATTTCGACATCATCCGGCACTTTCTTATGGGCCAGTTGCAACTCAGACAGCGCTTTCTTGAAATCACCTTTTTTGAAATAGTACCATCCTAGTGAATCCCGAATGTATCCATCGTCCGGGCTCAGCTTAAGAGCGTTCTGGATATATTCATAAGCTTTATCTATTTCATTTCCACGCTCCAGCATCGAGTAACCAAGGAAGTTCCAGGCATGGGCATTTTTAGGATCTTTTTCGATAATTCCCAGTATGAGAGCTGTAGATTCCTCGAATTTCTTTTCTTTTTCATAGAGGTTAGCTAAGTAATACTTGTGCTGAGTAGAAAAGGATTTTTCATCCTGTACCACCATGAGGGTTTCCATAGCTTTCTTGTATTGATTGGTCGCTTCAAAAAATCCAGCTTTCACCACGCTGAACTCAACCTGCATCGTTGGATGTTCTTGCATTTTCCTATTGATATGAGTGAAAAAATTCTTCTGCCAATGCCCGCCCTGATCCGAATAAAACTCTTCCTGAGCTAAGGTTGAAAGCATGTTCGCCATTTGCACCGAGCTATCGGTGTAAAGCCCGCTCGAAGATGGAATCTGGTTGAAATATTCAATTGAGGACTGAAATTCTTTTAACTCCTGATGAATGGCACCAAGGTAGTATAGAATTTTGTCTGAAGATGGAGCGACGGCCAGTAGGTCCTTAAAGACTGAAATGGCTTCCGGGTATTTTTTAGCATCAGTATAAAGAACACCAAGCTTAACTTTCAGATTAAGATTCTCTGGCTCAAGGTCGCTCAGGCGCTCGGCATAGGGGATGACAGTATTATAGCGCTCGCGGGCAAACAACAACTGCACTACCCGATTAAGAACCGATTGATCCATCGGTTTTTTATCCAGATGCTTTTCATAAAGTTTAATAGCAGAATCAAACTGCTCTTTCTCTTCATAAAGAATTCCCAGAGCGTTTACCGCCTGAGTCAGGTCAGGCTGCTTGCTATAGGCTTTTTTGAAAGAAGCCATGGCTTCTTCAATCTTGCCCTGATCAATGGCCAGTTTTCCGATGTAATAATCGTAGATACCGCTTTTTTTATTGTTCTTTGAGCAGCTGGATAATTGCGCGACTGCTTTTTTCAGCTCTTTTTTGACGGCATATCCCTTACCCAAAAAAATACAGGCATCTTCATTTGAAGGATTCCGTTTCAGGATATCTTGATACAGCTTATCTGCTTCAGGGTCCTGATCCAGGCCAGTATAAACTCCTGCCAGAATCATTCCAACTTTCTCTTCATTAGATTTTCTATAAAGTCGATCCAAAACCACTTTTGACTCTTCTAAATTGCCGGTACGGATTAAACTGATGGCATATTTTTTCTGAACAAAGTCATCTTCCGGTTCCAGATCAGCCACATATTTGAATAAAACAGCTGCCGTAGTGAAATCGCCTTCCATCAGCGACATGTTGGCCTTCAGAAATAGATCACTGGCTAAATAATTTTTGACCTGTGGATTTAAACGCGCCTGATTCACCATCTGCTCTAATCGTTGTGAAGCAATCACTAGAGCTTCTCTGTTTAAGTCCTCCACTTGCTCCGCAGTCATATCTGAATAGTCACCCGACGGCTTAGGCGCATGGGAACAGCTAACGAAAATTTGTAGAAGGCAGAGAAGAAGAATGGGGGTCGAGGCTTTCATGGGCATCCTGTCTTTCCAGGGACCACTCAATTGACCCCTTTAGAGACTTTTCGGCTTTCAAGGGAACCTTTATTAGAAATTTGGATTGATAACGCGTCATTCTGGCCAGTTATGAAAGACCCCTTAAGTTACTGATACTTATAAGACTGCCTCCGGACAAAAGGGGAAAAAATTACCATCTTAAGGTAGAATTTTTTTCCTTATGAATTTTTTTTGACTGAGCGGGTTGACTTGTTTGGTGGGGATTAGTAAAACCCCCTCGAATCGATGGTGTGTCGCCAGCGCGCAAAAACAAAAGTTCTTTGTGCCACGACGTCACCTGCTCAGGAAAGAAGATTAACTAATATACCTTTAAAATGATTTAAAAGGGTATAAACCACAAATAGGGGAATAACATGAAAGACGTACGTATCATCAAGCGTTACCAGAACCGCAAGCTTTACGACACTTTCCAAAGCTGCTACGTAACTCTTGAAGAAATCGCTCAGATCATCCGTGAAGGTCACGAGATCCAGGTTATCGACAATAAGTCTAAGAACGACATCACTTATATGACTCAGATTCAGCTTCTGTTCGATCAGGAAAGAAAATCTCTGAAGCCAGGTAACGTTGAACTTCTTAAGCGCGTAATCCGTTCTGAAGAAGGCACTCTGACTGGTTACATCCAGGCCCTAGAAGGTAAATTGAACCTTACTTTCGACGTTCCAGCTGTTGAAGCTGCTATGCCTTTCATGGCTACTAATTTGAATTCTTCTCTGGAAAATTCAACGACTCTGAACTAATCTAAGGTTCATGAGAAAACAAAATTTCAGCACATTACTCATGGCCCTTGTGGCCATGAGTTTTTTTAACTCGCCTTTTTCATTAGCCCAAGATTCTTCTACAGCTAAACCAGCTGCCAGTACTAATAAAAGCTTCAAAATCAAAACTCCTAATACCAAAACAGAGTTAAAAGAAGACGTTTCGGTTAAAGAAGAAAAGCTTGAAGATGATGAACATACCAGCGAGTCTGCCGCTCCAAGCTCGGGAGCTCCACGTCGCCTTCAGCAACATGGTCTGGGTTTTGGTATTGGTCAAACCTTCCTGCTTGGTAATCATTCAAAATACGGTCAGGATAAAATCACTTTCGATATCCTTTATAGCTATGCTGCCAGCTACTCATTCGACCTGCTTCTAAACGCTCATATGTCAGAGCACAAAGATGACAGTGAAAGAATGAAATTAATGGGTCTAACTAGCTCTATCAAAGGTCGCTTCATTGAATACGATAACTTCTCTCCCTATTTTTTAGGTGGTTTGGGCTTTTACGCTCCTCAAGCCAAAAGAGTTGTTAATGGTGATAATGAGTGGTCAGATCGCAAAATCACGTTCGGATTAAATTTTGGTGGCGGGGTGGATCTGCGTTTGAATGACAATTACGTTGTAGGAGTTCTGGGACAAATGCACTGGCCTTTCAAGGTTGAGCAGGACCAAGGCCCAGATGTTAGGGGTTACTACTTCAAACTTCTCCTCACAGGCATGTACCTTTTCTAATGAGCACAACTCTTCGTCGCCTCTACATTTTCACCGGAAAAGGCGGCGTGGGAAAAACCACTCTCAGTAAAGCATTTGTACGATATCTGCTTGAACACGATCACGAAGCCATCTACGTTACCTTAAAGAATCAGGCTCTCAGTGAAACTCATAAAGATACCACCACAGTCGCACAGATTGACGGCTTAAAAGAGATTGCACTTGATCTTGAAGATTGTGCCCGCGGGTACATTGAAAAGCGTTTAAACTCAAAACTGATTGCTGGATGGATTGTTAAAACTCCATTCTTTCGGGCACTCATTAATATGGTTCCGGGTTTCAACTATCTCATCTATCTGGGCAAAATTCTGGAAATGGGAAAAGAAAATCCTCGTCTGACAGTCGTACTGGATGCGCCTGCATCGGGACACGCTTTGACCATGGTGGAATCAACCACCAACTTTCAGCAGATTTTTGAATCCGGCATCATTTTCGAAGATACAAAAAAGATGCTGCAAAGACTTAATGATCCTGCTTATACCAAGATTCATGTGGTGAGTCTTCCTAGCCAAATGTCCTGGCAGGAAGCAATGGAATTAAAAGCTGGGCTCCTGCAAAGAACTCCGGTGGAAGTGCAAATTACCGTCAATAACTCTTTGTACCCAATAGTTGAGCATGACCTCGAAGCATTACCTGCAGGATTGCGTGAGAAAGCTCTCAATGAAAAGCACTTAATTGAGCAGCACCAAGCTGAGATGCAATGCGTTCTACCTCACTCCCTCTCTTCAGAATCTAAGTCTATCGAGATGGATTTAGTTGGGTCTCTTTCAAAACTCATATAGAATGGGATGACTCTTAAAAGGATCATTTCGAGTGCCCATCCAGAACAAATCGTTTGAAATTTTTTGTGGAACCGGTGGAGTTGGAAAAACCACTCTCGCGACTTCGCGTGCCCTAAGTCAGGCCTCACGAAATTTAAGAGTGCTGCTGATCACTATTGATCCGGCCCGAAGATTAAAAGATCTTCTCGGCTTAAAAGACGCCAGTGTCGGTGATGTTACGCCGGTTGAAGTCAACGGCATCAAACTCGATGCACTTCTTATGTCTCCGGAAAAAACTATCCGTCGCATGGCCGAAAAACACAGCACACCTGATCTAGCCTCCAACCGAATTGTGCAGATCCTTTCCCGTCCCTATGGTGGAATGAATGAAATTCTTTCCTTAGTGGAAGTGCAAATGCAATTTGATTCCGGCAAATATGATGTCATCGTATTGGATACACCTCCGGGTGCACACTTTCTGGATTTTCTTGAAGGGTTAAGTAAAATTCGAACTTTCTTTGATCAAAGCTTCGTAGAGCTTTTCAGCTACCTCGGAGCTAAAACCGCCAGCACTGGAAAAAAAATCTTCGGTCTTGGTATCATCAACAAAGTCCTGTCGACAGGACTAAAAAAACTATTGGGTTACCTTGAACGGGTGACCGACGCTAACTTCATTCAGGACTTTGTTCAGGCGGTCCAGGTTATCTACCAATCCAAAGATGCTTTCCTAAAAGGTCTCTCTTTGCAGGACCGTTTAAAATCCCGAACCGAATGTAATTGGTTCTTGGTCACTTCGGTTGAGCAAGGCAAGGCCCAGGAAGCGATTGAAATGAAGGCCCATGCCACTCACTTCATTCACCAGGATCATTTTCTGGTCTTAAACAAATGTCTCGAGGAAGAAATGCAATCCTGGAATCCTGAGAAAAATGAGCTTAAACTTCTCAAGCAATCCTTGGAAAGCCGCGAAGTAAATTTAAAACAGTCACTCAGGGCCAATTTTCCGGTGGTGCTCGAGTTCCCGGAAGTCATGAGTCTTGAGCCGGTTGAACACGTTTATTTCTTAACTAAAAAATGGAATAGTTATGTCTCATAAAATTAATACGAAAACTGAACTTGAACAGTTCATGTGCCATAACTGGAATGAAGTTAATAAATGGATCGATCTGGAACAATCAAAACTTCCTCAGCCGCTCACATCAAGTGTTGATGTTCGAGAAAGCAAATTCAAATTTGCTCCCGTGGACCACAATATGTATCCAGCTGGTTTTAACAACATCTGCAGCAAGGATTTACTTCATTGTGCTGATCGTTTTCGTGAAGCATTTGATGGTCTCAATGCAGACGTCAAACGCGTAGGCCTTTTGCCCGAGTCGCATACCAAGAACAAATTCTACCTCGATCACTTATATAAACTAAAGTCCACTATTGAAATGGCCGGCGTAGAGGTTGTGATCTTTTCACCCGACAGTGAACTTTTCAAGGAAGCAGGAGCTCCGCTCATAGAACTTGAATCTCACTCATCTCATAGAGTCACCATTCACAAGGCTCAGGTCATGGATGGAAAATTCTTCAGCATGAAGCCTGAAGTAAAATTTGACTTTGACGTGATAGTTCTCAACCACGATCAGTCCAATCCTCTTCCGGTGGACTGGAAAACTATCAAGACTCCAGTTCTACCGTCACCTTTTGTGGGTTGGTATCGACGTCAAAAAAACCATCACTTTAAACACTATCGTGATGTCGCGAATCTTTTTGCAAAACATTTCGAGATTAATCCGGATCTTATCCAGGCGCACTTCGTTGCAGTTGAAGGGATTGATTTTAACAACAAAGAAGGTCTGGAAGACTTAGGGAATGAAGTCGATAAACTTCTGGCAATACTTCCTGCCGGCTCTTCTGTTTTCGTAAAAGCCTCTCAGGGAACATACGGAATGGGGATCTCAGTGGTTTCTTCTGGAGAAGAAATTCGTTCTATGAACCGCAAGGTAAGAAATAAGATGGATGTGGGTAAGAATAATCTTAAGTTCACATCTGTCCTGGTTCAGGAAGGAGTTGAGACAGTTCTGAAGTATGATGATGCGCCAGCCGAAGTGACGATCTATCTTGTGAATGGCCGAAGCTCCGGTGGATTCATGCGCACCAATCCTCTAAAAGGAACTCAGGCCAACCTGAATTCTCAAGGAATGATTTACCAAAAACTATGCCTCTCAGACATCAAGCAAGATTGTGATCATAAAATTAAAGAAGCCGTTTATTCAGTGATTGCCCGCCTTTCTGTATTGGCAGCCTCTCACGAAATAAAAGATCTTATGGAGTCAGTATGAAAGAAATGAAATTTGAAACGAAAGTCATTCACGTCGGTGGTGAACCAGATCCAACCACCGGGGCTATTATGCCGCCAATTTATCAAACCTCTACCTATGTGCAATCTTCCCCGGGTGAGCACAAAGGCTACGAATATACCCGCTCTCACAACCCGACTCGTACTCGTCTGGAGGAATGCCTGGCCTCTCTTGAGAATGCCAAACATTGTCTGGTGACGGCCAGCGGTTTGTCAGCATCTTCACTCATCATGCACATGCTGCCAAAAGGCTCAAAAGTCATGTGCGGTGACGATGTCTATGGCGGAACATACCGTTTATTTTCAAAAGTTTTTCCAGATATTCATCAGTACAAATTTGTTGATACGACAGATCTGAAGAAACTGGAAGCAGATATGCAGAGCTATAAACCAGCACTCGTATGGCTTGAAACTCCCACCAACCCACTTCTAAAGATTTCGGATATTGCAGCGATTTCTGCCATGGCAAAAAAAGTAGGGGCTTTGGTCGTTGTAGATAATACATTCATGAGTCCGTTCTTTCAGAATCCTCTTAATCAGGGAGCTGACATCGTTCTTCACTCCATGACGAAATTCATCAATGGTCACTCAGATGTCGTTGGTGGTGCCATGATGTTCAATTCAGATGAACTTAGAGAAAAACTTTTCTATCTCCAAAACGCGATTGGTCCAAGCCAGTCCCCTTTTGATAGCTGGTTGGTCCTTCGAGGTATCAAGACACTTGCAGTTCGCATGAAAGCTCATGAGCAGAACGCGATGAAAATTGCCAATTATCTTGAGAATCATCCAAAAGTTGAGAAGGTCATTTATCCTGGCCTTGCTTCTCACCCACAATTTGACATCGCCAAGAAACAAATGAAAGGCTTCGGCGGAATGATCACTTTCTTTTTGAAAGGTGGGATCACTGAATCACGACGTTTTCTTGAAACGGTAAAGCTGTTCTCATTGGCCGAAAGTCTGGGTGGAGTTGAGAGCCTAGTAGACCATCCGGCCATAATGACCCATGCTTCAATTCCTAAGGAAGTCAGAGAGCAACTAGGTATCTATGACAACCTTATTCGGTTATCGGTCGGTATTGAAGATTGCGATGACTTGATTGCGGCAGCAGCCGCCTTGGCGAGCCCCACAGCCCTGAAGGCCCAGCAATTGGTGATCTGGCACGATTTGGGCGACAACGGCATCGCAATGTTCGAGCGCGCGGGCGCGGAA
>JBEIEO010000028.1:0-18496 GCA_040382895.1 Halobacteriovoraceae bacterium
CTCTCCGGATCACCCTTTCAGACAAGTTTTGAGTTCTTAACTCTTGTCACTGGAGATGTTCAAGAGCAACACTATCAGCTTGCACATCAGTTCGGTCCTCCCGGATCATCCCGGGCCGGCATCTTTGCCCGGCACCAGGATCTGGCCAACTCCATTGAGCGAGTTCCACATTTCTCTAATACCTCTTTAGGTCTTACTTACCAGCATCAGTTAAAAGATGATCGGTCCCTGAGTTACCAATTCTCTTATGGGAGTGCGAGCGATGAGCCTTTTCGGGATGGACGAGATTCGACGATTCAATTAAACGTTCTCTATCGAACGTCCCAGAAGTGGTTTTTAGTGGCCAATTACTCTAATAACCGGACCTTTTTGAATAATGTCCCGTTACCAGGTTTTATCTATGTGCATTCCAGTTCCCGGGAAGAGCAATTGATTCTTGGGTTTCCCTTCATTCAGATTCAAAAACCCGCAGGGGATTTTAGCTTTCGTTATCAAGCGATCTTACCGTTCATTCATCGGTTGCGCATGACCTACGGGGGATGGAAGGTTTTGCGATTTATTGTTGGAGCTGAACAGGATTCTCATTCTTACTTTTACTCTGAACGCCAATCTGATGATAAAAGAACCTTTTGGTTTGAGAGGCGAATATACAGTGGAATTGAAAAGTCTTTGGGGCCTGTCTTGAAAATGGATTTGCAGTTAGGGAAAGCCTTTGACCGGAAGTTTTTTGTTTCTCGCTCGTTCAGCCGCGGGCGCTCTGATGTGGTGAACTTAAGTGATGCCACTTACCTGGGAATCAATCTGAAAAGTTCTTTCTGATAAAAAAAAGGGCCCTTGCGGGCCCCGATGCTATTTCTTAATTTGGAGATTCTTCAATCCCGCAAAAGCATTGTTCTTGAACTGTGGCCCCGATGGCATCTGCGGCCGAGAGTCCGGACGCTGGCCTGCACCTTTACGTTGGCCGGCCCCTGCACCAGTTCCTGTAACACCTTCGGTCTGGGAATCGGCTTTACAAGAAAGTGAAATACGACGACGATCCATATCGATACCAAGGACGCGTACCTTAATCTCCTGACCAACCTTCAACTCATCTAGCGCATTCTCAACAAAACGGTCACTCATCTCAGAGATATGCAGCAGACCATTTTCCTTAATACCGATATCAACGAAGGCACCGAACATAGCAATATTGGTCACAACTCCATTGTACCACTGACCAATTTTAAGATCTTTAAGCTCAGAGATTCCTTTAGTAAATTCTACTGATTTAAAGGTCGTTCGAGGATCCTGAGAAGGAGCTCTTAAGCATTTCACAATGTCCGTAAGAGTGATATCCCCCATTTTTTCTTTGAGGGTCTTATCGTTGGCCAGTTCGTTTTGAAGGTCGCCGTCACTCAAAAGATCTTTCAGATCTTTTTTCTTGGCCTTTACCCATTCTTCTAGCACTGGATAGCGCTCCGGGTGGATGAAGGTTCCATCCAGTGGATGTGGACCATTATAGATGCGCAGGAAGCCTGCTGATTGTTCGAAAACTTTTTGCGTGAAGCGCGAAACTTTAAGTAGATCTCCGCGGGATTTAAAACCACCGTTTGTATCACGATACTTGACTACGTTCTGGGCAACACTTGGGCCAATTCCCGAGACGTAAGAGAGAAGCGGAGCTGAAGCAGTGTTCAGATCCACACCTACGAAGTTCACGCAAGATTCTACCACGGCTTCCAGATTGTTTTTCAACTGCACCTGATTTACATCATGCTGGTACTGACCAACACCAATAGATTTTGGATCAATTTTAACCAGCTCTGCCAGAGGATCCTGGAACCTTCGGGCAATAGAGATCGCTCCACGAACAGTGACATCTTTCTCCGGGAATTCCGCGCGGGCGATATCGGAAGCTGAGTAGATAGAGGCACCTGCTTCGGAAATCATGGTGGCCTTCACTTTGCCATCTTTAACTTGTAGGATATGAGATTCAACGAACTCCAGAGTCTCACGTCCGTAAGTTCCGTTACCGATGGCGATGTATTCAATTTTGAACATATCAATCATCTTGGTCAGAATCTGAGCGGAGCCCACTTTGTCATTTTTTGGTTCAAACGGATAGATAACATGGTCACCCAAAAACTTTCCGGTGTTGTCCACGATTACGACCTTACAACCTGTTCTTACCCCCGGGTCAATTCCCAGAACTGCTTTTGATCCAAGGTACGGCTGAAGCAGAAGATTTTTCAGATTGATTCCAAACACAGAAATAGCCGCAGTGTCGGCGATCTTTTTTAGTTCGTTTTTTACTTCCAGATCCAAAGATGGCTGGATGTAGTTGGTGAATGACTTCTCAGCGCATTTTTTCAAAAGCTCGTAATTGGCGAGTTTATCTTTTTTCGGAAAGAAATGCTCTTCGATCTGAGCAATGCCCACTTCCGGAACAATTTCAGCATCTACTTTAAGAATTTTCAGGTTCATCCCACGGCGCATGGCCATGTAACGGTGGGAAGCTTTCGGATCTTTGATTTTTGAAAGTGGCTCTGAGAATTCAAAGAAGTCTTTAAATTTCGAAGCATCCTCAATTTTATCCCCGTCTTTACGAAGTGAAGCTTTCATCACCCCGGTTTCCCAGAAGGTCTGACGGATCTTTTCTTTCAGCTCTAGCTGGTGTGAGAAGGTTTCCATCAGGATGTCACAGGCACCGTTGATGGCATCCTGAACATCTTTGACTTTTCCAGCAGCTGGTTTAACGAATTTCTCGTCAATATCAGCAATGAGGGTACGGATATCTTTATCACCATTAAGGATCATCTCAGAAAGTGGCTCAAGTCCATTATCTTTGGCGATCATGGCCTTGGTTTTTTTCTTCGACTTATAAGGAGCGTAGATATCTTCGAGTTGGTTTATGGTAGTGGCGACCTTGATCTGACGTTCAAGTTCCGGAGTGAGAGCTTCCATCTTTTTGATGGCATCCAGAATAAAGGCACGGCGCTTTTCCGTTTCTACGTATTCGTTATAGGATTCCTGAATGTCCCTGATTTGAACTTCATCCAAATTGCCAGTCACTTCTTTACGGTAACGAGCGATGAAAGGAATGGTACATTCTTCTTCAAAAAGAAGCTTACAGGTTGCCATGATTTTAGCCGGTGGAAGTCCGAGCTTGGTAGTACAAAAAATCATTGCCTGTGGGTCGAGCGTCTGAGCGGCCATGCTTAAAAATCCTCCATAAAAGTCACTTGAAAAGTATGGAATAGGGTAACGAGCAAGAGTGGAAAATGGCAAGAATTTGTGGGAAAATGAGAGGAGAATTTAGTATTTTTAAACAGAAAGGATTGTAAATTGACAACTCTTGCCATTATCGGCGGAGGAATTGCCGGCAGAAGCCTTATTTATGCTCTTGCCAAAGGCAAAAAAACCTTCACTAAAATTATTCTTTTTGACTCTGATGATTTCGCTCAAACGTGTGCTTTTCGCTCGACGGCCATTGTGGCCGCCCGAGGAGTCTCTGCCGGTCATTCCGATTTAGGTGATTTATTAATGTCGGCTTTTGCCAGTTTCACGCAACACTTTGATGAGGATCGGCCTCCCGGTATTTTTCCTATCACTCAATATACCGGTGCCATTTCCAAGCTGGATCAGTTTCAGAAGCGATATCCGGACGGGGAAGTGGTTCAATCAACACCCCATTTTTTGTTGAAAACTCCAACGTATCTGGCCTATGAAGATGCTTACATGGTTGACCCTGAAATCTATCTTGGATGGTTAAAAGATGAATCCGTTGGGGTTGATTGGAAAACTGAATTTGTAACTGAAGTCCAAAAAACGGATAATGGCTTTCTGATCAAAACACAGCTTGGTCAAGCCTATGAAGTTCAGGAAGTGGTCTTTGCTGGTGGAAATTACAACCGTTACTGGAAAACAGTGGCTTCATCAGGAGTGCAAAAATCCCGGCCCGTCCAGGGTTCTTATTTTGAATTTCAGAATTGTCATTTAGGCGATGAATCTTTTTCCCTCACTTTGGAAGGAGATAATCTGATCTACCACGCTCATACGCAAAAAGTTCTGATTGGCTCTACTACTGAAGCAACTCACCTGCTGGTAGGAGTAGAGAAAGCTTTAAATGAGATTTATTACCGACTGGAAGAGCGCTTGGAGTTAGGTCTGCCGCCCTTGAACAGTGGAGAGATTAAAATCGGTCTTCGTGAAAAGGCAGCTAAACGTAGTCCTTATCTGGAGCGCAATGAGCAGGGTTGGTGGTTTGGCGGTCTTTACAAGAGCGGTTACAGTCTAGGGATTCATCTGGGACGGGAGCTCGCTTGTAAACTTAGTTCATCAGTCCGGTGAAGATAGTGCGTCTTTCATCAGCAGCTTTGAGTTTCTGAAAATATTCACGCTCACACTCATCGCTGGTCTCACGGCGAAGTCTCTTTAACTCGTCTTTTTTCGTGGGCAATCTTTCAGGTTCGTCATTGTCCAAAAGGTACGTGACACCTTTTAGCAGCATTTTTTCCAGAGCGATGATGGCCGCTTCATTTCGACGGGGAAGGTTAGAACAGTTGTTGGCCGGAACATGAATAAAACCATACTGGATTTCTTCATAGTAGTGACTCATCTGATAGGCAGTGTTGTTACACACAAAACTTCCGGCGTTATTTGATACAGTTAGATTATCCCTTTCAGAACGGCTAAGGGCACAGTACATCTGTGGCAGGGGATAGCGAAGGCCTATGACTTCAGGTGCTCCTGGGATAATGGTTTTGTGATGACGATGAGTACCGGAATTATCCGGACTTGTCGTTTTATCTTTATTTCTCATCATCGCTTCAATTTTTAGTTCGCAGGTGGCTTCACCGAGCCCAATAACCATTACCGGAGCTTCCTGAAGACCTTTGAGGCAGTCTTCAGTTTGAGCATAGGCCTTGTCGAAAATCGTATTCAAAGCACAAAGTTTAACTTCGATGGGTGAGCTCTCAAGATTGAGTCTTTGGGCCAGGGCTTTGGCGATCCTCTCAGAGTTATTGAAAGGGGCGCGGTTGAAGGCATCAAAATAGCTGACTAAGACCAGCGGTTTAGCCCAAAGAGAAGTCGAAAGTAGCCCTAAAAAAATCAATAACTTCATGGCACGTTTTGTCCCACAAACCCGATTAAATGCCTAGACCACGGGTAGAAATTTCCCGGGGAATCTTCTCACAAGAAAACTCACAAATTTCTTCTCTTCCCTCCCGATAAGGTACCTACAAGCAACTCTTTCAAGGATTGAAAGTATGAAAAAATGGATTTTTTCTTTTGCCCTTCTTATCTCAACTTCTATCGCGGCCCCTGATAATCAAATGATGATTGAACACGCTCACGATCATGCTCCCATGGCCTTTGTCCCGGGAGATGCCAAGTATCTTGAGCCTTCCAGCGTTCATAGTGGGTATCTAGTCGTTAAACCCATGAAGATCGAAGGCTTCGATGCCGCAAGCACTCAGAAGCTTGAAGATGCCTTTGAGGCGCTGGAGAGGGTAGTAAACACTGTTGAGTTCAAGGAACGTATCCTGAACTTTAAAAACACCAAAGGTGAGCGTGCTTTTGCTTCTAACCGCGGACTAACCAACGAGCAGATCTATGCTCAGTTCATGGATGGGCGGGAGACTTTGCAGCAAAACACTCCGGGAGAAATGAACTTCTTTCTTAAGCTTTATCACAGGCGCTTTTCGAAGGTGATTGGCTGGACCAATCCTGACATCAACACCATCCATATTAACTGGAAGTATTTCAGAACCAACAAAGTTAACAGTGTTGCCGCCAACCTTGCCCATGAATGGTTACACAAGATTGGCTTTGGGCACAAGTCAGCTTCAGAGCATGATTCAGCTCCGTATGCTATTGGGTATATTGTAGGTGAAATGGTTCAGAGAAACCTGAAAGGTGAGGAGCTTCATTAGGAAGCTCCCCCGACTGCTTATTTAGATAATTCAAAAAGTTTTTCGACGATAACTGAAAGCGGCTGACCGGCCTTGGCCGATGTCCGGGCCGCTTTTAGTATTTCTGCGGCTGTCTGAGGTTTACCATTTTCTTCAGTATTGGAAAGTGGGTAAGTCACATCATTCGGTGCCCAGATAAAATCCGGCATCAATTCACCCATCCATTCACCACCAATAACATTAAACTTCCGATCCAGCTCCAGGTCGTAGTAGTAGACCTGCTGCATGTCCTTATCCTGCTCTTTACTATCGGTTTCCAGACTATAAGCTGGACGCATGTCCGAAAATGTCACTTCGGCTTTTACACCACGATGGCATAGGTTGCCCCGTGACGCTTATTTGGTTTTGAGAAACGATTTTTCTTCTCAAAAAGTTCGATGGCGTCTTTAAAGTTTGCTGATTCTTCTTCGTTGAAAACATTGAAGTAAGTGAACTTGTAAGACTTCACCGGATAGTTCCAGACTTCAGAACTTGTTGAAGCATCGGCAATGAATGTTTTCTTCATCGCGCCCACACGATTCACCAGGGCCTTATGAAAAGCTGCCGGATTGGTTCCGTCGCAAGCACCAGTGAAAACACCAAGCACTGTCGAGTAGCAACGTTTGCCAAGAAAAATCACATCATTTTGAGCACGGGCGTAAAGAAGTGAACCCAGAGCTTTGATGTCTTCGGGATAAAAAGTAAAAGGTTTGCCGGCCGCAGTGGTGAGGGTCACCGACTTCACAGGACGAGGCATTTTCTGTGAGGCCGACGCCCAACCATCACAGATTCCGCGCCAGGTAGGAACTTTCCCTAGCTTTTGCGCTTTCTCACCCAGCTCCCAGGAATACTTTGTCAGCGACATAGAGCTGTCGCCCACCAGAAGATCATATTTCTCGGCCGGTGATAGCAGGTTTTCTCTCCCGTTGTAGGCATAGAGCGGAAGTTTTTCATTCAGTTCTTTAAACTTATGCCACTGAGCTTTTTTTTCTATCAATTGGATGAAGTTTGGATCGCGGTAACGAATTGCCACGGATCCCTGATAGTGAGGCCAGTACGAGCCGGACCATAGATCCAGGGAAGTTGCTGCCTGGTTCAATGAAAGTTTCTCAATTTCCACCAGTGACATGATTTCCCGGCGCCCCTCCAGCAGAGCACTAATGCGCTCATAGTCCGGAATGGGGCGAAAGAACGCCTGAGCCGAGGTCGAAGAAATTAATGCTAAAGATAGTACCAGCGATTTCATAAGTTACTCTTAGCGACGTGATTCTTCCAATAGTTTATTAACAACGTTGATCAATGGCTGAGGACGAGGAACCTTGTACTCACACGGAACTTTCTTCACTTCACCATTGCCACGCTTGATCGGAAGAACTGTACAAGTCTGATTCCAACCATACTCTCTTGTTTCCTGGTACACAAAACTATGAGCAACACGGGCAGCTGCTTTAAATTCAGCTGGCGGAAGAGTTGAGCGTGAGAAGTTCCACTCTGGAAGACCGGCAATCGGCTTGAAGTACTGTTTGTAGTCACGCGGAACAACCCAGAAAAAGTCCGGCTGACCGGTGGCATTCTTCACCAGGCGACCTGAACCATTCTTATCTACGCGCCACTGTCCACCGATAATTTTAAAATTGGCATCAAGCTCAAGGTCATAGTTAAACTTCATCTCAGACACACTGTCATCTGCAGGTGAGTTGGTTTCTTTCATGATTGGATCTTCCCAATCAATGTACTTAAGGATCATGTGGACACCCACGATGAACTTGGTCTCTGGATTTCTTGCGTCCTTAAACGGATCTTTGGCATACTTTTCAACTGCTACCACAGCGTTTTCGAATGCCGCATCTTTACCAGTCTCTGGATTAAAGTAGTTGTACTCATAACCAGAAACCGGCTGATTGGAAATCGAAGCTTTCGCTGACTTATCAACGACGAAGCTGCGGCCCTCGATTCCGAGGATGTTCACAACGCTCGTATGATAAACGGCAGGATGTACATCGGCGCATCGAGGAAGGAGAGACTTGTCATCCTTATCCAGTTGCGTATCGATATAGCGCCCGAAATCATCCTTCTTTGGAGATTTGCGGTTACAGCGAAGTCCCTCAACAATCACTGCATCCTGTACTGTAGAATTTGCCCACATCAAAGAGATCAGGGCCTTGATGTCATTTGGATAGAATGGCATCTTTTTGTTATTTGGTAATGTTACCCAGACGGTTTTTTCCGGACGATCGGTGTGACCAGCGGCTACGGCCCATCCGTGACAGATACCTTCCCACAGGGCCATGATTTTTGAGGCTTCAGGAATCCGGTATCCAGCTGGAAGATCGATTGAGCTTAAGAAGCCCCATTTCTTTTTCTCACCCCAGCTAGCAGCGTAGTTCCACGCGCGGTTAGTAAGATCAAAAGAAGTATCTCCCAGAAGTAAATCATACTTTTCTGACGGAGCAAGTTCGGCCAGTTCTTTTTCAGAAAGCTCCATGACTTTCGGATGCATTTTCTCACGACGCTTCTGAAACTTATTGTAGTTGTATTTCCACGACGTAACTTCCAGACCACTCAAAGCACCATGGAAAACGGTGAAGTTTTTATTCTGGTAATCATTGGCGATCTGACCCTGGATGAGTGGCCAGAAAGATCCACCCCAAGGTTGATTTTTGGTATTGGCCTTCAAAAGATTACGACGATTAATTTCACGGATGTCAGAGATGTATTGAGGATTCTCTGAAAGTCTTGATACGCGAGAGACAACTTCTTTGGTTGCCATTGGTTTAAATGGATAAATCTCTTTATAGGCTTCAGATGTACGGGCGGCTCCGCAGTCTTCAACTGAGGGATCGCAGTCTTCATAGTCTGAAGTCACTTGTGCAAAGACTGGAGTGGCCAGCACAGCGAGTGTACAGGTTAGGATGATATTTTTTTTCACGGGGACCTCCTAAAAAGGAATAAAAAAAAGGTAGCGAAGATGTATCAAGGGCGATGCGTTAAATGTGAAAAAATTGAGAAGTTGGGAAAAAGTTACAATGCAGTCGAGTCTGTAAATTCAAGCCTTTAGGGTGCGCCCACGGTGGCATGACGAAGTTAAGGAGCCTAGAATACCCTGCCCGTAAGCAAAGGCTTCTTTTTCTAGACTAAGGTGCATGGAACGCACCTACCAGCAAGTTTTTGGCTTAACTATCTAATAAATCAGGCAAAACCAACTTTTTTGATCCAGTAACTGGGCCTTTACTCCGATGAGCCTCCATCGGGGTAAAACTATGCTTAATTATATCTTTGCGATTGGTCTGACTTTACTGGCCCTTCAAGTGGACGCTTCCACTAAAAAAGATTTTGAAACCAGGAAAGTTTGGGTGAGTGAACTCAGATCGTTCATCCTGGACCTTGAGGCCAAAAACCCTAAAATACTCTCGACTCAAGCGGCTAAAGAACTCATTTTTAGATTTCAAGTTTTTCAATCGGCCTATGCGGATGCAGACAATGACTGCTTCTTTGCTGGCTGGCCGGGAAAATTGGTTCAGAGTGGAGAAAAAAAACTCTGTCCCTCTCCATCGGCTAAAAGCGGGTACTCTCCCGGAAATTGTCCCAGTGGACAACTGCAATGTCAGCCACTCCTGTTTGGTAAAGATCTGTGCGTAAGTTTTGCTTCGTCTAAAGATAAGCAATTGGCGTTTTCTAAATGTAGTGGAAAATTCAAGGCAGAAAATCGTTCAATGGACTTCCTCCAATCACTGACGTCACAAGAAAAAGAATCTCTCAAAGAAGTTTCCCGCCTGGCCGTCGCCATCTGTAAAGACGGGTCAGTTGGAATTCAAAAATCAAAACCTATGTGTACCTCTTTGCTTTCCAAAGTTGATGAAGCCATAGGTGCTATCGATCGGGCGCCGGCCAGTGTTGAACAATCGCCTGTGAGCTCAAATCTTCCGGTAACAGAGAAGGAAGTTGAAGGACAAGTTATAGAGTTTGAAGCAGAGATTGAAGTTCGAATTGAGAATGGAAATGATCCGGTGGTCGCTGAAGAAGCGACAGTGCCCAGCGATGGACCGAAACCAAACATCGTTGAAGAAATTTGCGAGCCGGTAGTGGATGAACATGTACGTGGCCAGTCCAATGATATCATTTTAACCGTCAACAAGCCGGTGGATGAACTGTATGATGAGATCGATGCCAGATTTCAAAATTCAGATTTCTGTGTTCCGGCAAAGGTGATGAGTACACCTAGTGATCGCCTGGATCCGATCCTTTTTAACGCCAGCTATGAAAGTCTCTCTTTTGTGAACTGGAATCATGCACCTTATTCTCCTGAGCACAAGATGAAGCTCTTCAAAGAATTCACGCAGAATTACGGATTGAGTGAAGAGGTTTTAAATTTTGGATTGGATGAAATAAAAAAATCTTCCGACCCCGATTCAAGAAACCTGGCGGCTCTTCGAATTCGCGCTCTGGTTATAAAAGAGATGACTAAAAAGCAGCAAGCCGATCCAACTTATCAGTCAGATAAAATACGGGAAGGTTTATTTAAGCATCATGTGTTTGTAAAACATCCTGATACCCAGGAAATTCAATGCCCATTTGTCAGCATCGATGCCTTTCGTAAGGCCATGGCCGGACGGGAAGCTGTCTTGAAAAGTGCTCAAAAAGATAAACTCACCAATCCAGATCAACTGACTATCGTTGATTACTCACGTCCCTCTAATGAAAGACGCATGTTTGTGATCGACCTCAAAACCAATACTGTCCTGGAAAACACCTGGGTCGCCCACGGTGGAGGAAAAGACGCCAAAGGTTTTCATACCGAAACTAATGGTAAAGATGGTTTTGGAAGTTCTCCTATGGTCTCCAATCAATCCGGTTCACAACTTTCTTCAGATGGGTTTTATGTGGCCATCAGTAACAGCACCGGCAATAAGTATGGCGAGAATGTGATCCTGGACGGAATTGATCAGAACAACTCCAACATGAAAGGTCGCCAAATCATTTTACACGGCTGGAATACTCCTTTTGCCCGCTACAATTCTACGGTTGATTACAGCGGTGGGAAAAAGCAGGTGAGTAAGGATGTGGTTGCTCCTCTCTACAAAATGGACCATCGAACTGCGAGTCTGCAAGATCTCACTGTCGCCTTCGATGAGGTGCGGAGTGAAACCTATTACTCACCAATCATGATGGGTAGTACGGATGGTTGTCTGGGAGTTGCTGGGAATAAAGTGTCGAAGATGCAACAGGCATTACCCGGAAGCTTAATGTTTAATTACACCGGTTCCGGGATGAAATCGAAATACCTGGATTAGAATTTAAGTGCGAATTCTCCACCCACTGCCTGGGTGTCGGTGGTGTACTTCAAAAGACCTTGGGTAAACAGACCCACATTAGCAATTTGTTTAAAGGTCGTCGGATAGTAAGTCACACCTAAGCGCGCTCGGTCTGGAAGGTTATTATTGAAGCTTTGAGTACCCGTCTGGCGACCACGCTGGTCCCAGTCAAAGGTCACAGAAGAGTTCATTCCCCAACTATCATTAAAGCGATATCCAAGATATGGACCACCACTCATGATAGTGGTTTGCCGAGCGATTCTGTACGGAGAAGAGCCTGGGAAATCATAGTTGGCCGGTCGACTCACCAGATTCTCATTATAGTAGGCGCGGTAATACTGCCACATTAATCCTGATGACCATTTAAGGCTCGCAAGATTGAAGGCAAAACTCTGAGTCAGAACTGTTCCGAATCTCATGTCATCAATTTTGGCCACGTTGCTAGTAGGAGCTTCATAGGAAACAGTTGTAAAGAGTGTTCCCGCTCTAGTCTTCAGGCCAGGGGTATTAATAAAGGCACGGGCATTGAAGAACTCATCCCGTAGCATCGTTCCCGGATTTCCGTTCTGTTGACTGGTGGTCGTTTCGCCATAGGCATTAGAAGCCGCGAGACTCACACCCATGGCCCAGTCCGGATTAAATCGGTAGGCCAGGCTCATTGCATGGAAGCTCTGATAGGGAGTCCGCGCTTCCTGGAAAACGTTATAGGATTGGCCACCTCGACCGGAAACCGTTGGTCCCAGAAACTGGTGGTAGTAGTTCAGAGTGGTGTTCGCTTGAGTTTTCCCAGAAGAGACTTCTGAGGCATATTCATACGTAGAACCTGGGTGCTGCCAGAAGTTTGAGCTTGTGCCATCTGTAGCATTAGCATCAAAACTAGGGCGGCGAGAGTCAGGATCAGAAGTTGCGAGGAGACATTCGTTTTCTTCAGTTTCATAGGGTTGTTCCCGCTGTTTTAGTTGATTCCGCCAAATTCATTCCATCGAGTTTTTCACGGTCGCTCAGGAACTCTTTCAGGTTGTCCAACACGATCATTCGCTGAGTGGACTCAATATCTTTCCCGAGACGATTCATAATCTCTTCTCTGATCCCCACGTATTCGAGAGTAAGGTTATGAACTAAAGTTTCATACATCAGCGAGATCTTCTGGCGAGCCATTTGATCTCCTGGTGACAGCATCTGACCAGAAGTATCTCTTTTAATCAAGATCGCGAGCTCCTCGCGCTTAGCGGAATAAAGGCTCTGAAGAATCCATGCAGTATTTCGCACTGACCAGATATACATGTTCAGACCATTATTCGACGCCTCTTCAGCTTTTGAATTCTGAAGATAGAGAATTTCCCACTGGCGTTTCATGTAGGCACGAAATTCTTTTGTGTTAAGTACTTCTTTCTGTTTATACAGATCCGAGTTCTCTTTCAGGTTACGCATCACTGAGCCAAACTCCTTGCGGTTTTTGGCGTAGAAGTTTGCAAGCTTCTCGATACGCTCATAGCCTTCTGGCTTTTTGAAGTTTTTGTAGCGCCATGACAGGATGTTGGTCATCTCCTGCATGAAAACAAAAGAGCGGCCTACATAATAGTCGTTACGCTTCTGCTCATTATCCTGATCGAGCATCACATAGATCTGATCCAGGATGAAGCGGCTCATACGGTCCCAGAGGTAAAGCTCCAATTGCTGAGTCCGGTTAATTTCGTTGAACAGATACTGCTTCATCTTAGCAGACATATTTGGATTCTCTTCCCGCAGTCGGAAGATCATGTTGTTGTAGCGCTCAAGCTCTTCCCAGGTGCTTTCTACCTGAAGAGGGAAGTTATATTGAGTTTCTAGCTGCTCGAGTCGACCCATTCGAGAGGCATACTCAATGTTCTCTTCGTAGGCGATTTGCATTTGCTTGAAGTTACTCATACGCTCATTCCAACTCTGACGATCAACCTTCTCGATGTCAGTAGTTAGAAGCATATTCAGAAGGGTTGGTTTAAACTTTTCTTTAACCCCTTCACCCAGATCCACCATCAGGTCAGACACCGGACCAACAGTCACGTTAGATTGATAAATAATGTTGGCCAGAACCTTCGGGTCCACTGCTGCTGTTCCGGATGTCGCCGGAGCCGCCGCCTGTGTAATGATAATATCAGAAACCATCTGACCGCTGTCCGGGGTGGTTGTTTGAGTTGTATCTGGAGTAGAGCTGACGGCCGCTGTGGCTTCAGATTTTCCGATAACCTTCTCGTATAGCTCGGAGATTTCTGTTTTTGTATCAAGATAAGCCGTACGAACTCGTCCCACCGCCTGCATGGCATGAGGGTTCATCGGCATGGTGATGAAGTAGTAGGTAAACGGACCATAGACCGCAAGAGCGATCGAGTAGCCCAGGTTATTTTTAACAGTTTGAAAGAACCAGACAACTTTTCCGATAGTGTATTTAAAAAGCAATCCCTTGGCGTTACTTGACGGGCGCAGGAAAAAACGCTCACGGAAGTTCGAGAGATTCTTCTTCAGCAGATTGAAACGGTAACTGGCGCGGGAGAGTTTATGCGCACGAATCTTTGTGGCCACGATCTTATCTAAAGTTTCGCGGTACGAGTCAAAAACCAACTGGCGCTCTTCCCAGGTCAGAACCGGATCTTTTTCAGCTTTTAGAATTTTTGTAAATATATTGGTTACCGCTGGATCATCGATCCCCAGGCGAACAGGAAGGGTGATGATCTTAGAGTTGTATATCTGACGCAGGAAATTTTCGACGGTATGTACCTGTTCATTTGACCAGGCCTTTCCTTCAGCCGCTTTCTTATACTCAAGTGAGAGGAAGTTATAGAGATGGTTAAGGATCGGGCAAGTCACGTCCATATCAAGTGTATCTACAAACAATGGTTCAAGTGCTTTTTCCGAAGAAGTGAACGTGAACTCTCCCTTCTGGCTAAAGTGATCAAAGCGCTCCCACTCTTCGCCACCGTTTTTCAGATGTCGGCGAATCACATACCCCGAACCTCCGAAAAGGATACCCACTTCAAGGGAAGCTTCAAGTGTGCCTTCCTGATAGTGGAAGCCACTGCGGCCATCCACATATCGTGAAGTCGAAACCTCACCTTCGATGCCGTAAAGTTTTCGTCCGCCATCTTGAAGGACTGTCTCCAAAAAAGGAAACAGTTTCGGAATGTCTGAAGCTAAAAGTTCAAGTCTCATCTCTAAGAATCCTATTGCTGCTGCTGTTGTTGAGTCTGGTTATAGCTGTTCCCGAGAGAGATCGTACTTAAAATCGGTCTCAGTGTAATCGATCTAGAGACATCCAGCTTTCTTGCGAAGCTGACTCCGTAGAACTGATGATTCCCGATAATGGTAAGCGCCTCATAATCCGGAAGGGCTCTCTTCACTGCCCGCATGATCTTAGGTCCAAAAGTTTTGACCTGAGAATTGTTGGCACTTGGAAGAGCCGAACGGATTTCATCCCATCCAATCTCTAAACCTAACTCCTTAGCAAACAGAATGTTCTTAGCATTCTCAAGTGCAGGTATCACTTCCTGCAGCGCTTTTACCTTAACCTGGTTTGAGTTCGGCATCATGTAGCCAAACAGTGAGCCGTACTTGTTTAGAACACTGTCATAAGTCTCCCGAGAATCATTGATTCCGTTACGGATCTCAGTGATCAATGGTGAGAAAAAGTGCGGAACAATTCTGTCGGCCAGACCGTAAAGCGGCTGACGCTCAACCGAGATATCTACTGACAAGCCTTCAAGCGAAGCTGCTGATACTCCCAGGAAATTTCCGTAAAAGTTCAGGAAGTAGGCCTGAGCAATGGCACCATCAGAAAGTGCCTTCGCTTCTGAGCGAGTGGTCTCTTCGATCTGGTGATAATGGATCACCTCATGGCCTGCGGTATAGATCTGAGTCAGAGGGTCCAGCTCTTTTCTGATCCAGATGAAGATATCTGAATCTGAGAAAAGACCATGGGACTTACGTTTTTTAGCAAAACACTCCCCGGCATGATCCTGAGCAGAGAGGTGAGCTTCGCGGATCTGTTTCGTCGTCAGAATCGAAATTTTATTCGGAGTCAGTTCATTGGTGAAGATCTCTTCCAGAGATAAACCTTGCTTCTTAGCAAACATCTCTAGGTTAAACTTCGCATATGGCATGGCCGGCATCAGCTCGATAAGATCCTTCACTCCCACGCGTTTTGAGTTCATAATCTGGTTCATTCGTCCCACGAACGGGAATTTTACGAAGTGAGCTTCACGTTTTCGGGCCAGGAACTTAGTACGCTTCTCGGTCGGCAATTTTTTTGCTTCTGCTTCGATTTTCATCCAGGCAGCGCGGGCCTCTTTCACTGGCGCAGAAACATATTCTGATTCAGTCAGAAGCTCACCCGTGGCGAACTCACGCTGAGAAGCTGTCAAGAAGCCACCTTTTTTATTTAGAGATTCTTCCTTCAAACCGAAAGTTTCAAATTTCAATTCAGGATGAGTGATCTCGGTAGAGAAAAGTTTTGCAAACTCAATGGCCTTCTCTGAATTCTGAAGACGCTCACGAACCATGTTCATGAAAGAGTCCACGAGCTTCAGCATATTCTGCGCCGATTTTCTGGAGATCATTTCGCGAGGGAAACTTGCTTCAATGCTTGAATTGAGAGTGCTCAAAAGAGCACGGAATTCCTTAATCAATTCTTTGTTCTCAGCTGTCCGCTCAAGGGCCATGGCACGCAAATCCTTCAGAATCTTACGGTCATGCTTGCGGTGAACGTCAGAGTAGTTCTGATACACAATGTCCTGATCCAGAACCAGCAGTTCATCCATGCGCTCACGGAAACCGCGCGCCAGTTTATTTTTAGTTTCCAAACGCTCAAGCATTGAAACCAATTTGATCTGATTGTTGTTGATCAGTTCAAAGTAACTTGCAATCGCCAGAGATTCCTGTTTAGCTTCCAGGATATCGATCATCTTATATACCGGCTCGATGGCACGTGGATTCATGAAGCTTAAAACTTCTCGGCACTGAGTTTTCAGTGAAAGGGCAAGACCTAGCATAGTGTAGCTGTCGGCGGTGCCATTTTTAAGATGGTTATTGATCTCAGCGGCCAGACGGGCCACTTGAATCAACTGAGCGGCGACAAACATCGGAAGGTGAGTCTGTAGCGGAATCGGATTTTTCGTCTTGATGAATTCTGTTGCACTGACAGACTCAGGACTTCCCACATCATCAACTACTACGAAAGGAGCGTAACCGCCGCCTTTAGAAGTATTCACGATTGAACTCATCGGACCTTTTTCTTCCGGAGCGTATCGGACCAGAGCATTGTGAGTCATTTTCGGAAGAGTCTTCGCTCCACCTCCGTAGAATACCCAAAGGCGGATATCGGCAGCAAGGTTCGCGAAGCGTGTTCCTTCACGGTCTTTCATAGCTACCGGAATACGAGCGATGTTTACGAGTTTCTGATAAGCATAGTGAGATGGATTTTTTCTGATCATCTCCAATACTTCTTCTTTGGCTTCCGTAGTCAAGGTCTTCATAATGTAAATACCAGAACCACCTGAAAGGTTCGGAGCTTTCACGACCCATTCCTCAGGATTTTTCTCGATGATCTTCACCGATTCTTTCTTTGGAGGAAGAGTGTCCGGAGGAGTTATCTTCGGACCAGTGGTCGGAAGACCCAGCTCTTTAAGTTTTGGAGCAAAGTATTTTGGAGCATAAGTAGTCAGGGCCGCCAGGATAATTTTATTATCCAGGATTCGGTTCAGACCACCCATATAGATCTTGCGAGAAAGTATCGCATCCAGAAGTCCTGGAACGGCATAGTCAGATTGAAGCGGAATCGGATTACCATGAACATCCAGGACCAGAGGAGCTTCACCATCTTCACCCAGTTTTAGTGAATCACGAAGATAAATCGGCTCATTGGTATCCGGGTCACGCAGGATGATGCCTTTATCGATATCAAATAAAGCTGAATCAGCGTTGATACGTGAGTAAATAGCTGTCACGATCGGGTTCGAACCATTGATCGTGCGCAGGCGGATATAACCTTTTTCATCAGCAAACAACTGGACTGGATCAGCGTACACCAGACCCGAGTAGGCAGCGAGGTTATGAATTTCCGGAGCAGCACCATTCATTCCCCCTGGAGGAAGTATAACCTGGATACCGTCTTTAATACCGGTCCAGTCTTCACCCAGAGATTTATATGTTTCAGCTAGTACACTGAAGTGATCGTTTGGCATCAAGCGACCCAAAGAGTCCAGGACCTCAGGATTCTGCTCGTAGTGGCCTTCCAGCACGTTCATATTGTTGGACGCACCTGATGGAGCACCGGCATTCAACTCAAGAATTCTGAATGGCAAAGAGTTCGGAAGTTTATCAAATTTTTTAGTTTTTAGGATTCCTTCGAAGGACTTTGATTGCTCAAAGTAGTCTTCAATCAAAACCAGATCCAATCCGACGTTATCGAAGAAAGGGTATTTCTTCATGTTTGGATTATGGAGCTGTGGGAAATAGTTAGGAGATTCCATGATCGCCTGGATGAAAATCTTGCGGATTTCCAGTGGTAGAGATTTTACGAAACCAGAATCTTTGATGGATTTTGAACCATAGATATCCTGGATCACACAACGAAGAGAGACGATCAGAGACTGAGCGGCTTTTTCGATTGTATTGTACATCGACTTCTGAAGTGGAACGATGGTGGTCGTACACGGAACAGTAAAGATCTTATAGTTTCCGTTAGCGTCTGATTTTTGGAAAGTCAGATCGCGTTTGCGGATGAATTTTGTTAGATTACGTGATTCTTTTAAGTGCTCAGTCACAGCACGATTCAAGAGATTTTTCACCAGCGCTTTGGAGTGCTGATAGGGAGCACGTCTTCGTTTGGAAGAGAAGATGTAGTTGGCCACATCGACTTTCACCGTGCCGATAAAGCCGAGATTAGGGTTATACGGTTGCAGTTTACGGCGACCTTTCACTTTAATCACACTGACCTCTCAAAATCCGAAAATGTTAGTTATGTGCATTTGGCGGAAGTTTAACGAATCTATTAACGCGAAGCATTACAAACTGGGCGAGCTTGTAAAATCTACATGTCATAAACCCTTAAACTCACAGAACCCCGCTTTTGAGTTTGCAAATCTTGTGACAGGTCGGGCTCTTGTCTATTCAGACATTTAGGTATTGTAAGAATGTTAGTTTGAGTACAAATGTCTAAAGTTTGGGCAAATTGGGACAAGAAGGTCTTTTATTTAGAGAGGTTACGCAGGGTGAATGAAC
>JBEIEO010000029.1:0-18226 GCA_040382895.1 Halobacteriovoraceae bacterium
TGTTCTTTTTTGTTCCAACCATTTTTTTATTTTATCGGCATCATCGATAAAATAGAACCCATATTTCTTACCGGCTTTGGTTTTTAGCTGCAGAGTGGAGAAGCTCTGGCCGGGATCTGAGACTTCCACTTCCAAAAGTTCTTGATAGAAAATTTCTTTTTTATACCCCATCCATCCCACAGCAATAGTGAGTGAGTTTTCCTGGAATTTTACGGTATGAGTCAAGTCATAAGTAATAAATGAAGAAATCATGGCAATGAGCATCCCGGCCAAAACAAAAAGACCATTTATCCCAAATTCCTGGGAGTCTAATTGGAGGATGAAATAGCACTGTATGGCATAGGCCGTAACAATGAAAGGAACAACTCTAACCATATGATCCAGATGTTTTTCACGGGTGATACTAAATTCAAGAGACGTCATACAAAAACCGCCTTGGTTTTAGTCTTTTCGGGATGAGAAAAATAACTTTGAGTCGATAAATTCCTGAGTGAAACGCCTTGGCATTTTTTGCTGGGTAGTTTGCGTCACCGAACCAAATTTCATAGGCTTTCCCTTTGTCTACTTCCTGTAACAACGCTAGAATAGGTTATCTATTTTTTCACCCACCCTGAGGAGTTTACCGTGTCAGAAAAGAGACTGGATTCTTTCAAAACCCGCCGACAGCTCAAAGTCGGAAATAAAACTTACGATTACTTTTCCCTGAAGGCCGCGCAAGCCGCTGGAGTGGGTGACGTGGATAATCTTCCATACTCATTGAAAGTTTTGATGGAAAACCTTCTTCGCAACGAAGATGGCTTCACCGTTTTTGGCGATGACATCAAGGCGATGGGTCAGTGGACGAAAGATAAAAAATCAACTCGCGAAATAAATTATTACCCGGCCCGTGTTCTGATGCAGGATTTTACTGGTGTTCCTGCCGTAGTAGATCTGGCAGCTATGCGAGATGCCATGAAAGCAGTAGGTGGAAATCCTCAGAAGATTAACCCTTTGGTTCCGGTGGATCTGGTGATCGATCATTCCCTCATCGTTGATTACTCAGCAAGCCCTGAAGCTTATGTACAGAACATGGCCCTTGAGTATGAAAGAAATGGTGAGCGCTATAAGTTCCTGAAGTGGGGACAAAAAGCCTTTAAAAATTTCCGCGTAGTTCCTCCGGGCACAGGAATTTGCCACCAGGTAAACGTTGAATACCTAGCACAAACGGTTTGGACTAAAGAAGAAAATGGTGCCACACTCGCTTACTGCGATACTTGCGTAGGTACTGACTCACACACCACGATGGTCAATGGTCTATCAGTTCTTGGTTGGGGTGTTGGTGGTATCGAAGCAGAAGCTGCGATGCTAGGCCAGGCCGTGACCATGCTTATTCCGGAAGTGATCGGCTTCAAGCTTACTGGTAAAACTAAAGAAGGTGTAACAGCAACTGACGTCGTTCTCACTGTTACCAATATGCTCCGTAAAAAAGGAGTGGTTGATAAGTTCGTTGAGTTCTTCGGTCCAGGTCTGAAAGATCTGACCCTTGCTGACCGCGCGACTATCGCCAATATGGCCCCTGAATATGGCGCGACTTGCGGCTTCTTCCCGGTAGATGAAAAAACCGTTGAATATCTTCGCTTTACTGGTCGCGATTAAGATCGCTTTCAACTAGTTTACGCTTACGCTAAAGAGCAAGGCTTCTGGAGAAACGACGCTAAAGATCCAATCTTCACAGATACTCTTGAGCTTGATCTTTCAAGTGTTGTTCCATCTTTGGCCGGTCCAAAGCGTCCACAGGATCGCGTGGCGCTGACTGATATAGCAGCAGGATTCATGAAAGACCTGACCGATGAGAAAGGTTTCAAAGTTAAGTCAGATGATGTGAACGTTAAGCAAAAAGTTGATGGTGCTGATTTCACTCTCACTCACGGTGATGTGATGATTGCGGCGATCACTTCATGTACGAATACTTCTAATCCTTCAGTTCTGGTAGCTGCGGGTCTTGTGGCCAAGAAGGCGAATGCTCTTGGGTTAACCCGTAAGCCATGGGTGAAAACATCTCTTGCACCGGGATCTAAAGTTGTAACTGATTATCTAGAAGCTGCCGGTCTTCAGTCTGAGCTGAATAAACTGGGCTTCAACCTTGTTGGTTATGGCTGTACAACTTGCATCGGTAACTCTGGTCCACTTAAGCCTGAGTTTTCTAAAGCTATCAAAGACGGCAACCTGACAGCTTCTGCTGTTCTTTCTGGTAACCGTAACTTTGAAGGACGAGTTTCTCCTGATGTGAAAGCAAACTATCTTGCTTCACCTCCGCTGGTTGTCGCCTACGCTATTGCTGGTAACGTTAAACTTGATCTAACCAAAGATCCCATTGGTAAAGATTCTAAAGGGAATAATGTGTTCCTGAAGGATATCTGGCCGACTTCAGCTGAAGTTCAGGAAGCTATTGCTAAGTCCATCACTCCGGCGATGTTTAAGTCTCGTTACTCAGATGTGTTCCGCGGTGATGAGTTCTGGCAGAAGGTTCCAGTTTCTGAGTCAGAAACTTTCCCTTGGGATTCAGCTTCAACTTACATCAATAACCCTCCATACTTCAAAGGGATGAAGAAAGATCCTGATGCCATCAAAGATATCCATGGTGCTAACGTACTAGGACTCTTCGGTGATTCCATCACCACCGATCACATTTCTCCTGCTGGATCATTCAAGCCAGACACTCCGGCCGGTAGTTATCTTGTGAATCGTGGTGTGAAACCAGCTGACTTTAACCAGTATGGTGCTCGTCGCGGTCACGATGAAGTGATGACTCGCGGAACGTTTGCCAACATCCGTTTGAAAAACGAAATGGTGGCCTCTGGCAAAGAAGGTGGTTTCACCACTTATGTCCCAGAGAACGCCGAGAGCACAATTTATGAAGCTTCCATGAAATACCAAGCCGCTGGTAAACCGCTGGTGGTTTTTGCTGGTAAGGAATACGGCACAGGTTCATCTCGTGACTGGGCAGCTAAAGGGACTCGTCTTTTGGGGATCAAAGCTGTTGTAGCGGAAAGTTTTGAGCGTATTCATCGCTCTAACTTGATTGGTATGGGTGTGATTCCTCTTGTGTTCACCGGTAATGATAACCGTAAGTCATTGTTCATGGATGGCACTGAAGAGATCACTATCCATGGATTAACGGATATGAAACCGAAAGCTCAGCTTGATGCTGAGATCAAACGCAAAAACGGTGAAGTGACAAAGGTAAAACTTCAGTCACGTATCGATACCGCCAATGAGCTTGAGTACTATAAAAACTCTGGTATCCTTCACTACGTTCTTCGCAAACTGAATGCGTAAATACTTCGAGGACCACTCCTTTACAGGTGTGGTCCTCATTTTTTGTTCTTTTGTTTTCGCAGTTTTTCTAAGAATTTTTGATCTGGGGAGCCTTAGTCCCTGGACCGATGAGCTGGCCAGCTGGTACTACCTCCGAAATCTAGATCTGGTTTTTAAGATCGAATCCCATTCACCACTTTATTACGGACTCCTGCGAGTTTTTCTCGGTGATGATGCCAGCATTCATGGGATTCGCCTGGTATCGGCTTTGACCAGTGTGGCCCATCTTGTGTTGGCGTATATTTTAGGTCGAAAAGTTTTTTCACCTGGTAAGTTTCTTGTTTTTTGGATTTTGATTTGTTTTAACCCCACTGACATTGTTTTTGCCCGGATGGCACGCCACTATGGGTGGTTTTTAGAAGGAATACTTCTTTATGTGTTATGGGTAAGAGTTAAGGCACCCACCTGGTGGTTGTGTGTCGTTTCCGCCGTCTTAGGGTTTGTGCACATCTTTGCACTCATTCCGATATCACTCATTTTGCTCTGGGAATACCTGGAGAAAAAAGACTTAAAACGCTTCTTATTTCCCCTGGCCTCTTCTGGCCTGATCATTTTGTATTATTTTGCGCGGCTGACGCTTTTAGGTTCAAAGCAGGTGGCGAGCAACGTATCCTGGAATCAGCAGGGGTTTAAGGATTTCTGGTGGGATACATGGCTACAGTTCTTTGGAAGTGCCTATCCCCGGAATCTCTTTTATCCAGTTCCTGTTTCGGTGGCCTTGGGCTTAAGCCTGCTCATGCTGATCTTTCTTCTTTGGAAGCGTCAAAAATCTTCTCTGCTTTTCCTTGCGACCATTGTTCTGTCTTTGGTGATTCTTGAAGCTTTTGCCGCAGGTTGGATCAACATGCGAGTTAATCGCTACGTGGTCTACCTTGTGCCCCTTCTCATTTTTACTCTGGTTGATGCTTTAAAAGATCAGGTGAAAAAAACCATCATCCTAGGTGTTTTTGCTGTCTCACTGGCGTTAATTACGTATTTAAATCCTTTGAGAACCTATCCGTGGGATCAAGAAAAAGTCGCGCTATGGCAGGAATACACCCGAATTCACGCGGATAAAGCACAACTTGTATGTGCCAACTCTTATCAGTCGACCTACTTTGAGCTAAAGCTTAACAACCCCTGCTCAGAAGATGTCCTAAAAGTGAATACCAAAGCTCCTTTGATCTTTTTTGATCTCAACATGAATGATCGTTTGGTTCTTTTGTACCTTATGCAGGAGATGAGACTAAGCCAACTCGATAGGCCAAATGGCATTTTTCTCTTCGATCCTAGGTGACTTAAGGGTGAGAGTTTTTTAAACTTTTCCTAGGAGTCCCACATGAGTCAATTTACCCCTAAAACTGCTTTAATAACTGGTGCCTCTTCAGGCATCGGCAAGGCCATGGTCATGTCTTTAGCCGCTAAAGGCCTTGATCTGATTCTCATCGCCCGCCGGGCCGAAAAGCTGACAGATCTTAAAAATGAGCTCAAGTCGTCATTTCCTCAATGTCAGGTTGAGCTGATTGTTTCAGATGTCAACGCTGCAGATCTTCCCCAGAAAATTTCAGAAGTTTCAAAACAGAGAGTTGATATCCTGATCAATAATGCGGGTCTCGCTCTCGGAAAAGACAAAGTGGAAACTGGTCTTTGGTCAGATTTTGATCAGATGATCACAACCAATATCACAGCTAATTTCCGGATCGCTCATCTCGTGGTGCCATGGATGTTGAAAAACGGCGGGGGAGATATCATTAACCTCTGTTCGGTAGCAGGACATGAAACCTATCCAGGTGGCGCCGTTTACTGTGCCACTAAACATGCGGTTCATGCTTTTACAAAAGTCCTGCGGGAGGAAACAGCTGGTAGAAATCTTCGAATTATGCAAATTTCACCTGGCATGGTTGAAACAGATTTTTCTATTGCTCGTTTTAAGGGTGATGAAAAGTTAGCGCAATCGGTTTACTCTGGTATGAAGCCCTTAGTGGCAGAAGACATCGCACGTATGATGCAATTTATGCTGGATCAACCTCGTCATGTGGTCATTGATGAGATCATCACCATGCCCATGCAGCAAGGTTCCCCAGTAACTGTAGTGAGGAATGGATGAAGATTATTGATTCTATCACAGCTACTTCTCAAGGTGTAAAACGTCAGCAGATTCGTTTCGATGAAATCACTGGACTGATACAGGCCGTAGGAGATCTCAAAGAGAAAGCGGACTATTTCTACGATGATGATTGCTTACTTTTTGCCGGCATGGGTGACATTCATATCCACGCTCGGGAAGATGTTTCAGGTAAAAATAATTATAAAGAAGATTTTCACTCCGCCTGCTGTGCGATGAGAAACGGGGGAGTGGTGCACGCAGGTGATATGCCGAATAATCCTATCCCCCCGGTGGATAATAAAAGTTACGAAGACAAATTTAAACTTGCAGACAAGATCCATCACCAGATCTGGTTTTACGCCGGTATCGGTCCTGAAACTCGACCTCTTACCTATACCGTGCCTTACAAAGTGTACATGGGGCCATCTATCGGAGAGTTGTATTTTAAGGATTTAAAAACTCTGGATGACACTTTAGTTCACTATCGCGGACAGCATGTGAGTTTTCATTGTGAAGATCCTGAGATCCTTGAAGAGCATAAAAGCGAAAAAACTCATCATGAGCGCCGTCCGGTAAAGGCAGAAGCTGTGGCGACCAAAGACGCGCTGATGCTGATCGAAAAATATGGTTTGATCGGTAAACTCTGTCATTACTCATCTCTTGATGGGTTAAATCTTGTGCGTGAGGCACGCAAGCGGGGAGTAAATGTTTCCCTGGAAGTGACCCCACAGCATCTTTATTTTGATATTCAGCACCTGGATGAAAAAGATTTTAAAAAATTTCAAATGAATCCACCCATTCGTTTTGAAACTGATCGCAAAGCCTTGAAAGAGGCCCTCCTGAACGGTGAGATTCAATATCTGGCCACTGATCATGCACCTCATACACAGGAAGAAAAAGAAAAAGGAACATCAGGTCTTACCGGACTGGACACTTATGGTGGTTTTGTTACCTGGCTTCTTCAGGATGGATTTACTCCTGAACTTATTGCCAAAATCACGGCGGAAAATCCTGGTGACTTTCAACGCCAGTTTCTTCCCACCTGGAAAAAACTTTCCGCTCATTACCAGCGATTTGGTGAAGGCTTTGGTTACCTCAAGCCCAACTACTCAGCTAGTTTTACTGTTTTAAGATTAAACTCACCTGCTACTGTGACTAAAGACTCATTAGGCACCAAGGTGAAACATAGTCCTTTTGAAGGTGTCACTTTTCCGGGTCGCACAGAAGCAGTCTTTTTCCAAGGTAAAAAAGCATGAAGATTGTTTTGATCACTCTTGCCTTTGGGTTTCTCTCTCTGATTCTTCTTCTTGGATGGGCATCTTATCCATGGAGTCTTTCTCAGAAAGTGATTAAGGGCGAAGTGGTTCATGTTGAACCAGAGGGAATCGTGGGAAATGAGGACTATCCCACAGTGCTTAAAGTTCAGACATGGAATATTGGTTTTCTTTTTGGTCTAGGTTCTGAAGGGCCAGGCTATCAGGCGCGGGATAAGTTTTTCTACGAAGAAAAATTAAACCAGCTGGTGCATGAGATTAAGGCCTCTAATCCGGATGTTATTTGTCTTCAGGAAATTGATTTTGAATCTCATCGAAGCTTTGATCTGAACCAGGCCCAGTACCTGGCCAAAAAAGCTTCTTACCCCTATGTGGCCGAAGCCGTCAGCTGGGATGCCAATTATATTCCTTTTCCATACTGGCCTCTTTCACGCAATTTTGGTCGCATGAAATCCGGTGGTGCCATTCTTTCAAAATATCCCATTCTTTCTAACGAGGTTACCCTGCTCGCGAAACCACTTTCTAATCCTTGGTGGTATAACCTCTTTTATCTTCACCGCTATTTTCAGCGTGTTGAGTTTGAGCTGGGAGATAAAAAAGTTTCTCTGATTAATCTGCATCTTGAAGCTTTTGATAAGACCGATCGTAAATCCCAGATTCTGGCGTTGGTTGAAAAAGTTAAACAAGAGAAGATTCAGCTGGTGGTCGGGGACTTTAATATGTTGCCCTCCAGTGCCAACAAGAAGGCCCGCTTCAAAGATTCAGAAGACGATTATGAAAATGATCCGAGTTACGCAGAAATGCTGAAGTCGGGTTTATCTGAAGTCATCCCTGATAATATCTACGCCTTAGATGAGATGAGATATTTTACTTTTCCATCGAATCACCCGGACCGCCGTCTGGATTATATCTTTTTTGAAAATGGCCTTAAAATGATAAAGGCCGAAGTTTTACCTTCGGCCCTTTCAGATCACTTGCCGCTTAAAGCAAGTTTACAAATAGCTTCACCAAAATTTAATCCATATTCACAATAATTTTTTGACCCGGATAAATGGTTCTCTTTTTAAGAGAGTTTAGTTTTACCAGGGTTTCGATCGGAAGATTGAAATCCTTGGCAACTTTAGTCAGGTGATCACCGCGACGAACAGTGTAGATTGCCTTCTGAGTGTCCGGCACTACGATCTTCTGGCCAACCATAACTTTGCTACGCTTGAGATTATTCGCACGCTTGATCTTCGCAACCGGTGTATTAAAGAGGCGAGCGATGTCTGAAAGATTGTCACCACGACCCACTTTATAAACGATTGGCTTATTCGTGATTTTTACTTTTGGGAATGATGCCTGACGTATTGTAACACTTTGCTCTTCTTCATGAGCAATGGCCACTTTCTGCCCAACTTTAAGCTTGGTTTTCCATGACTTGAAGTTGTTGCTAGAAGCGATTTCACGAGGAGTCATATTGTATTTACGAGACAACGAGAGAATCGTTTCACCACGTCTTACTTGATGGAACTGCGGACGCTCAGAAGAGGGGCTTTTTACTTTGTACTCAGCTGTACGGCGAACCATTTCTTTACGCGACTCAGGACGAGTCAGTTTCGGTGCTACCGGAGCAGTCGCAGCGATGTCACGAGCTTTTGGAGCAATATCGTCTAAACGATAGGCATACTGAGACTTCGGAACGCGCAGATAATAGGTTCCCGGAAAGTAGCGCGGAGTTGAAGCACGCTTTAGTTCAGGATTAAGTTTCTTCAGTAGGGCAACATCAACATTTAAACGAGCGGCTACTGACTTCAAAGGAGTGCCACGCTTCATGGCTTTTAATTCAGTCAGATCAAACAGGCGATGCTTTTTCTTCGGGATCACAAAACCGTATTTTTCAGCATTGTTCACCACATACATTGCTGCCAGAACTTTTGGAACATAGTTGATCGTTTCTGACGGAAGATGTTTGTTTTTAGAAAGTTTGTAGAAGTCCCGCGTACCATACTTCATGATTCTTCTGATCATCCCATTTTCGCCAGAGTTATAAGCGGCCAGGGATAGTTCCCAGCTGGAGAAAATGTTCTGCAGGTCTTTAAAGTATTGGGCAGCAGCGTGTGAAGCTTTGAAAAGATCTTGTCTCTCATCGATCTCGTGATTGATCTTAAGACCGTAGCGCTTTCCGGTACCTTTAATGAACTGCCAAGGACCAACGGCAGATGCATGTGAGCGGGCTCCCAGATAGTAGCCAGACTCAATTAAACCTACGAAGTAGAGTTCTTTCGGAAGGCCATATTCCATCATCACTTGCTCAATATGGTGACGATATTCTTCACCGTTATTGATAAAGCGCTGGAAGCGATCACGTTGTTTCTTAGTGAAATAATCCACCCAGAATTGCATGCGTTTGGTATTTTTCTTGGCAAGAAAAGAGCGGGAATAAGGAATCGCATCAGTTTCTGAACCCGGCAGATCTTCATCGATCTCGGCAGCTCCGATTTCCTTTTTAATTTCCTCATCCGGAGCGTCGGCTTCGGCCATCTCGTGAGTATACTCACCAGTTCCTGGCTTTTTGGCCAAAACATCTTCTTTTTCAATGTCCACAGATTGCATCAGGGATGACATTTCCCGAGATGGATCTTTTTTCATCTGGCGTTTCATTTGCGAGCAGCTGCTCAGCAAAAAAACCGCAGAAAAGGTTAGAGTAGAAAACATAGAAAGTTTCTTCATGAAATGAACCTCACGCGCATAGACATCATGTCAGACTATTTCAATTGTAACAGGGCGCTCAAGCATTGCAAGAATTCTCTACAGGAAAAATCATCCATTTGGATTTTTCGGGAATGCTTTTATAATGTGGGCATGACTGAAAATATGGATAAGAAATCTACCATCATTGGGTTCCGGGAATGGATTTCCCTGCCGGATCTGGATATGGTGGCGATTAAAGGCAAAATAGATACCGGGGCAAAAACCTCAAGCTTGCACGCTTTTGATATCAAAGTCGTCAAACGCAGTGGGGTTCGCTGGGTGAAGTTCAAGGTCCATCCCATCCAGAAGAATAACGATCTGGTGGTCAGCTGTGCGGCTCCGCTATTAGATAAGCGCTTCGTTACTGATTCCGGTGGTCACAAGGAAATGCGTTGTGTGATCAAAACCACCATCAAGATGGGTGCCCATGAAAAAGAAATCGAACTGACTCTCACCAATCGGGCAACCATGAAGTACCGTATGCTGATTGGAAGAGAGGCCCTGAAGCTCTTTTATATCGATCCTAGTCAGTCATATCTTTTAAAGAAATCAATGAAGCAAAAGGTGTATCTGAAAGAGCTAAAAAGCAAATCGAAAGCTTAAAGTAATTTCTCAAACACCTCATTTATCTTCGCCGCCAGAATGAAATCATTCTCCACCAAATTATTATTGGTATGAGTCCAGATCTCAATGTCACAGTGTCCCCAGCCTAAGGACATTTCCGGATGGTGTTTTTCTTCTTCGGCAATGCGACCGACTTCATTGGCGAATGCCAGGGCCTTCTTGAAATTTTTGAATTTAAAGTCTCGGCGAAGGCGTGAATCATTCTGGAGGAGTTTCCACTCAGTTCCCAGGGTTTGTAGCATTTCGCGCTTTTCTTCTATGGGAAGTGGCGGCACGTAACTTGAACATGGGATGCACTTTTTGTCTTTTAGATCCATTGCAATTCTCCTAGACTCAAAAAAGTATCCTTTAATTCTCAGGAGTCGTAAATGCGGGCCTCACTTATCTTGATTATACTTGTCGGTTGTTCCCATAAGGTAAACATTGTTGCACCTCCAAAACATTTTGATCGCTCCAAGTATGAAGCTAAAGCTCCTCACCACATGATCGCTACTCAAGGAGAAGCCTCTTCTCAGGCCGCCCTAAGCATGTTGCAAAAAGGTGGAAATATAATTGACGCTTTTGTGGCCGCATCATTTGCCATCTCAGTTGAGCGTCCTCAGTCTACCGGAATCGGAGGCGGCGGATTTTTATTGTTTTACCATAAGGCAGAAGACAAAGTGTATGCTTTTGACTTCCGGGAAATGGCGCCGGTCATGGCACGCACTAATATGTATCTTACTAAAGATGGTCAACCCCAGCCGATGCTTTCTCAGGAAGGAGCTCTCGCCATTGCCGTACCAGGTTTAATTGCCGGGCTCTATGAAATCCACTCTCGTTTTGGAAAACTTCCCTGGAAGGAAACAGTCCTGCCTGCAATCGTTCTCGCGCGCAATGGTTTTCCTCTCTATGATCATTTACATATGGCCCTGGAAGATCGAAAACATCTCCTTCGTACAGACCTAGAGGCAAGAAAAACTTTTTTCATGCCGGATGGATCGGTTCCAAAGTTAGGCACTATGATTGTTCAGGAAAATCTGGCACAGACTCTTGAGGGGATCGCTGAAAAAGGCAAAGTTGCTTTTTATAAAGGTAAGGTTGCTGATGCCATTGTGAAGACAGTGCGATCTCGCCGGGGAATTATTTCTTACAAAGATCTGCGCGATTATAAAATGAAAGAGCGCCAACCAGTCACCGGTTCTTATAAGGGGCTTAAAGTTTTCTCAATGCCTCCACCCAGTTCCGGTGGGATTCATGTGATTCAGATTTTAAAGATGCTTGAGCCTCATGACCTCAAAGGCATGGGACCGCAATCAACTGATGCGGTTCATCTGACCGCCAATAGTATGCAGCGAGCTTTTGTGGATCGCGCAGCTTATCTTGGTGATCCGGATTTTAATCCAGTGCCGGTTAAGGAACTGCTGGATAAAAAATATCTTGAGAAACTGGCAAGAAATATAAATACCAAGGCAGCAATTAAGGCCCAGGATTTAAAACCAGTAAAGCTTCCTTATGAGTCAAATGAAACGACTCACTTCACTCTGGCCGATAAAGAAGGCAACATGGTGGCCTCGACTCAAACCATTAATGGTTGGTTTGGTTCCGGAGTAATGGCCCAAGGGACAGGAATCATTCTGAATAATGAAATGGATGACTTTGCTCAAAAGGTTGGAGCTCAGAATCTCTTTGGTGCCGTTGGTGGAGATAAGAATCTCGTGCAACCTAAGAAGCGTCCGTTATCAAGCATGTCTCCCACCATCATCACCAAAGACGGTAAACCTTTTATGGCCTTGGGTTCACCTTCCGGAACACGCATCATCACTTGTGTCGCGCAAACCATTCTAAACGCAGTGGAATTTGAAATGCCACTTTTTGAAGCCGTGGCGGCCACACGTATCCATCAGCAGTGGCAACCTGATGTACTTAAAATCGAAGCTCCATTTCTTTCTAAGAAAGTGGAAGCCGCTTTGAAAGATCGTGGTCACAAGGTAGTTCATGAACGTCTGGGTTGTTCGATTCAGGCCATCAAGCGCGAAGGCAAAAACTGGGTCGGCGTCAGTGATCCACGTGGAGAAGGCCTAGCTGTCGGTCAGTAAATTCATTCTTGCTCCGGGTGCCAGCTCATGGCCCCGGACTTTTTTGCGAACAAAAAAAATCTACTAAAAATTCCCTACGCACTTCCACTCAGAAAACGTTTCAAAGTCAGACTCCAATTTAATTTCATACACTTCATTTTTGGCACTTCTTTTGCTTCTTGATCAGCAGCTAACGTCGAGAGATTGACTCATTTAAGGAGGAATCCATGAAAGAAAGAAAATTGCCAAAATTTGTCCCCGTAGTTTTGGGCGCATGCATGCTCACTCTCGTTGCTGCCTGTGGTAGCGACAATGATGATGATAACAACGGTGGTGGTCAGCAGCAGGAGCAGCAACCGGATGAAGGCGTTTATCAGGCAACGATGACTCCGCTCAACGCTTCAGTTGCTGGCAATCCCTCGGGGACTGCCCGCATTGCCATTGTGGGTGATGAAATGGTGGTGAATGTGGATTTGGAAGGTGTGCCAGCTCGAATTACTCATCTTCAGCACATTCATGCAGGTTCTGCTTGTCCGACGGCCGCTGATGATACCAACGGAGATGGATTTGTGGACGTTGTGGAAGGTATTCCACGTTATGGCGCTATCCTGGTACCCCTTGATGGTAACCTGGATTCTCAGGCCGGAGGTGGAAACGGAAGTCCTTCGGCAGACACTGACGGGTCTTACAATTACCTTCGTCGCGCTTCATTCTCTCGATTCTTATCCGATCTTCAGGGGCCAGATGATGATCCAGCTGATGCCGTGATAAAACTTCAACCTGGTGAAGCTCTCAATCTTGCTGGACGACATGTGATTGTACACGGCGTTCCTGCCGATTCAAATCTTCCGGCAACCGTTCAGTCAATTGAAGGTGCCCCTGCTCATGCTACACTGCCAATCGCTTGTGGTGTGATCGAGCGTGTAACTGGTGATACTGGCGGAACAACTGGCGGAACAACTGGCGGAACAACTGGCGGAACAACTGGCGGAACAACCGGCGGAACAACCGGCGGAACAACTGGCGGAACAACTGGCGGAACAACCGGCGAAACAACTGGTGGAACAACTGGCGGAACAACCGGCGGAACAACCGGCGGAACAACTGGTGCTTAAAATTTGATTCTATTTCAAAATAAGAAGGGCCTCATCTTGAGGCCCTTTTTTATTTCTTAGTTGACTTCATGATGTTGGGGTCCAGATGCTGCTGCCAGATAGGGCCTGATGGAGCTGGTAAGTGGGATTTGTCATAAACAATCCCTTTAGCTTTGCCAATTTCAGTCACTGAGAATTGTTTTTCATCTTTGGCTTTTGTGATTTTGGTTTTTACAAAGTCAAACATCCTATCCGGACTCCAGAACATAAGTTTTTGGTGTGGCTCGTTTTCCTTGGCCCAGCTTGAAGCATTTAGCATAAGTTTTAAAAGACTCACACCTTCTTGTTTTAAAGGTGGGCCAGCGAACGCCAGAGGCACATTAACTGTTTGTGACCAGGCTGTTTTGAAATCCTGGTCCATAAGTCCGGCCACTTCCGGAAAGCTCGCCCCGAATGCTGAGCAACCGGCCCCTTCTCCGTAGAGTGGACGATTGGCCAGACCATAGTAGCGACCAACATCTTTTTCACGATACTCTTTTAGGTAAGTGGAAAGACGCTGACACTGACCTTGGTTGAGAAGGAATTTCACGAAGTTCAGGCGCTCACCATCATTGGAGAGTTCTTTAATTTCGGCATCAACGTCTTTAGCTTCTTCCAGGCCTCCGGCGAAGCTATGGTAGAGAACTCCCAGACCTTTATTTTCAATCAGCAACTGGTTTAAATAATCAAATCTTTTTCCCACCATACCCGTGAGCTGTCTTTCGTTTCCGCACTGAACTTCCACAAACACATGACCAAGAAAACGTGACTGAAAACTAATGCGATTTTTCAGCGCGCTGAAGGCCAGGTTGGCCGGGGAACTCCAGTCCATCCCGACGGGTGAAGGAATAAAATAAAGAGTCAGATGGTTAGAAGTTGTGTTTGCCATAATGTGAAGGGGGAATAGAGATAAAAGTATCAATAATTTTTTCATGCCATCATTCTCCCTCAGAGTTGCCTGGGGAGCAAAGGGAAAAAACTTTACAAGCTTTGAGTTCCGTTATGTCATGAAGGAAAGGAAATTTTATGGAACAAGCACTGGTGGTCCTGGCCACGTTATTATTACCACTTGCAGTTACCAAGCTGGAAAAGAAAGTAAAACTAATTGAGTGGTTGAGTCCAGTAGTCTGCTGTTATGCTTTGGGAATTCTCTTGGGTAATACCCTTGGGCCTATCTGGCACCAAGATATGGCGCGCACCCTTTCCGAAGTTACGGTGATGTTGGCGCTTCCGCTTTTGCTTTTTTCTACTGATCTCATAGCTTGGTGTAAGCTCGCCAAGAGCACACTAATTTCATTTGCCCTGGTGGTGATCTCGGTCATGATCATGGCTTATGCAGCTGGCACTCTGTTTGCTGATAAAGATCCAGAAGTATGGAAAATGGCCGGCATGATGGTAGGTGTTTACACTGGCGGAACTCCCAATCTTATGGCGATCGGTAAGGCATTGGAAGTTAGGGAAGATGTCTTCGTTATGTTGAATGCTGTTGACCTGGTATTGGGTGGAAGCTACCTGCTTTTCATAATGTCCATCGGGGTAAAAATCCTGACGCTCTTTTTAAGGCCTTTCGACCATTCTCTGGAAAACAAAGAGGACGAAGCTGACATCCTGAACTGGAAGAAACTAGAGTTCAAACAAAAATCCTGGCATACAGTTGTCTTGATACTCCTCGGTGGTCTTTGTGTTGGGTTGGCCCTTGTTTTGTCGAAGTTAATCACAGGTAAAGAAGAGGTGAGTGTCATCATTCTGGGTCTTACAGCTTTTGCCGTTGGTTTTTCTTTTGTTCCAAAAATCAGACACTTTGAAGGCTCTCAGGAAATCGGGCAGTATCTTTTGTTATCCTTCTGTGTGGCTGTGGGCTCGCTGGCGAACACATCTCAACTTCTTTCAGGCAGTCTGTGGTATTTCCTATTTGCTGCCACTGTGATGTTCGGAAGTATTGCTTTGCATTTTCTCTTTTGCTTTTTTCTTAAAATTGATAGAGATACTGCGATTATCACTTCGATGGCAGGGATTTTTGGGCCAGCATTTGTCGCGCCCATGAGTCAGGTTTTAAAAAACCGCTCAATTCTCTTCTCGGGAGTGACCACCGGGCTCGTGGGATATGCCGTGGGAAATTTTGTCGGCATCTTCATCGCCTATTGTTTGAGGGGTCAGTAATAGATGAACTGGGAACTTTTTTGGATCGCTCTGTATGTCCTAGCGATGCTTTTCAAAGGGATCTGGGTTTCCAGAAACATTAAAACTGAAAACGATTATTTCCTTGGTGGTCGATCTCTAGGCCCTTTTCTTGCAACTTTTTCCATCTTCGCCACATGGTTTGGAGCTGAAACCTGTATTGGTACGGCCGGTTCAGTTTACGAAACTGGTCTTTCTTCCATTCACGCTGATCCATTAGGCTATACCTTATGTCTTCTCGTCATGGGTTTGTTTTTTGCCCGAGTTCTCTGGCGCAGAAATATCACCACAATCCCTGATCTATTTCGAAATCGTTTTTCTGCCAGTACCGAAAAACTGGCCGCTATTCTTTTGATCCCAGGAAGTATTATCTGGGCCGGAGCACAGGTGCGTGCTTTGGGGCAAATTGTCCATGCCAACACTTCAGTCGGTGTGGAGCTTGCGGTTACAGGAGCTGCTCTTGTGGTTATCGCTTACACCATGCTTGGTGGTCTTTTGGCCGATGCTTATAATGATCTGGTTCAGGGAATCGCCGTCATTATCGGAATTTTTCTGATGCTCTTTGGTGTCGTCAATGGCGTTGGTGGTTTTGAGGCTGCCATGAATGCTATCCCTCTGAGTAAATTAACCCTCGGTGGTGGAGCTTCTGCAGAATTAAGCTTTTTGGGGAAACTTGAATTGTGGATGGTTCCTATCCTTGGATCCCTAATGGCCCAGGAATTAGTTTCTCGGGTGGTCGCTTCTCGTTCTGAAAAAGTAGCTTTCAATTCAACCATGCGGGCCGCTTCGATTTATCTGGCAGTGGGATTTGTTCCAGTGTTTATTGGTCTTTTAGGACCTCACTATTTACCTAATCTATCTGAGCCAGAGACCTTGATGCCTCTTTTGGCGAAGACTCATTTGAATTACGTTTTCTACATTATCTTCATGGGTGCACTGGTGTCAGCGATTCTTTCAACTGTTGATACAACTTTGCTATCTGCTTCTGCACTTTTTAGTCATAACTTGGTTTACCCAACTTTCAAAAATATGTCTGAAAAACAGAAAGTTCTAGTGGCCCGCCTGGGAACTCTTGGTGCAGGAGTGATTGCTTATTTCATTGCCTTTGCCTCAGAATCGATCACTGGTTTGGTTGAAACTGCTTCAAGTTTGGGTGGTCCAAGTGTTTTGATAATCACCATCATCGCCCTCTGGGTTAAGAAGGGGAATTCTAAGAATGCGGTGTTTGCCATTTTGATGAGTATAGTCACTTGGGTTATGACAAACTTCTTCTGGGAAATCGAGTATCCTATCATCCTTACAGTGGTGATCTGTGCTTTGAGCTATTTTATCTCACTACCATTTACCAAAAAATATGAAGTCTCCGCCGTAACTGAACCGACGGTATAGAAATAAAAAAGGCTCCTTTTGGAGCCTTTTTTTTGAGATTAGGTTAGAGAAGTGGGAGCTTGAAAGTCCCGGTCCATCACAGTTTTACGCTTATCTTTCTGAGCGTTTTCAATGGCCTTCTGACAAATCGTTTGGATTCGAATAGTCAGCTGATCGATCGCCTGAGCAGAAGTTGATAGACCTGCTTCGTCCTTTATCAATTTTTTTACTTTTGACGCAACTACCAAAGCTTCACCGATATTCGGGTTTTCGATGTAGAGGTTAAAATCCTTACCCATAACAGTTTTTCGGCCTAGTTTTTGGGCATGATTCATAGCATCGCGACATGCTTTTACAATGTCTTGGTTAAGAGGCTCGAAAAATCCTGCAGATGTATTGAAATCAGCTTTCTCCTTAATGAATTTTTTAACTTTTGAGATAACAATTAGGCTTTCCACGTAAGGCTCCCTTGCGAGGTTAAATAAAAATTTAAGTGCTCTAACTATGCAAGAAGCTGGCTTCTTGGGCAAGATGAAAACTCTAGAACGAATCTAAATTGTTCACTATACAAACAAAGATTCCTGAGTTAATTTTTTTATCTCATTTTTCCTATTATACTTAGGGATTTAGCATGGATGACACACAACGCATTGTGATGACTGGAATCGGTCTGACAGCTCCAAATGGAAACAACCTGACGGAGTTTCGGCAGAATCTTCTGGCCTGTAAATCTGGTGTAAAACACACCGAGATTCGCTACATGGGAAAACACGTGGCCGGAATGTGTGAGTTCGATGAATTCAAATACCAGTCCAAAAAACTTCGCCGTCGCGGTACCCGCGCTGGCAGTATTTCTATTTACTGCGCTAACGAAGCCATCAACGATGCAGGCCTTGATTGGGCCAACGTCGATAAATCTATGGTGGGTGTCTACGTCGGGATCACTGAACACGGAAACGTAGAAACGGAAGAAGAAATCTATCAGATGCACCAGAACAACCTCGACTGGAAACTCTGGTCGCCTCACCACAACCCAAGAACTGTGGCCAACTCACCAGCGGGTGAAGTGACATTGAATTTGAACATCACTGGCCCTCATTACACTCTTGGCTCTGCATGTGCCGGTGGAAACGTCGGTATCATTCAAGGTGTTCAACAGCTTCTTTTAGGAGAAGTGGATCTGGCCCTGGCCGGTGGAATTTCTGAGTCCTCACAGACTTTTGGAATTTTTGCTGCCTTCGCTGCTCAGGGAGCTCTTGCTCATCATGAAGATCCGACGAAGGCTTCTCGTCCGCTGGATAAGAGCCGCAACGGTATTGCCATCTCTGAAGGTGGATGTATCTACGTGCTTGAGCGTCTTTCAGATGCTAAAAAACGTGGTGCTAAGATTTACGCTGAGATCGTAGGATACGCTATCAA
>JBEIEO010000030.1:0-17911 GCA_040382895.1 Halobacteriovoraceae bacterium
AGCGATGTGATGACACAGCCTTATGCTGAACAATCAAAAGAAATAGAGGACAAATATTATAGGCTGAAGCCATCTGAGTTATTTAAAGTTGGCGGAGTTTCTCATTTAAGCTGCTCCTCCTAAGCTTAGGAGTGAATTTCATCTTCTGAAATTGGCCTGCCAACAGTCTTTTTCAAAATCTTTTTGATCCTGCCATTATCAAGAACCACTACCGTGGAAGCTAATTTCAAGGTCTCCAGTCGATGGGCGATGAACAAAGTCGTTCTGCCTGCAAAGAGCTTACTCACATGGCCTAACCATTCTTCTTCCGAAAGCTGATCCAGACTTGCAGTCGCCTCATCAAAAACTAATAGCCTCGGATCTTGTAGCAGGGCCCGGCAAAGTAGGAGAAGCTGCTTTTCACCTTGAGATAGAGGCAGTGTCTCGGTTCTCACAATCATATCCAGACCACCTGGTAAGGCCTGAATTTTTTCTAACAACCCCACGAGCTTCAATCGCTCCCAGATCTGAGCATCCGAAATCTCTTCTCTCCAGAGCCTGAGGTTTTCTCTGAGGGAGTCGGTGAAAACAAAGAGATCCTGGGAGACATGGCTGATCCATCTGGCACGTCTGGCCGCAGAGAAGGAGCTCAGGTCCTGATCTCCCCAATGGATCTCTCCCTTTGATAAAGGATAAAGCCCAAGCAGCAGATGGGCCAAGGTGGTTTTCCCAGAGCCCGTTCTACCAACTAGGGCCGTGACTTCACCTTCCGGGAGTTCCAGACATAAGTCCTTAAAGAGCTCGGTATCCGTTCGGTAAGAGAACGTAATATTTTTGATTTTAATGGCGCCATTTGGCATGCGGCCATCATCCACACCAGTTTTCGTTTCTTTTGAAGCCTCCGACTTCTGCGGCAGAATCTCTTTCAAACGTTGAACTGATCCCAGGGCATTTAAAAGCACGTTCAGTTTTTCAGAGATGTCCAGGAAAGGTCCGAAGATCAAACCGACGTAAGTAAAAGAACCGATCATCTTTCCCAGAGTGATATCTCCTGTCTTAAGCTGGTAAGCACCCAGAATAATCACCATGGCATAGCTGAGTCCCATGACCAATACGTGAGTGGATGAAAATGATCCCCACACAAAGATATGCTTCATGATCATATGAGAAAATAGATTTTGAAGGCTCTCGTGGCGCCGTGCCCACTTACGAGCAAAAGTTTGAGAGTGGAGCACTGCCAGGTTATTCATGGTGTCGGCAGTATGAGAAGAAAGACGGGATAAGATATTTCTCTGCGTTCGCCCCCAAATGACTTGTGCCAATGAGACGTTGAGCATAAAAATCACCATGGGGATCAAGGCCACAAGTACCAAAAGCGCAGCTTTATAGGACATGGTGAACATGAAGATCACCGAGCCTATGATGATCGCAAGATCACTCACCACTGAAAAAAAATTACCGGTAAAGAAAGTCGAAAGGTTTGAGACATCATTCACACAGCGAGAAATCACTCGCCCTGAAGAGTTCTTATCAAAGAAGGCAAGAGGAAAGCGTCCCAACTGAGTGAAGACATCTTCCCGAAGCTGTTTGGTGATACTTTGACCGATCTTTGTCACTTTCCACTTGAACGTGATGTCACTAAAGATTTTAAAAACCACCAGTCCTGCCAGAAGACTCACCATCGGTCCAAATGAATACTTTTTGGCAAGCAGGACATCATCCACGATGAAGGCCACGATTCGCGGAACGGCCACTGCAATCAAAGTCGATAACAGGAATAACGCCAGGGCCACAAGCCCTTGGCGACTAAAAGGTTTAATCCATGGCCAGAGCCACTTCACATCCTTGAATGTTCCGACCCATTCTTTGCCTTTAAGAGTCTTAAGACCAAAAGGCTTAAAGCGAAATTTTTTATCTTCATGATCTTTGAGCTCTAATTCCACTGTTCCTCCTTCTTGAGGAACTCTTGCTCATCTTGAAGCAGGCGAGCAAATAGGGCGTGGTCGCGTTTGATATCTTCAAAGGTTCCGGCTCGAACGATCTCACCATTTTCCATCACCAGGATGCGATTAAAATCTTTAAGTGAGCTCAAACGATGGGTGGCCAGAATTAAAATGCCGTCTGGATCCAGGTAGCGTAGGTTCTGGATAACTTTGCGTTCGGTTTTTGCATCCAAAGCACTGATGGCATCATCCCACAGGAAAAGCTTTGCCTGAGAGTGAAAAGAGCGCGAAATGAGGGTGCGCTGTTTTTGTCCGCCGGAGAGATTAATCCCTTTCTCACCAATCGGAGTGGAAAGTCCTTCCGAAAATAAGGCCACATCACTGGCCAAATCCGCATGCTCCAGAGAAGTTAACAGTTGCTCTTGAACGTGGGGATGCTGAGGAGAAATATTGATCGCCAGAGTGCGACTAAAAATCTGTGGGGTTTGCGGAATAAAGGATAATTGCCTCCAGAGACTCTCTCGATGAAGGTCTTTAAAACTCACTCCGTTTAAATTGAAAGTCTGATACTGAAGATGACAATTCTCCCAAAGTCCCGCTAGAGTTTGCAGCAGAACGGTCTTCCCACTTCCGATACTTCCAACTAAAGCAATGTGCTCACCCCTTTTGGCGTGGAAATCGATGTTCCTAATGAGCTCTTTACCGTCCGAAGTTTTAGTGGTTAATCCTTTGATCGAAATGTCACTCAATGCTTCAGAAAGTTTCTGAGTACCTTGCTCTTTATTCGGAAGACTTTCTATCTGCTCTAAACGCTTGTAGGCGGTAACTGCGCCCTGATAGAGATTCATGATGTAGCCGACACTCATCAGCGGCCAGAGGAGTTTATCCAGAAGCTGTAAAGAAACAGTCAAAGCTCCCAGGCCCGAAGCCATTTCACCTTGCCCTTGCCAGGCGAGGACCAAGACGATGAGGTAGCTGATCTGAAACACGGTCTGAAGAGTGCCATCTATTCCCAGTTCCATGCGCTGAATCTGGAGTTGCTTACCAAACAGGCCCTGTAGGAGAATTTCATAACGATGGCGACGAGCTTCAATCAGACCTTCTGCCCGGAAGAATCTCGCCCCTTGTGCTTCTTCAAATACATATTGAGAAAGATCTCCCAGCTTATCAGCAGATTCGCCGTAAGCTTGTTCCAGAGGTTTTTGAATTTTAGTGATGACGATTCCCAAGACCAGATACGGCAGCAGTACCCAAGTGGCACCCGGCCCTAGTACATAAAAAAGAGTGGAGGGAATGAAGATAAAATAGGCGAGGGCATCGAAGAGCACCACAATTCCAGGGCCCAGAAACATTCTGAGATTCGAAAGATCTGAGGATAGGGTGCTGACCACATCGCCGGTTTTAAGCTTTGAAACTTCAGCAAAGTCGGAGTGAAGAATTTTGAGGTAAGCACTTTCCCGCAACTCTTTTTCTACCAAGCGAGAAGGCACGATCAATAAAAATCTCCAGCACAGGCGCAAGAGGGAGATGAGAAAGTAACAACTGGCCAAGGCGAGGGCGTAATAGGTGAGGTCTATGTCTTGCGGAGCTTTCTGAACTTTGTTGGTGATCTCTTTAATAAGAATCGAGGGTATCATGTCCACGGCGTCCAGTACGATCACCGATAAAATGCCTCCAATGTAGTGCCAGGGGCGCTTACGGAGAAGGCGGAAAATGAATCGAAGGAAAGGAAATCTTTGTGCCATGAGGTGATGAAATTATAAAAGTTCTAAGACCTGATGACCATCGTTTTGACGTCAGAGTCCCTAGAATGGATTTCCTGAAGGGATTAATCTCTTTTCTTTCATCTTCTTGCCACTAGCTGGCTTGTGAGGCTTGATATTTCTGCCGGTTTGATTGATTTGTTTTTATGAGCTCTGAGCTATGCATTTCAATCGAAACTCTACTTTAAAATCTTTAGCAAAACGTCTGGAAATGCCTCCACGCAACTGCATGCACCCTTCTAGAGCACAAAGGAGAAATTCAGGATCAGGTAATAGTTTCCGAATCGCGTCGGTTGATTATATAGTCTTAACATGAATCAACTCGACCCGTTTGTAGAAGATCATTTAAATCTCCAAGTGCGGATTTCCTATGCGGATCACCATAGTTTTCTGCTTCGGCATGGACTGAATCTTTGCTCCCATGTACTGGACGTGGGCACAGGGAATGGAGCCTTTGCGGCCCGCTTAGCTCAGGATCATCCTGAGATTCAATTTTTGGGGATTGATAAACGCAGGCCCTGTGTGGTGAGTTGCCGTAGCCATCTGACAGCGAATTTCGATGCGCAACACGTGGATATGTTTGCGCGCAAGAGCACTTTTGATTTCGGCCAGTTTGATGGCTTTTTGATGAGGTATTTCCTCCTGCATGTGGACCATACTGAAAAGATCCTGGAACTTTTTAAGGCCAGGGCTAAAAGACCATCCAGGTTCTGGATCATCGATCTGGATTGGTCGCAGTTCTCATGTGAACCTCAGCACCCCACGTTTGATAAACTCACAAAGCTTGTTAAAGATTTCTGCTCTAAAATTTCACTGGATACTTTGGGCGGACAGAATGTCGTACCTTGGCTACGGCAGATGGATTATCAAGATATCGTCGTAGAAAACCTTCCGTTCACTAATCATAATGTGCCTCCCGAGGATTTTGCCCTCTATCTTAAACAGGAAGTGCAGTGCTATGCCAGGATGATGGGAAAAGCGATAAATGATCCGGAAACAGCCGAGATCATACACTTCATCGAGACCGATGTGAAATCTGGTAAGGTTCTAGTCAGCTATGGGATGGTGCTTGTATCTTCTCAGCTCAGATGAAGAGATTGGGTTCCCATCCCGTGAAGGATGAGAACCATGAGAACTATTCAATTACTGATCTTTAGATTCTTCAACTTCGACCTCTTGCTCACCTTTGTTGATGCGGGCACTGTCGCTTTCCTCGATATAGTCTTTTGCTTCTTCTTTCTGCTGCTCTTTCAAATCTTCTTGAGCGCTATCTAATCCTTCACTGCGCTTCTTGGCAGCGTCGCCGATCTCTTCTCTACGTTCTTTGTTCGCATCCCGAACGCTTTCGTTGTAGTCCTTATTCACTTCTTCTTTTTCTTTCTGAAACTTTGAGCCAGCGTTCTTGTCACAGCCAACTGCTACCATAATCAGGGGTAGTGCCAGTAATAGAATTTTCATATTGTCCTCCTTGAAAGTTAGCTCCATGATGGAATCCGAAGGGGAAATTAACAAGAACGCGGGCACCGATAGAAGTCGAACTTTAGGGTGAATTTTGCTTCAAGAAGCAAGTCTTAATGAACCGTTTTAATCACTTATATTTTAACAAACCGATTAATTTTTAGCCTCATCCTGCCAGGAACTTTGATCTACGGATGAGCACTAACAGCAGGCCTGCCAAGAGACTCACCAGGATACTGGGCAAGATATCTGAAGTATGGAGGACGTTCACTCGAAAAAGGTTCCGGAGAACGGGAACGTAGAACATCGCTGCTAAAAGAGCGATGGTCCCAAATGTTAAGAAGAGATAATGCTTCCGACTTTCACCGAGCCCGATATGAGTTTTCTGGATAAAAATTAAAAATAAATTTGAAAAGATGAGAGTGGCGAATGTGATGCCGCGGACGTCTTTTGGATCTAATCCATTTTTCTGGTTGAAGAGGTGAATTCCCATGGTGAGAATGGAGATCGCAAATCCGGCCATTAAACTATGGATGACTTCTATCCGTTCCATCAGTCTGATTCTCTGCCGGGGAGCTCGCTTCATCACGTCAGGAGATTCCGGCAGGGCCTCGAAAAGAGTTGTTGAAGCTGGTTCGATAATCAGATGGAGAAACGCAATATGGACAGGCAGAAGGATGGGAGGAAGTTTTAGAAGCACCGGTACGACAGTGAGGACCGTGATAGGGATGTGAATGGCCAGAAGATAGGAAAACGCTGACTGGAGGTTGTCGAAGATCCTCCTTCCAATTTTAATACCCGCAACGATGGAAGAAAAACTATCGTCGAGTAAGACTACGGAGGACGCTTCCCGCGCCACGTCCGTTCCTCTCTTCCCCATCGCGATACCAATCTGGGCCTCCCGGAGCGCGGGGGCATCGTTGACGCCATCTCCGGTCATGGCAACGACTTCCATTGATGACTTTAAGAGGGACACGATTCTAAGCTTATCAAGTGGCTTCATCCGGCAGTAGATATGAGTTTCCTTGAGTCGCTCCTTAAGTTCTTCGTCATTTAATTTTTCAATCTCGGAGCCACTAAGCGTGAGTTCCGGTCGACTTAGACCCACTTGCCGGGCTATGCTCCTGGCCGTTTCCGGATGATCACCGGTGATCATCATGACTTTAATTCCTGCTCTCTGACATTCCAGGACTGCGTCTTTAGCATCAAATCTCAAGGGATCTTCAAAGCCCATGAGGCCAACGAATGTAAAATCCAGATCATGTTGATGCTCCGGAAGTTCCGTCGAATGAGCACGAGCAACGGCAATGACCCTTAAGCCACTGGAGGCCATGCGAATCATCTCGTGGTTAATTTCTTCGGCTTCATTCGGCTGCAGGTGACAGAGATCGATGATCGCTTCCAGCGCGCCTTTGGCCCCCACTGCGAAGGTCAAATGATCTTTGACCTTCCAGGCATAAGATACGGCGAGTAGATCAGTGGTCATGCGATACTCTTTTGAGAGACTCCATCTAGGATGAAGGTGCTCAGTTTGACTCAGAAGCTTCTGGCCCTTCTGCTGAATGGATTGTTCCATGGGGTCGAAGGACTCTTTGGGACTTGCGAGAATTCCAAATTCCATGAGTTCGTGGAACTCTTCTGGAAAAACCTGGAGATCATCTCTGACCTCATAGCTTCCCATCTCAGTCCAGAGCTTGCGAAGAACCATTTTATTCTCAGTGAGTGTTCCTGTCTTATCGACGCAGAGACAAGTAATGCTTCCGAGGGCCTCAATGGCCGGAATCTTTCTTGTGAGCACGTTGCGGGATGAGATTCGCCAGGCGCCAGCGGCTAAGAAAATCAGAAGGACTGCCGGAAGCTCGTTGGGTAAGATCGCCATGGCCAGGGTAAGACCGGTGAGAATCCCCTCGAGCAGATTCTTAGTAGAATACCAATGAAAGAAAATAAGGATGGAGGTGAGAATACCCACCACCACTGAGAGTTTCGTCACAATCCTTCGGGTCAATTTCTGAAGGGGAGAGCTGCCATCTTTTTCTTGTCCCAGACTCAGTCCGATTTTTCCCAACTCCGTTGCTTGACCGGTTTTGAAGACTCTTCCGAGGGCCTGGCCCCGTAGAACTAAGGTTCCGGAGAAGACCATTTTCGTTATGGATTTTTCCACCGGTGCCGATTCTCCCGAGAGAATGGATTCATCGACGGTGAGAGGGCCGCCGTCAATGAGCCAGATGTCCGCAGGGACCCGGTCTCCTTCACTAATGATGACGATATCTTCAGGCACTACCTCTTGCCCAGGGATCCGGTGCTGTTTCCCGTCACGGTAGACTACGGCGCGGGGACTGGAGAGTTCCTTAAGTACCTGGAGAGTACGCTCCGTTTTATTCTCTTGATAAATAGTGATCCCAAGGATGAGGATGAGAAACGTCAGAAGGCTGAACACCTCTTCTGTTTCTCCGATGAGGATGTAGATCACACCAATGCCAATCAGAAGCAGAACCATGGGTTCCCGAAGGGCCCCGGTGATGATCCGGAAAATTCCGCGGGGCCCATTTAGCTTCAGCTCATTTAGACCAAAGCGCTCCAGGCGCTTCTGTGCAGCTTCTGTTGAGAGTCCCTGCATCAGGGAGTTTTTATCATTCATGCTTCTCTAGCTGCGGATTCTTCCTTAAACGTTTCTCCGCATCGCCAATGATGGGGATCGTCTTAAGCACTGAGTCCGGTGACAAGGAGATCGAATCAATTCCGTGTTCCACCAGAAAGCTTGCAATCCCCGGGTAGTCGCTCGGGGCCTGACCGCAGATTCCGACGTGTTTGCCTGATTGCCTGGCGCCGTCTATAGCAAGGGTTAGCATCCTAAGGACCGCCGGATTTCTTTCATCAAAAAGCGAACTGATGAGCTCAGAATCCCGATCCACTCCGAGAGTCATCTGAGTCAGGTCGTTAGAGCCGATGGAGAAGCCGTCAAAAATTCTGGCAAATGAGCGAAGATCCATCACATTGGATGGGAGCTCACACATGACATAAATCTCAAGTCCATTTTCTCCCTGGGTGAGTCCGTTTTTTCTTATTTCCTCTATCACTCGATCTCCCTCAGTGGCCGTCCTGCAGAATGGCACCATGATTTTTACATTCGTTAGTCCCATTTTCTCACGGACAAATTTCAGTGCTCGACACTCCAGTGCAAAACCCTCCCGGTAGGCGTCGTTGTAGTAGCGTACAGCTCCCCGGAAACCGATCATCGGATTTTCTTCCCAAGGCTCAAACGGTGTACCGCCGAGGAGGTGGGCGTATTCGTTGGTTTTGAAATCCGAAAGACGGACAATCACCGGCCGCGGAAAAAAGGCACCGGCAATCATGGCAATACCTTCCGCCAGCTTCTGCACAAAGTATTCTCCCGGATCGTTCTCATAACCTCGGAGCAGTTGTTGAATTTCTCTGAGTTCGTATTCATCCTTTACTCGCTCGAGATGGATGAGTGCCATGGGATGAACCTTCACGTGCTCGGCGATGATGAACTCCAGGCGCGCAAGTCCGACTCCATCCACAGGGAGCATGGACGCTTTCAGGGCCTGGTCAGGGTTTCCGACATTCACCATGATTTTCGTATGGAGATGAGATAAACTCTCTGTGGATTTTTTTACTGACATAAAGGGAAGTCTTCCTTCCATCACGATCCCTTCTTCTCCCTCCGCACACGAGACGGTGACTTCCTGACCGTTACGAAGAATGGATGTGGCGTTACCTGTACCAACCAGACAGGGGACACCGTGCTCCCGACTTACAATGGCCGCGTGACAAGTTCGACCTCCGCGATTGGTGATCACAGCTGAAGCCTTCTTCATTACAGGCTCCCAGTCTGGATCGGTCATGTCGGTTACCAGGACCTCGCCTTCCTGAAAGTCTTTGAGCTCAGAAACATTTTTGATGATTCTGACAGGCCCGGCACCGATTTTTGATCCTACGGCCCTGCCTTTTAGGATCACGGTGGATCTCTTTTTTAGAGACATGACCTCCACTTCCAATGCGCTGATCGCGGAGTGAACCGTTTCAGGTCGTGCCTGCAAGATGAAGAGGTCTCCGTCGACGCCATCTTTTGCCCACTCAATATCCATAGGTGTTTCTACGCTGTTGAGTTTGGAATAGTAGTTCTCAATCAGCATCGACCATTTGGCAAGCTCTACGACATCCTCATCTGAGAGTGAGAATTTTTTTTGATCCTCGAGCGAGACATCGACGTTCTTTGTCCGGCGAGTTCCATGACTGGCATAAACCATCCGGAGCTGCTTACTTCCAAGCTTTCTTCGGATGATGGGAACTTTCGCCGATTCAAGCACTGGCTTAAGGACCACGAACTCATCCGGATCCACCCGGCCTCCCACAATATTTTCTCCCAGACCATAGGCACTGGTAATAAGAATAACGTTCCTGGAGCCCGTCTCGGTATCGAGTGTAAAGATCACACCAGAGGAAGCCTCATCGGAGCGAACCATTCGCTGAACGCCGATGGAAAGACGAACTTTACGATGATCAAAACCTTGGGTTTCTCTGTAACTAATCGCTCGATTGGTAAAAAGCGAGGCAAAGCAATGCAAGCAGGCTTCGATCAGAGCATCCCCACTGGTGACGTTGAGAAATGTTTCCTGCTGGCCTGCAAACGATGCTCCGGGCAGGTCCTCCGCCGTGGCCGAAGAGCGGACGGCCACATCCAGATCCTCAACGCCAACCAGTTGGCAGAGCTCGGTGTAGGCGTTCCGGATATCCGTTTTGACCTCAACCGGTAAACCTCTGGCACGGATCAGCTCCCGTATTTGACTTCCGACTTTTTCTAAACTTCCTATGTCAGATGAATTCAGTTGATCCAATTTCTCATAGACCAGGGTGGATAGGTCAGAGGTTTCAAAGAGTGCAGAGAAGGCATCGGCCGTGATCACAAAACCTTCGGGGATGCGTACACCTTTTGGTCGCAAGGCCTGGTACATTTCTCCGATTGAGGCGTTCTTGCCACCGACAAGAGAAAGATCCTTCATGCTGATTTCGCTAAAGCGTCGGATGTAGCTCATGGAAGTCCTCCTAAAGTATTTTGTGTCGTCTCCGCTGGTGCAGGCTCCTCAGTGATCGTCGCCTGCGTGAGTAGCAAAACACTTGCAATAGAAACGGCGTTCTCCAGGGCTACACGGACCACCTTGGTGGCATCGACGATCCCGGCGTCTACGAGGTCCACGTAGCCGCGGATAGAGCCATCGTAGCCGTAGTTGCCGGAATTCTTTTTCATCTCGTTCACGACGACACCAGCGTCGTCACCACTGTTCCTGGCAATCTGGCGCGTGGGAGCTTCGAGGGCCTGCTTGAGAATCTGAAGTCCGGTTTTCTCATCTCCAGAGAGTGTCAGCTCCAGTTCTTCGAGTCGCGGGATCGCACGCAAGAGAGAGAGCCCAGCTCCTGGCACAATTCCCTCTGCAATGGCGGCTTTGGTTGCCGAGATCGCATCGTCCATCGCCTCTTTCATACTCTTGAGCTCGGTCTCAGACGGAGCTCCTACCCGGATTAAGGCAACACCGCCGGTGAGTTTTCCAAGGCGTTCACGCATTTTTTCTTTCATATAGGCACTCTTCTCCTGCTCGAGAAGAAGTTTGAGCTGACCGATCCTTTCCTCAATTGCAGCTTTGTTACCACCGCCACCGATCAGGGTTGTCGTTTCCTTATTGATGATCACCTTGTCGGCCATACCGAGATCTTCAAGCTTCAGCTTTGAGAGGTCCATGCCGAGCTCGGAGCTGACGAATTTTCCCCCAGTCAAAATAGCTATATCCTCGAGCATGTCCTTTCGATTTTCTCCGAAGCTCGGGGCCCGGACGGCAACACAAGAGAGGGTCGAGCGGATCTTGTTCAGCACCAGCATGGCGAGGGCTTCGCCTTCAACTTCCTCGGCGATGATGAGCAGTGGTCTACCGGACTTAATGATCTGTTCGAGCAATGGCAAGATGGGCTCGATGCTGAGAATTTTCTTTTCGTACACGAGAATGTAGGGAGAATCCAAACGGGCCTCCATCTTCGCACGATCGGTGATGAAATAGGGTGATAGGTAACCTCGGTCAAACTGGAGTCCTTCAACCGTTTCGACGGTAGTGACCGTTCCCCTGGCTTCTTCCACTGTGACAATACCTTCGCTTCCAACTTTTTCCAGCGCATCGGCGACGAACTTGCCGATCAGTGGATTGTTGTGGGCAGAGATCGTAGCCACCTGTTCTTTTTCCTGTCGGGTTGAAATCTTCTTTGAGAGCGATGAGAGTGTCTTGAGGACCACTTCGAGTCCTTTTTCAAGACCTCGCTTGATGTCGATGGCACTGGCGCCGGCGGTGAGGTTCTTCAGGCCTTCGCTGAAGATTGCATGGGCAAGTATGGTCGAGGTACTGGTGCCGTCTCCGACTTCTTCGCCGGTGAGTTCCGCAGCTTCCCGGAGCATCCTGGCCCCCATGTTCTCTACCGGATCTTTGAGTTCAATTTCTTTTGCGATCGTCACGCCGTCGTTACAAACGATGGGTTGACCCCACTGCTTATTCAGCAGCACACTCTGGGATTTCGGCCCGAGTGTGATACCGACAGCTTCGGCGAGCAGGGTTGCTCCGTGGAGAAGCTTCATCTGAGCTTCTGAGTGAAACAGAAGATTCTTCGACATAAGATCCTCCTCGTTAGTGGGCGACCCAGCCTCCATCGACGGCCAGCGACTGGCCCGTCACGTAGGAGGCTTTATCGGAGCAGAGCCAGAGTACACTTTCTGCAATTTCCTCCGGACGACCGACTCGGCCCATGGGGTCCTGGTTGGCCCTTTGTTGCTCTTCACCTTGGGTGAAGCGATCTAGCATGGGAGTATGGATGGCGCCGGGACAAACGGCATTGACTCGAATGTTTTTTTTGGCAAATTCTAGTGCCGCAGTTTCCGTGAGTCCGATTACTCCGTGCTTACTGGCGACGTAGGCAGGGATAGTCTCAAAGCCCACGAGCCCTGCGATGGAGGAGCAGTTCACAATACTGCCTTTGCCATGCTTGAGCATCTCAGGGATTTCATACTTCATGCAAAGCCATACACCTTTAAGATTGGTGTCGATGGTGCGATCCCAGTTTTCCGACGAGCACTCGACCGTTGAGGAAGGCGCTCCCTCGATGCCGGCGTTGTTGTAGGCACAGTCGAGACGACCGTATTTTTGTATGGTTTTTTCCACCAGCTCTTTGACCTGTGGTTCCTGAGAGACATCACATTTTATGAAATAAGCTTCTGCTCCTAGAGAGCGGATCTGCGAAACGGTTTCCTGGCCTTCTTGTTCGTGAAAGTCACTCACCACCACCTTCGCACCTTCTTGAGCAAAGGCGATGGCAGTGGCGCGGCCGATTCCAGAGCCTGCGCCGGTGACGATGATGACCTTGTTTTCAAATGATTTCATGCTTGCCTCCTGCTTAACTTCTTCAGGAGAGCATACTCGCGGCGCTCGTAGTTATTACAGACACACCGGGAGATTGATGGAGATCAGAAAATGAGTTGAGTAAGATTAATTATTCGCAGTAACCGCCACCCAGAGCTAGTAATCGGCAATCTTTTTTATCAAACAATACATACTCTATTCCGTTACATCCCACGGCCTGAGATTCAGCTTCATAAACTGAGGTCATAGGATTTTGGGTTGCCTTTACGTCCGCCACATAAAGGTAGTCATCAAGGAGTGTGATCTCCTTGAGTTTAAGTTCTGTAGCGTCGGTGATTTCGATAGAGTAGTCAGCGGCCTTAACGGCTGCGATCTGTTTTTGTAGCTCTTCCACACAAGCTTGAATAGAAAGAGAGAATAGAAGGCCAAGAGCGATCAGAGTTGTTTTCATATGGGTTCCTTTTTTGTTTTTGGAGCTTGTAACATCACCCTAGGGGTGGGGCCATAACCATCACTCGCTACTAGGTATCTATTCTTTAGATGGCTACTCTTGACTCTGGTGAACCTTGAGGCTCTAAATTTTAGTAAATTTCACACCTTAGATCTTTTGTATTTATAAAAGCGAATAAGTGGTTTGTTTTTGTGGATATACTGATCCACTCCTGGTGTCACGATGAAACTAGAAGAGTATATTTCTAAATGTAATTCAAACATCCACTTACTCGCACTTGCCTCCCTTGGTGTTTCTGAGCTTAATAGCACTACCAAGGAGCACATATGCATTCGAGAGCAATTATCACATCGGCCATTCTACTTGCAGCAAGCAGCGTGTTTGCGCAAACCACTTCGGCGGTTAAAGTTCCGGCAGCACCAACAGTTTCAACTAAAGAAGTTGATACTACGGCCAAGCCATCTGGTTCGGATAAAACCGATCAGTTGATCACTAACCGAAACATGCGATCACTAAACGGTTCTCTTTCTACCTGGAGCTTTGCTTCGACCTGGAACTATCAGGGCGGAGATATCAATAAACCAATCGGAAGCTCTCGCCCTAACGTGACTGGATCTCAGGACGTGGCCTTGGTGCAAAACCTTTCAGGTACAGTAGGTATCAGCTACCGTATGACAGATGTGGATCGCCTAACAGTAGGTATCGGTCTGCAGATGGCTTCACCATTTTCTGATGAGGCGGATTCACGTTTCACCAACAGCGGTCGTAAAGAATTTGACCGAACTCAAGGCGAACTCGATGCTTCTAACCCACAGATCGCTTATCGCCGAGTGATGAAGCCTTTTGGAGTGCAGTCTATTTTAACTGCGACTTCAACTTATTTTACTCAGGACGCTTTAGTGGATCGTGGTTTTGAGAGTAAAAACGAAGTGAGCATGAACTCTCTTTATGATTTCGGTGGCTCAAGATTCTCTGCCGGTGTGGTTTTCCAGGGTGCTTTCTTTACTCATAACAAAGACGACCAGAATCTTCAGGCTGGACAAGCGGCTTATGAGTTCTATGCTCTTCCTATCACAGAATTTGAGATCAACGATCTCATGAACTGGAGAGCTGTTTACCGTTACTACTGGTATCAGCAGAACCGTGCTCAGAGCTCTTCAGAGTGGACCACTTTGGAGCCAACTATCTCTACTGGTATCGGCTTTGCTATTACGCGTGATATCTTCCTATACCCAAACATACAGTTTAATCCGGAAGATGTACGTGCTGACCGCACTAACCTGGGTTTGTCTGCCAACATCAACTTGTTCTAACGCACTAGTCTCATCTATACTGGGCCCATGAAAAAAATTGTGATTCATGGGCCCGGTGATTACTCCAAATTAAAACTTGAAACGGCACCTGATTTGGTGGCAACTCATCCCGATGAAGTCATTGTGGACGTGAAGGCCACAGGAATAAATTACGCCGACATTATCATCCGCTGGGGCCTGTATAAGTCCGCTAAGGAGTTTGTGGGTTGGCCCATCACACCTGGCTTTGAATTCGCTGGAACTATTCAAGGGACTAATCAGAAGGTTCTGGGAGTGACACTCTTCAACGGATACGCCTCGCAGGTCAAAGTTCATAAATCGCAGCTTTATCCATTGCCCGAAGGCATGAGCTTTGAGGAAGGTGCGGCCTTCCCGGCAGTCTTTATGACCGCCTATCATGCTCTTAATCAGATTGTGGTTTCAAAACCCGGCATGCTGGCCCTGATCCATTCCGCTGCAGGTGGAGTAGGAAGCTCGCTGGTTCAACTTTGTCGCATCAAAGGTATCAAGACCATCGGAGTGGTGGGATCAGGCCATAAAGTTGAGGCGTTGAAGAATTTAGGTTGTGACTTTGTGATTGATAAATCAAAAGAGAATTTATGGCAGAAAGTGAAAGAGTACGCACCAAAGGGGGTGGATCTTGCTTTCGACGCTAATGGGTTTGAGACCTTAAAGCAAAGTTATGATCATCTGGCTTCCTGTGGAAAACTTATCGCCTATGGTGCTCACTCCATGTTTCCTAAAAAGGGCGGCAAGGTGAACTGGCCGAAGCTTGCGATGGATTTTTTACGCACACCACGCTTTAGTCCCCTGGATCTGACTTCCGATAATAAAAGTGTGGTTGGATTTAATCTCTCATTTCTCTTTGAACGAAAGGATCTGCAAGAGGAGGCTTTTGCAGATCTCTTGAAGTGGTACACTCAAGGTCTTATCCGCATCCCTAAGATTAAAAGCTTTCCGCTAGAAGATGTGGCCCTTGCCCACCAGGAACTAGAGTCGGGCAAGACTGTTGGGAAGTTGGTGCTGACCATATGAATGACTTTAAGTTTGATTTATAAGGATAATAAACATGGATAAGACAATAAAAGCATGGGGCCCCGCCGAAAAAGATAACTGGTATAAAGCGCAGACGATCAAACGCTCTTATCTGCAAGAAGTCGTACCTAAGATTCAGCGACTGAGTAGCTCCTTTGAAGTTCTTCAGTATGGAGCGCTTTCTTTAAATTCTTCAAAGTATCCTTTGTTTTTAATTAAGAATAGAAATCTTGATCCAAAAAAACCGACAGTGCTCGTAACTGGTGGCGTGCATGGTTATGAAACCAGCGGTGTTCACGGGGCCCTGCTTTTCATGGAAACCAGTGCTCAGAGCTATCTCGAAAAATTCAATATCGTTTGCGCTCCATGTATCAGTCCTTGGGCCTATGAAACAATCAATCGCTGGAACAATCTGGCCATCGATCCTAATCGCTCATTTTATTCCAACAGCCCTGCCGAAGAGTGTCGACTCTTCCTTGAGACGATGGATGGTTTGAAACTTAAAATAATTGCTCACTTTGATCTGCACGAAACCACCGATACGGACAACACCGTTTTTCGTCCGGCAAAAGCTTTGCGGGATGGAGCACCGGAAGAAGAGTGGTCAGAAATTCCTGATGGTTTCTACGTCGTAGGGGATGCCCGGAATCCTCAAAGCGAATTTCAAAAAGCTGTCATTGCGAGTGTAAAAAAAGTCACTCATATCGCTCCTCCTGATGAGCGAGGCATGATTATCGGAGCACCTCTGGAATCAGAAGGGGTGATTAATTACGATATGAAAAAACTTTTCTTGTGTGGTGGTTTTGCAGATGCTGAGTATTCCACCACCACTGAAGTTTATCCCGATAGCCCGAAGGTTACAGCTGAGATCTGTAATCAGGCCCAGGTTGCGGCCATCTGCGGAGGGCTCGATTTCCTGCTATAATTAGAGTATTCCCAAGAGTTTCATCTTCTGGAACCGAATCTCTTTTTCCCGCGCCTGCACTTCCAGGGCAAGAAACTCAGCGAACCAGGCAGGTAAGGAGCCTTCGTCGGCCAGCAATTTAAAATCCATGTACATCCGGGCAATATTATCGCCAGAAACCTGAGAGGGATTAATGTTGATATAGGCAAGCAGGAGCTGAAAAAGACCATTGTGATCCAATTGCTGGATCAACTGTTTGAGTTTGTCTTTCGTATGATCCTGCTCATATGCATAGATCATTTTTATGCAGTTAAACTTCGGCACAAATTCCGGCTGAGTACGTCGGTACTGGAAGACAAATTTCTTGTTGTAGAGATTGAGGTTACGACCCAATCCATTGGTTCGAATCAACAAAGTGACAGTTGGATTATGAAGATGCGTGATTTTATGAATATATTTTTCGAATGGAAGAATCATCTCCCGGTCACCAGGATTTAAATCCTGGATTCCATAGGCTTTAAGCTCTCCCTTAAAAAAATTCTCAGCTAGTTTTTGCTCCACCACAAAGTCATAGTTCATTTTTTTTGAATGACCATGGAGAAGCTTAAAGGCTCCCAGGAAGTTATGATCATGAATGGAAGTATTATGGACATTCCACATATAGATATCGATAAAGAATCTTTCGTGCCGAAAAATGGTGAAAGGAATCTCACCGAATTCATCGAGAGGGTAACTTTGTACGGGAAGCTCAGCCAGGTTGGTAAACTCCAGGATCTCTTCCACATTATAATCGGTAGGCAAGGCCAGAGCCTCGTAACAGATTACTGGAAACTTCTCTTCAGCAAACTCAACTTTTTCCCACTGAGTGAGCACTTGTTGATAGATGCTGTTGATTTGTCGGTGGAGGTTGTTCACAAGAGCTCCCCGAATTTATCCTGAATAAAATCCTCGAAATGGGCCTGTTGAAGTTTAGAGCTCAGGTAGGACTGAGTGGCAAAAACAAAAAACAGATCCTCATCTCTCATGAGTTTTAGAATTTTAAAGAAATCGAGTTTCAGCTCTTCCGGACTTAAATGGCGCTTGTTGGCATAGAGATTCCGGGAGAGTTTTATCAATTTACGGCCTGGATGAGAGAGCGTAAAAAAATCTATTTCAAAGTTGCCTATAATGTTACTGGTTGGTGTCGTTTGATAGTTCCAATGCGCCAGCACACACGGCTTCTGGAGAGTGATGAGATAAAGACGATTCTCATTCAGAGGAATCTGTAGAGAATCACCAGCAGCGAAAGTGGTCTTATCTAAGGTGCTTCGCTGAAGACGATTTAACCACAAGTATTTGGTTTTTTTTCGATCAAGGTTGATGGTCTCAAGAGTTAAGTTGCCTTCAAGAAGTTTTATCTCACAACCTCCGGGGAGAATATAAGAGGAGCGTAGGTTGCTTAAGAATCTAATGGCGAGGATCTGGCTCAAAGGAAAGATGACATCGTTGATCTGACTTAAGTTGTCCTGATAGTCCAGCACATGGTTTTTTTTGGCGAAGTAGGCTTCACAAAATGCAGTGAAAGGAAACGGTCTCAGTTGAAGAAAATCTAAGTTTTCGATCATGACCGATATTACCATGCTATGCTAGGATTTATCTATGATCAAAGAG
>JBEIEO010000031.1:0-17853 GCA_040382895.1 Halobacteriovoraceae bacterium
GCACCTGGCACTAGTTCTTCAGGAGCATGACTTGAGTACTCATCAACAAATGCTCCACCAGAAACATCGATAGCGGATGGGCCCACTCCAAGATATGGATCAACAAAGTTGCTTTCGTATATGGCATCCAGGATTGCAGGGTCGTATGTTGGACGTCCTTCTGGACCAAATGCAATGTTATCAAACGGATTGATGTCGTAGTTACCAACATCAAAGCCTGTATTCTGATCTTTGAGTGTCTTGGTGGCCAGCTCCACCATTGCTTCATAAATGGCATCCGCATTCTCAATAATAAAGACATTGGAAGATATCGCTACGATGATCAATAACAATCCAAAGTGCAGCATAAAGATTCTATCAGCAACTGGCTTATGAATCCTTGAGAACTGAGGTGGGATACTATTTGTGATGATTTCACCCTTGCGTCTGGTCTCACGCAGATATTCAAAGAAAAACTCTGAAAAACGAGTCAGAAGTTTGTAAGTGCTAAACTCATCTACCTTAAAAATGGCGTCGGGGGTTTCAATTACTTCTTCACAATACTCTCCGATAATTCGAAAAGGTCTCAAAAACAACCAGCCAACATAGGTTCCAATTAAAAATAAAATAATATGAAACGCCAGGAACATCGTGAGATTTCCAGCGGCTTCAGTAATGAGGTAGTTATAAAAAATCGACTCATCCTCAAGCCCGGCCACATTTCCCTGAGACTTGAAAAAAGCATAATTCAATCGCATCACCTGGAACAGATAGGTGTAAACGACGATATTAATCACAAAAGAGATTCCGGATACCTTCAATCCTGTAAATAGGAGAAATCGGCTATCTTCGGTTTTGAAGACTTTTTTAAGTTCTTGGAGCGGATTGAATTTTATTTCCATGGACTTATGATAGCAGTTAGCTAAAGGCTTAAAACTAGGCAGAAAAGGTAACTACTGCCTGAAGTATTCCAGTCAACTATATGCCCAGTAAAAAAATTTACTAAAGTCACTCACTCACCCTTCCGATAGGTCCTCGAGAAATATATGAGACGAAGGAGTCTTCATGAAGTCGTTGGTTAAAACCATTACCCTGACCGCTGTGCTGGCACTGGTTGCCTCTTGTGGTAAAGAAAATGAATCAGGGAAATCCAACAATCCTTACTCTAACCCTTATTACAGTGGAGTGACGTTACCGCAAATCGGGACCATCAACTCTCCCTACTCATATGGTGGTATCCGCCTTAATCAGGTTCAGCTGGAAAATCCATGTGTGACTGGTTATCCGGGTTATCCAGGTATGGGTGTAGGAAACTATGTAGGCCAGCGTGTGGCCGTTCAACAAGTGCTTACCGGTTATCCAACAGTGATTCCCTCGGGGGATGTTTATGTTGGAGTGACCTCATATGGTGATGTAGCCGCTCTGGTTGGTCAGGGTGTGAATCAACCTCCACTTTTTGTCGCTTACCTTTGCCCCCGCAGCTTTGCTCCGAATGGTCAGGGACAAATTACCTCAATTACCACAGGATCATATTCGCAATGTCTGTTTAAACCAATGACTTCTGCGACCATGTTGTTCCCGGGTGGTGGAGTGGCAAACTTCCGCTGGTTGGATGGTGGTTCTTCTGTGGGTGTCATGCAGGGAACTTTCAGAAAGTTCACTTTCTGTCGCTAAGAGAAAATTTTTAGATTTCTAAATAGAAAGGCTCCGTAAGGAGCCTTTCTTCATTTTTGTTTTTGAATGAAGGCCATCACGCCGGAAGAGATCGCTGTTGCCATTTGATTCAGGAACTTTTCTTCGTTAACTTTTTTCAGCTCACTCTGATTGGAAACAAATCCTACTTCTACTAAAAGACCGGGACGCTTGGAAAGTGCCAGCACATAAAAGAGACCTGGTTTAATTCCACGATCATCAATCTTAAAATTTTTAATCACTGGTTTTACTTTTTCATGAACATTACGGGCGAGCTCTTTTGAGTGAGTCACTGTCTGCTGAACGACCAGATCTACCAGGATCTGATTCACAATAAGCTCCTCACCTTTAAGGTTCAAGTTTTCAGCTCGCTCAACTTTATTGGCAGCTACGTTGGAATTGTTATCCAGATAGTACAACTCAAAGCCGTTTGATTTAGCATTGGTGGAGGAATTAAAGTGAATAGATAAGAACAGATCCGCCTTCACGAGATCTGCCAGATCGGCTCTCTCCTGAAGACTTACGGCACGATCAAGGCTACGGGTTAAATAAGCCGATGTGCTCTTCGAAAGATGTTCTTTGATTTTTTTGGCCAGCCTGAGCGAAAGATCTTTTTCAAAAATTTTACGGGAGCGCTTGGCATCTAGGTATCCCACTGCACCTGATTCCTCTCCACCATGGCCAGGATCAATAAGAACAACTTTTGCTGAACTCAACACTGGAACTAAAAGAAAAAAGAATAAAAAAGATCTCATGGTCGGTATGCAGTAGAAATTTTATGTCGTGGGAAATAATAAGATAAAATCTGTCGATAGTCATAGCCACGCTTTGCCAATTCCAAAGCACCCAACTGACACAACCCCACACCATGTCCATAACCTTGACCTTCAACGTGAAAGTCATTGTTCTTGGAAGTCAGGATGAAATTATTCGATGGGAGAACTTCCCGTCCGGCCAGGTTTCGCAGATAAGATTTTTTGATGATATGAAGGCGATCACCAGCATAAAGTCGAAGCTCGGAGTTTTCCACTGAGTCCGGCATTAAGCGGATGTCTTTTTCGACGATTGTATCAGAGTAATAACGTTTAAGCACCTTATCCACCATCGTAACAAGGGTGCGGTTTTGAATCCGATGGTTCCAATCTTTTCTTCCGGTCTTCTGGCAAAAGGTACAGTTCACAGAACGATAGCCTTCCTCTACTCCTCCCCACACCTGGTCAGGACGTAGGGTTTTTCCGCCGCACTTGGAATGAAAAAAAGCGGGAGAAATTTTTCCGGTTGGACCCACAAGAATTTCGCCTTCGGTTTCTTTAGAAGCACGCAGAGTATTTTCGGTGGCATCAAAAAAACTTCCCGAGACCTGATCTTTCTCAGAAGACTCAAGATCATAGAGTGAAGTTCCAACACGCTTTAAACGCTCAAAGGCATATGTACGGGCAGCTACTGCTTGTGCTTTAAGAGCCTCCACCGGCCAGGACCCATGCATCTCTTTAGCGAGCAAAGTGGTGATGTAGGCTTCCAGAGGAATGTTGTTAACCAGATCACAGCTGGAAGAAGGGCCCTGAGAAAGTAATTGTAACTCGCCCTGGTACTTATTTTTTCCCCAAGAGATAAGTCCCGTAGGCGACTTCAAGGAAGCAACTAATAGTGGACTATTAAAAACAGGTTTCTTGCTATAACGAGGATTACAATTAAACGATATTGTTTTTTTGCCCAGATACTGACGGGTGATTTTTTGGGTATGAATAGTTTTGTGGAGATCAGTCCCCTCTACCACCACTTGATTGAGAGACTTCGCGATCAATACTTTTACCGAGGGTATGGCCGCATGAGCACTGCTAAGCAATGAAAATAGTAGAAAACATCCTGTTCTGAGCATTAATTCCCTTAATCCTTGGAAATTCTCGACCGTGGACCCTACAGTATCTTACCTGTAATTTGCAAAATCTCAGAGCTTTTTTAGCTGCTTCATGATTTTCTGCATATCCGTCCAAGCAGTCTTTTTCATGTTCTGGTTATTTTCAATGATACTCGGATGGAATAGAGGAACCACGATAAAAGTCCCAATATTTTCTATCTTTCGATTAAAAAACTGGCCATGGAGCTGAGTCAGGCGATCTTGTACTTTCAAAATCTTGTGAGTTGAATTTGCCCCAAGAGTCACGATGATTTCTGGGCGAAAGAATCCGGCCACTTTCATGGCTTCAGCTGAAATATCCTGATCGTTGAAAATAGTAGGATAGATAAGAATCTCATGATCCTCGAGTTTCATGGCCGTAAGCATTCGACTAAAGAATTCGGCTGTTTTAAAAGGAAAGGCCGGAAGAAGCTGATTGATAAATCCTTCTTTCAACTCAGCCTGGAATTCCTGCACTTTGCGGAAAGCTTCGGCCACAAACATCACACGAACCTGACCGGGCTTTTTACGTGCCAAAGTAAGGTTTAAAGCTTCAGGCTCTAAACTGAGATCTGTGAGCAGATCCTCATAAGTTTTGTACTGAGAGATGCCCTCCCAGGTTGGCTCCGCTTTTTCGGCGATTTCTCCGCCGGGAAATTTGATAACAGCTTCAGGAGATTCCTGAAACTTTTCCTGAGCGAAACGCTCCAGAGACTCGATGACCTGGGCTTTCTCACTGAAATTTTCCCGGCTCACTACCGGAGCTGCGGCTTTGCTCAACGGTTTTTCAGCCCAAGGTGTAAAACCATAAATGGCCTGGGCAAATGTCTGGGTTTTAACTGCTTGACGCAATCTCAACAAATTTTGCTTAAAGAGATCTTCCATACCCTTTTTCTAGCACGGATGGGCTGATCTTTCCTAGCTATAAAAAACCTCAATCAGCTCTGGAAGAACGCCGATCAAGGGTTTAAGTGAGGAGATTTTATGTCTGACATCGATTTTAAGTTTGAAAATTTTGAAGAATACTTCGGCGGCGCTGAGCAAGTTAAGAAAACCATGGATGAATGTAAGGTGTGTGGCTCAAAGCTGCTTCTCTCACATATGCCAGATTATAAGAACCTACTAGTACAGGAAACTGCTCGCTGTATGGACTGCGGATGCGGCAACCGTCGTGTGATTCACGTTTTAAACTAAGCTTCTTTTGAGTCCTCATGCAGATGCGCCCAGAGTGCTTTTGCCTGAGGACTTTTAATCCCGAAGTAATTCATCAGATCATTCACTGAATAATCCCGCAGCTCTTCCTGAGTCATGGATAACTGAGTAAGAATTTTTTTCTTCGCCTCTTCACCCAACCCCTTGACCTCATCTAACCACGTTGAAAGAACACGTTTTGATTCAGCTTTATGGTGTAGCTTTCTGGAGAAACGGTGAGCTTCATCTCTCATGGTGACTATTATTTTGAACAGAGGTGGGCACTTCGAAAGAATGTAAGGATTAGAACGTCCGGGGATTATCAATCTTTCTTCAGAACGTGAAACTTCCTTGGCAGCGTAATCGCCACTGGTGAGATCTTTGGACTTTGCAATGCCCACAACGGGAACTTCCAGCTTCAATTCCTGGAGCACTGCTGTCACTGTATTAACTTGCGCCACTCCTCCATCAATCACGAAGACATCCGGCAAGTCACCATTGTCTGCTCTTCGGGAAATGACTTCTCTCATCATCGCAAAGTCGTTGTTCCCCTCTGGACGAGTTTCAAGATGATAGTAGCGATACTTTCTTTTATCCGGTTTACCTTCTTCAAAAACGATCTGCGATGCCGTCGGAGACTGTCCCTGCCAGATGGCCACATCATAGCACTCCAGCATTCGCGGACGCTCTCTGAGATTGAGCAATTCTTTGAGTTTGTTCAAACCCATAAAGACCGAGTCCATATTGGCAATACGAACTCTTTGTGTTTCTTCTGCATGCTTACGCGCCATCTCTACCAGTGGATAATATTTTTTAGAAAGGCCCAGAACTTTCTGAACCCCAAAAGTCTTCAGCGCTTCTGTAAAAGATATAATCTCATCTTCTTCAAAATCCATAACCACCATTTCCGGATTAATCTCTTGCGGGTCAGCGTAGTATTGAACAATTTTAGAAAGAATTTCTTCATCCACCTCTTGGATGATCTCGCCTTTTACAAAATGGAAATTTTTCTGACCCAGGAGCATGCCTGAACGGATCATGTAGACGGTGATATCAACTTCTTCCTGACCATTCCAATAAGACCAGACATCAATATTTTTTTCAGCGTTAAGAGATTCCACTTTCTGATCCAGAGACTTGTCCAGAAACTCTTGCAACAGCTGCACGTGGTCCCGGATGATAGCGGCCATCTCAAACTCTTCACTTTCAGCGTAGCTCACCATTTTTTCCTGGAGCTTCTGAATCGTACGCTTCGCCTTTATTGGTCCTTGAAAAAAACCAAGCACTAGATTCAGCTCTTCTTCATACTTTTTGTCATCTATAAGTCCCACACATGGAGCTGAGCACTGTTTCATTTGATGAAGTAAGCAGGCTGTTTTGCGACTTCTGAATTCTGTCAGTGAACAATCCCGTAAACCGAAGGATTTGGTAAGAACACGCATGATCATGGAGATATTTGAACCTGGCGGATAGGGCCCGAAGAGCTCGTTACCTTTTCCTTTTTTGGGCCGGCGAACGTATTCCAATCTGGGAAAAGGCTCATTCCAATTGACCTGAACATAGGGATAACTTTTGTCGTCCCTTAAGCGAATGTTGTATTTGGGCGAATGCTCTTTGATCAGATTGTTTTCTAAAACGAATGATTCTGCGTCAGAGCGAGTCAGGATAAAGTCAAAGTCGTTTACATGACCCACCATGTACTCAGTTTTTAAGCCTTTAACTGACTTATTGAAATAGGATGTCACTCGAGATTTTAGCTTTTTGGCCTTCCCGACATATATCACCCGACCATTCTTGTCCCTCATCAAGTAACATCCCGCTTCTTGTGGCAGGCTATTAGCTTTCTCGAGTAATTGATCGGTCTTCGTCATGGTTACTTAGCTTTACGTTATAAGTCATCGAGGGTATAATGGATAGGTTATGCCCTTGGGGTTTCGCCTCATTATAAACTAAAAGGAAAATTATGTCCCAGTTAACGGTTGGCAAGGATGTGCTCTCTTATTGCACAAAATGTAAGCTAAACCTTGGTCACACTATTGTTGCGATGAAAGACTCTAAACACATTGCTAAAGTCAAATGCAATACGTGCGGCTCACTCCACGCTTTTAAAGACCCTTCAATGTCTTCAAAACAGAATAAGACTCGTACTAAGAAAACTTCGGCGACTCCTTCCAAGGTCATCTCTGTTTCTGACCTATGGATGGAAAAAATGTCGAGCACGAAGAAAAAATCTACACCTTATGCAATGGATGGAAAGTTCGTTGAAGGCGACATCATTGACCACGTTAAGTTTGGTCCAGGCATCGTGGAAAAAGTTGTCGATGATAAAATTGAAGTCATCTTCCGCCACGAGATAAAAACTCTAGTTCACAATAAATAATACTCCTCCAAAAGGAGACCTTCGGGTCTCCTTCTTTTATGAATAGCGACTCTCCTGTCCACTACCTGAATCATTATCATCTTCAAACTGTAAGTCATCTTCCTGATCATAGTCAGCGTCAGTTGTCTCTTCGTCAAAAGCGTAAGACTTATCCTGCATTGATGCGTTTTCATTTTCCCATACGATGTTCTGAACATTAACCCCGGAGCCATCCGATAGAATATCTTCTTTCTCCGGTTCAAAATCAAATCTTCCATCGGCTTGATCTAAAACGCTCTTATGAGATCGATGAGTGAACTTGTTTACTAAATTTTTTATTCTTTCCGCGAGATTCATAACGACCTCTCTTTGATTGAATTACCCATTGAGAAAAATGATGCAGAAAATATGCCGGCCTGAAACCCACCAAGAATGTTTTGAAGTTAAACGATGTGGAAGTTTGCCCCAAATAAAAAAGGACGTCCGAAGACGTCCTCTATTAGATTTAGATTTTAAGTTGGTTACCAGCCGCCGTATCCGCCGAAACCTCCGCCCATACCGCCACCGAATTGAGCTCCGAAATTTGCTCCCACGTTAGCTGGGAACATACCAGGATTGTAGCCTCCGCCGAAACCTCCGCCCATACCGCCACCGTAGCCGCTACCCATTCCCATATTGTAAGAGATGCCCTGGCCCTGCATTTGTCGGTCGATGTTAGCTGCTTGCATGCTGGCACCGAAGTCATTTCCACCCCAGTAGTTGCCATTGCCGCCCCACTGGCCTGCACCAGAGCCCCAGCCGCCATTTCCACCCCAGCCGCCATTTCCACCCCAGCCGCCGCCGTTGATTCCACCAGCGATGTAGCCGCCCTGGAAACCACCGTTGAAGCCGCCCTGGAAACCACCCTGGAATCCACTATTAAATCCGCCGGCCATACCTACGCCACCAGCGACTGAAATACCATTTACGAAGCCACCACCATTTACACCAGCTGCGATGCCACCTGGATATCCACCAACGTAGCCGCCTGGGAATCCACCAGCCATTCCACCTGGGTAACCGCCAACGTAGCCGCCTGGGAATCCACCTGCAATGCCACCTTGAACCATACCACCGGCAATTCCAGCTGGGTAACCACCGACCATTCCACCTGGAACTCCGCCGACCATTCCACCTGGAACTCCACCGACAACACCACCAATGGCGCCACCGATAGTTCCGCCCATACCGTATGGATTATATCCACCCCATGGACCCATCATTCCACCTAAGAAGCCGTTAGAATAACCGGCGCCATTCCACATACCCATCCCACCGAATCCTAAACCACCGAACTGGTTGAGACCGAATCCGTTACATCCCATAGCAGCTTGTTGCTCTGGTGACATCGCCGGAAGTTCGTTAGCTTGTAGGTAGGCAAGATAATTATTATTGTGAATCTGACACTGCTCAAACCCGGCAGCCGCAGCTCCGGCCCAAGCTTCGTTCGAACGCTGATAGGCTCTGGAGCCCCAGTAGGCACCAAGTGCGCTTGAGGCACCCATGGCCAGACCTGTGACCGCTTCGCCGATCCAGCTATTGTCTCTTCTGCGACCAGGGCCGCAATTCGGGCAGTCAACCTGATAACGATTTTGAATATTCGTGTAATCATCACCCATACAACCCTGAGGGTTAGCCGAAGATGAACACGCAAATCTGGTATTGAGTCTCATCCAGTTTTCACAGGCAATCTTGTCGGCTTTCTTCTTGGACATACAGAAAGCAGGAAGTTGTACGTTCCCATTGGCCCCCGCGCCACCACCAACGTTGATCGTTACGCCAGTACCTGTTCCAGTTCCATTGTTAGTACCAGATGGAGTTCCACCTACGACTACAGTTCCACCAGGAGTGGTTGATGAGCCTGATGGACAAAGTCCGCCGCTACTAATGCGAGTAACAATTGCACCAGTTTTGATGTCATAACAGATAATCTCGCCTGTACGAACACCAACACCCGTAACTTTTACTGTGCTCTTATTTGGTTTGCCGCCTGGGATCTTGCTCCAGTCAACAATCAGATCTCCACCATTTTCAATGGAGTATTTTTCGATACATTCACGACATTTTTTTCTTTCTTCGCCTTCTCTGCCTGTCAGCCAGTGCTTCTTACAGTATTTGATACATGGATGACTTCCAGAAAGAACTCCAGAAACAACGTATTCACAACGAACACCACCGGCATCAGCACCTGACTGAACGCCCGACTGAGCACCGGATTGTGAACCAGACTGTGCACCCGATTGCGAACCCGACTGAGCTCCAGATTGTGAACCAGACTGAGCACCCGATTGCGAACCAGACTGAGCACCCGATTGCGAACCAGACTGAGCACCCGATTGCGAACCAGACTGAGAACCTGATTGCGAACCTGACTGTGAGCCAGATTGAGAACCAGACTGAGCTCCACCGGTGGCCACCACTGTTCCACAGTTTTTAATGACTGCTTTAGCACACCCTTCAGGAATAGTTTTATTGTCCAAGGTAATATTACATTCTTGGCTTCCAGAAGAACTGAGTGAGCAGTAACTCGTCACGCAGACCTTTCCGGTATTATCTACCTCCGCCGTACCCTTGTAGGTAATGTCACCCTTCTTGCTCTTACAGAAATCATAAATTTCCTTTGCCATTTGTTCTGGTGTCTGTCCGAAGACCGATCCGCACATCAGCAACGAGAAGAGAATGAAGGTAAATTTTTTGTTCATATGTCCTACCCAATTTAGATTCTCCCAACACTAAAGGAGAATTACTTATTTAAAATCATAACACCTGATAGAAACGGAGCACGTATGGGCAAAAAAGTCCAAACCCTGGCCCACCGTCATGACAGTATCGGAAGAAAAGCTGATAGACTTTAGCCTTTGTATAGCTAGAAAGTTCATGCCACTTGCTATAATCTCAAGCTGTTATGGAAATACTTTCAAATCATGCTTTTGACTGGCTACTACTGGCGACCCTCATCGGGCTGGCCTTGTATACGTTGAAAATTATTGGACAAGAGAAGTCTAGTTTTAAGCAGGAGTCTTACGAAGTCCAGTTTTCTGATCTGGCGCTCATGATCCCCAACTGGTGGACTCTCACCTCTCAAACCGAGCATCAGTTAAAGTTTGAGCGCACTGATACTCGCTATGACTGGTATGCCCTCTATACCTACTTTCCTAATTCTGAAGGTAAAGACATGCCTAAGCTTCTGGAAGAGAAGCTTAATCTCGAGGGAATTGAATTTGATATGGACGTGGTGTTTGAAACTGATTCTCGCGTCCTCTTTCGCGATGATCGGATTCAGGAACAGTTTCAGGAAGTCATCCGTGTCGAAGGAAAAGCATCCCAGCGGGTGGTGGACCGGATTTACTACGACATCTATCTTATGCGCAGATTGAATGACGACGGCTACTTTATTTTTGAAAGCTGGAGTTCGGTCTTAAATGGGTTAGTGGAAGGTCCGTACTTTGAAGAGAGCCTGTCGGAACTAAGTTTCATCCGTGAATCTTAGTTCCTTGAAGCTTTATGAGCGCTAGTTTCTCTTAGGCGCAAAACCACGAATCTTATCAATAATGAAATCAATCAGCTCTTCATCAGAAGAGAATACATCTTCCACGAGTTCGTTAGAAAGAAGGAAGTTCTTCACACGAATAGCAATGTTGTGCAGAGATTCCATCAAATACAGTCCACCGATGTTTTCACCGTTGAATGATTTAATGATTTCTTTTCGGGCATGGTTAAACATTTCTGTTTCCGTGATATCACCAGGAATATCTTCGCCGAATTTTTCTTCAACTTCTTCAATGGCTTGCTCTTTGATATTTTCATCAGTGGCAAAGCTCACGCCATACTCGGTGGCAAGGGCTTCAATCAAGTCAGCCCGCGCATCAGCTGCAAACTCGATCATTTCAGCCTGTTTCAGGTGATTGATCGTGTATGTCGATAGCGCCTTCAGCGTTTCAAAATCAGTTTTCATCAAAACGTCCTTAATAAAGGTATTACTCTTCTAGGATAATCAAAAACAGTCCAGCAAACAAGTTAAAGCTTTGATTTTTTTTACTTTCTACTGAGACGTTTTGTGACTTTTTCAAGGAGTGCGTTGACCCCCGAACGCTCTCCTAAGAGTATTAAAACAGAGATATAGAGAGCGGCCACCGCTGATATTTGCGCAGTAAGATAAAAACATTTACTGATGAATGGTTGATCAAAAAATTCCACTTTTAATAGGGTCTCTACGACTATCGCTGTGAAAATACTCGCCACCAAAACCTTCAACATCCGGGGGTTAAAATAAAAGCCCCAGCTCAAACTCAAATCTTTCTTAAGCACCCACCCCAGGATCAGAGAATTCAGGAGCACCGAAAGGGTTGTTCCCAGGGCCAAAATTTTGAAGCCAAAGACAGGGGTTAAGAAAAGGCAAAAACAAATATTGAAGCCAATGGAGGTGATGGAGGCCATAACCGGAATTTTTTGACGATCCAGAGCGTAGAAGGTGGGAACTAGGATTTTGTAGATGCCGTAAAATGGCAAACCAAGAGCATACATGCGAAGTGCATCAGAGGTGTTTAAAGTACTTATGCGGTCGAATCGACCTCGCTCAAAAATCAAATTCACAATCTCTTCTGACAAACAATACAGCACCACCAGCGCAGGCATCACGGTTAGAAATGACAGAAAGTAACTGGATTGAAGCGAGCCCTTGGCTCCGGAGCTATCCCCTTTCTTCCATGCCTCAGAAAAATGCACAAGGTTTGAGTTACCAATGGAAACCGAAAGAATCCCTACCGGAAGCTGGAACAAACGGAAGCTATAATTAAGCCAGCTGGTGGCCCCCACAATGGTTCCCGTGGCCAGGATAGTGGTTACTAACAAATTGATCTGAGTTGCGGCAAATCCAAAAAGACCCGGACCCAATAGTTTGAAAACTTTTTTCGAACGATCAGTCCAGAATTTTTTAGGCCACATGGGCTTGTAACCTTTCTTGACGATCAAAGGCACCTGAACTGCTGCTTGCATGAATCCACCCAGCATGGCCCCGATCCCCAGAGAGTAAATCGGATGATAACCATTCGCTGCCAGTAATCCACTTAATCCCAACATACTCAGAATACTCATTACATTGTAAGAAGCTGGTGCAAGCGCAGGAATAAAAAACACTTTCAAAGAATTCAGAACACCCATAAAGAGTGCCGCTAAGGAAACGAAGGTAAGAAAAGGCGCCATGATACGGGTGAGATTCACCGTAAGTTCAAATTTCGCGGGATCCTTGGTGAAAGCAGGTGCAAAGATTTGAATCAATTCCGGTGCAAAAATCATAATGCCCAGACAAATTGTCCCGGTAATAAAAAACAACAGCCAGAAAAGCGACCACATGAGTTCGCGGCTTTTCTCTTTTGACTCTTGATTGGCCTCAACGAAGGTGGGCACAAATGCCGATGAGAATGCACCTTCAGCAAAAAGATCTCTCAGGAGATTGGGAATTCGATAGGCCACCAAAAAGGCATCTGTAACTCCGGAGGCTCCGAAGTATGCGGCCATAACTTGCTCACGCACTAATCCCAAGATACGAGAGAAGAAAGTAGCAATCGCCATCTTGATGGTTGATTTGATAATCGACATCCCAACATTCTCACTCAGAGCGCCACATAAGAAAAATGAAAACTCTTACATGTTGCGAACTTTTTTACTCAACATTTGGTCCTGTTATGCCCCCACGGCGCATAGGGGCAAGTGTCTAGAAAAACATAATTAGTTGAGAGTGGGACTTTTTTGATACTGTTTGTCTCTTACTTTCTCTCTAAACTAGGCGAGCAGATGTTAGTCAATTCACACTTACATTTATCGGGGCAAAATTGATACGATGGTCTCAAGCAGGATGCTGGATAGGTGCATCCCACTCCTTAGGAAGAGGAAAACGTAGTGCACCTGATTGTCCCAACACACACCCAGAAGATCAAGTCTCAGGATGAGCTTGAGCGAGACACAAGGAGGACCCCATGTATCTTGCCATCGCAGTGGAAAACAAACACCACCCCAAAAACCAAAATGACTACCGCGTCTGGTATCTCGAGATCGACGAATGCGGCCAGGTTGTTAGTGTGGGTGTAAAAACCAAGCAGGAACTAGTGGAGAATCTATTTGAGAATTACCGCAAAACGGGAAAATCAAACTGGCGTGCTTTTCAAAAAGACGCTGAGAAATCCACACCCATTGAGATTTTCGACTTTGTCTCAATGAACCTGCACGAGAATACACACTTTGGAAATCTGCCGACCCTGAGCGAATTCCAGAATGTTCTCGACACCCTTCAAAGTCGACTTGAATTCCGATCGATTGCCTAATGCATTATTCCTCCCAGTTAGTGCATAAAGGCCTTTCTGGAGAGAGACGCAAAAGTCTCTCTCCGTCATTATTTTGTCATTTAATTTCATATAATCTCTCAATACCTTGCATCTCAAAAATGGGCCCTAAAGCGCTTAATTTTCCCTCTTAAAAAGCGTATGATGAGTAGACACACACACATTAGAACTTCTTAAGTGAAGTAAAGGTTTTACTTATGCAAACGATGGCCATTATTGGTGCGCAATGGGGTGATGAGGGTAAAGGAAAAATTACGGATCTTCTGGCAGAGAAAAGTGATCTCGTAGTCCGCTACCAGGGAGGTCACAACGCCGGACACACCATTTGGGTAAATGGTCAGAAGACTGTCTTGCATGTCATTCCCTCTGGAGTGCTTCATCCTCATTGTACTTCTGTCATCGGTCATGGAGTGGTGCTGGAGCCGGAAAACTTTTTAATGGAACTTAATCGCATCCAAACTGTCACAAAAGTAACTCCAGAAAACTTAAAAGTTTCTGCCACTGCTACTGTCATCAGCGCCTATCATAAATTACTGGATGGAGCTCGTGAGAGTCAGGGTACAGAAAAAATCGGAACCACCGGAAAAGGTATCGGTCCGGCCTATGAAGATAAAATTTCTCGTCGGGGAATCAAGGTCAAAGATCTTTTTGATAAAGACACTTTGATCCGCAGATTAGGAACTGGGTATTCTGAGAAAGCTATCCTGTTTAAAAATCTTTATCAAATTGACTTTCCTTCCATCGAAGAAGAAGTTGAACGATTGTACAAACTTGGGCAGAGCATGAAGGATTACGTTTGCGACACTTTCAGCTTGATCGATAACTCACTTGCTCAAGGTAAACGCATACTTTACGAGGGTGCCCAAGGCATTCTTCTTGATATTGATTATGGAACTTATCCTTACGTCACCTCTTCATCTACCGCTGCTTCCGGCATTTTTACCGGTGCGGGCATTCCTAATCATCAGCTTCAGGAAGTCATCGGTGTGGCCAAGGCCTATACCACTCGCGTTGGAGAAGGCCCTTTTCCGACTGAATTGTTTGATGAACTAGGCACTACGATTCAAACCAAGGGTAATGAGTTTGGTGCAACAACCGGCCGCAAACGTCGTTGTGGCTGGCTTGATATTCCTCTGCTTCGTTATTCTATTAAGTGCTCGCAATTAACTTCGATTGCACTTACCAAGCTAGACATTCTTTCCAATCTGCCGGAATTAAAAATTTGTTATGCCTATCAAGTAAACGGTAAGCAGGTTGATTGCGCCTACCCTGGCATCAATCTCTATAACGCAAAGCCATTGTACAAAGAATTCAAACCATTTACTGATGACTTTGCAGACGGAAAAACTTCCAGTGAGTTAGATACATATATGAGCTTTATTCAGCAAGAATTGGGTATCCCAGTCAGCATTTACGCTTATGGCCCAGATCGCAACCAAGTGGTTTTCCGTAAACAGCTATTCTAGAGTTTTTTGCTCACAAAGATTAGGATTTGCTTAAACATAGCAATTATTACCTTCTGACTTAAATCTCCGCCCCGATAGATAATGTAGGGGCGGAGGCACGATGACGGTGTTTAAAATTTTTGTTTTTATTCTTGGTTACTTTTGCGTGAGAGCATTGTTCTCAGATAGTCAGCCCATTGCTAAGAACACTTTCCAGATCAATGGACCAGAATTTCACCACGTAAGCTACCGCCCACAAAATCGGTGATCAGTACTGGATGGATAGTATTTCGTAGATCGAAATCTGATTTCACTTTTACTTTGAGATAATGTCCCGAGTAGCCTTCCCAATATCCATCTTGAAACGATTCAAACAGAACTTCCGTTTTCTTATTCACCTTATCGCGCGAAAAATCATCCAGTTTTGCTTCACCCAACATCATGAGTGTGCGCACACGATCTTTTTTTACGCCACTTTGAATCTGATTTTCTAACCGAGCAGCGGTGGTGCCTTTGCGTTTACTGAATGGGAAAACGTGGAAGTGAGTTATTGGACTTTGTCTTAAGAAATTGAAAGTCTCTAGAAACTCTACTTCACTTTCTCCTGGATAACCAACGATGACATCCGCTCCGAAAGCTGCTTCCGGAAAGTAACTCTTAACCATCGCCAGGATTTCTCTGTATTGCGAGATAGTGTACTTGCGTCGCATGGATGTGAGAATCGAATCTGATCCACTTTGTAACGGGATATGAAAATGATCCTGATATTTTCCAGAAGCCTTCAAAGTCTCCAGCAAATCTTTGGTCATAGTATTCGGTTCAACTGAACCTAATCGCAAACGCTGAATCTCCGGCAGATCGACGATCGCCTTCACCAAATCGGTTAAACGCTCACCACTGGTACTTTCATACTCCCCGATGTTCACACCGGTCAGCACGATTTCCTTAAAGCCTTTGGCGGCCAGGGTTTTAGCTTCGGTTAAAGCTTCGACCACAGAGATGGTACGCGAGCGGCCACGAGCAAAAGGAATGATACAAAATGAGCATATGTAATTGCAGCCATCCTGAATCTTCAGAAAAGCTCGGGTGTGCGAATCTGCAAGAGTCGTAGCTGCTCCATTAAATTCTGAGGTCTTGTCGATATGGACCTGAAGATCATCTTCTGAATCCAGATAATCGAAGACTTTATATTTCTCAGAAGTCCCAAGGATCAGGTCCACCCCTTGCATCTGCTTAATTTTATCTGCTTCCATTTGGGCATAACAACCGGCCACCACGATCTTGGCCTCCGGTGAAGTATTCTGGGCCTTACGAATTAAATTACGGCAGGTGGAGTCAGCACCATCTGTGACGGTACACGTATTAAGGAAAACAACATCGGCAGTCTCACCGAATTCAACCACATCATACCCGCGATCAACAAATCCTTGAGCAATAGAACCCGATTCTGAAAAGTTCAGACGGCAGCCGAGGGTGTGGAGAGCCACTTTTTTCTTTGTACTTAGAGTCGTATCCATAGGGTCCCGAATCTAAACGAAGCCTTGGTTTTTGTCTAATAAGTGGGTAAAAAATCTTGGTTTAGGGCAAAAAAAATCTTTAAATTTAGCATTTTTGAGTTTGACAAAATTCTTCAGGTTCCGTAATTTGTAGTCCTTCGTTTGAAAGTGGTCTCGTAGCTCAGTTGGTTAGAGCACCTCCCTTTTAAGGAGGGGGTCCTGTGTTCGAGTCACAGCGAGATCACCATTCAACGAAAAATCTTCTTTGAACAGTTTTGCTCCCATCGTCTAGCCCGGTCTAGGACATCGCCTTTTCACGGCGGTAACAGGGGTTCGAATCCCCTTGGGAGTACCAAATTTATATAAAAAAGCCTCGCGAATGCGGGGCTTTTTTATTTTCAATAACTTCACCATTCAATTCAGGGTTCGATGACAGCGCTTCAAGGAATCTACCATTCGGTATATCTAGAAACTTTATACAAATGATTCTGGGCCGTTAGTTAGAAACCAAATAATTTCCCATTTCTTCACGAATAACACTTAGAGTTTCTTGAAGCAATAACGGCGTAAACATTCTTCTCATATAACAAACATAAACAGGGGAATAAATGTGTTTGGAGTGATCTACGACCTTCATTTTGGGTCTAAAAAGATGCTTACTGATGATGGCCTGGCAAAGCCCAAGCTCCACACCCGATAAAATGGAATGAATATCATCCAAAAAATGCCTCTGAATTTTCAAAGAATGTGAGAGCTGGCCAAGCACTCCTTCAGAAGAAGAATATTCAAAATAATCTCTCCAACAAAGAGAAACTGCGTCCCCTGTTCTGCACAACAGAGATCAATCTCAAATCAGACTTGGAGGCCCTAAACTCTCCTCAATCAGTAATAAAAATAAGTTCTGAATTTTTTGTGGATCCATTTCTTGCAACTGCTACTTTGACTATGAGTAAAAGCACTTACATAAAAAAACTCCAGCATCTAGGATTCATATTCCCTGAAACAAACTTCATCGATGCAGATCATGCGTTCCTTGCCCCTGTTAGAAGTGAAGTCAACCTAACCTCACTCAGGTTGGTTCACTGATTAGTACAGGTGTAATTGACGAAGAATTCGCTCTAGATATTTTGAGTTTTGATTTAGAACATCCACTTTTTTCCGACATCAGATGCTCTCTCCTGGAACTAGTCCCTGCTTCTGGTTCTATCATTTCACAATTTAAAAAAAACCTCAGTAAGCTTCATTCTGTACATGCTAAAAAGCTGATTCAGGACCTCGAAGTAGAGAATAAAGAAATTCATCGTGAAAAAGCGAAGGCATATTTATTTGAGAAGCAGCAAGGATGGATAAAACAAGAAAATATCCTGAAAGAATTAATAATGTTAAACCAATTAAGAACTTCAGTATTTGAAGATGA
>JBEIEO010000032.1:0-17724 GCA_040382895.1 Halobacteriovoraceae bacterium
AAAGAGAAAGTTGAAAACTCATTCGACTCACTTTTTATCTCTAAAAACGCTCCCGTAATCTTCGTACCATCAACCTAAAAATAAAAGGGGCCCGTAAAGGCCCCTTCTTAAATTACTTACGAATTCCGAGTTCGCCGATGAGCTTAGTGTATGAAGCTTCATCATTCTTGCTCAGATACTTCAGAAGTGAACGGCGCTGACCGATCAACTTCATAAGACCTCTCATTCCTGAGTGATCTTTCTTGTTCTTCTCAAAGTGCGGAGTAAGGGCCTTGATCTTCTCTGTTAAAAGAGCGATCTGCACTTCGATTGAACCAGTGTTTTTGGCGTTTGTGCCAAACTTCTTAACTACGTCTGCTGTTGCTTGTTTTGTCAGCATTTTTGTCTCCTTTGCCCAAGTCTCAAACTAACTTTGAAACCTAGAACAAGGACTAGGTAGGCGTTATTGCCACCATTTCCTCGTTATTCTATGAACTTATAAGGAGTTTTATCGAAGAAATTCAGACATGTAAACTTTTAATTGCTCGATCAGTCGTTCTTCGACCTGACGGATTCTTTCCCGGCTTACTCCATACTGGTCAGCTATGCTCTGGAGGCTTTCGGGAATTTCACTAAGTAATCGTTTTTTAAAGATTTCCTGATCACGTGGCTTTAACCCTTTTACGAATTCACCCAAATGCTGCTGCAGGATCTCAAGGTTCTGCAAATCGGCCAATTTACTCTCCGGCGACTCCTCGTCATCTCCGATCAGGTCGCCCAATGTTTGACGCCCACCATCATCATCCAGCGGTTTATCCAGACTCACCTCTTGTCCGTAACTTCCTAAACGATGATCCATCTCGATGACAGCTTTTTCAGAAACACCGAGATTCTCGGAAAGCTGTTTCACATCAGGATTAATTCCCATGTTCATAAGGCGCTGTTTTTCACGCATCAAATTATAAAAAAGTTTTTTCTGCTCCTGAGTGGTTCCAATTTTGACCAGGCGAAAGTTATCCAGAATAAACTTCAAAATATAGGAACGAATCCACCAGCTGGCGTAATAAGAAAGTTTCGCCCCCTTGGTAGGATCGTATTTAGAAACGGCCTTCATCAGGCCAATGTTCCCTTCCTGAATCAAATCCATGATATTTTTGTAAGCATTCTTATATTCAAGCGCGATCTTCACAACTAATCGTAAGTTCGCGAGCACGAGCTTCTTTGCCACATCAATGTCGCCAGTACGAATGAGCTCCAGCGTGAGTTCTTTTTCTTCTTCTGGTGTGAGAAGTTTATGACGAGAAATTTCTTTGAGATAAACGGTAAGAGGATCCTGAACCTTCAGGCCGGTAGAATGTCTAAGGATCGGCAAAGACTCAGAAACCTTTGGAACCAGCGCCTCGTGATTTGCTAAGCCTTCAATCAGCTCATCATCATCACTTGAGACTTCGATAATCTCATCACGCGCAGAGGCCCTGCTTTCCTTTTTAGGAAGCTCCTTATCGGTCACGATTTCTGGCGTGAGATCAACTTTTTTCTTTGGCATAAACTACAAGATGATTACGGTCTTTTATAAGTCAAGGTTTCCCAGGGAGGCTATTAAGGATAGGGAGAAAAGTCTATAGATTTAATTTAAGGCGACCTGCTTTTACGTCTGCGCGATACCGCAAATAACTCAAAGCGAAGATTCCATAAGAAAACTTTACAGGAACGCGAAGAACTTGATCCTGATAGCTTTCAAAAAGCGGTCCGCGATAGGCCTGCAACTGCCCAATAAGCTCCTGAACAATCAGTCGAGAGAAATTCTCATTCCACATTTTTTGGCGGAAGAGTTTTTCTTTTTCTTTTAATTGAATGTCGATGAAAGACGAAGTTTCCTGGATAAACTTTTCTTTTCCTTCCAGATCGATCTGGTTATTTAAAGTGGTCCAGCGGTTTTTTACATGACGAAGAAAGTTTTTTGATAGTTTTAAGTCAAAGCTGGTAGTGAGTTTGTCTGTCTCGTCTACCACCCGATCCATTTCACCCAAAGTGATAAAAAAATCCATCAAGAACCCTTCAGTTCTCAAGACTACTTTATCCCGACGAGGATGAGCCTTAATATTGAGTGACTCTTCAAAAAGCATATTTTTTGAAAAAATACTCAAGGCATCCTTGGCCCAGCGGTTCCATCTTTCATCAATGGTACTTTTTGCCAGCATCGGCAGATCCCGGTAAGTATCAACACCGAAAATGGGATCAGGAACACCGGTCATAAGCGAAATAAAAAAGCTCGTCTCAAAAATAGGATCTTCCAGTTCCTGCTTCTTTATCCAGGCCTTGACCTGAGGAACTGCTCCGGCAGAGACGTAGTCTGTGAAGCGAAAGTGATGACAGTAGAGCTTGGCCACATCGGTGAAAAGCCCTGTTGATCCAATGGACTCCGGAAATGTTCGTTTGAAAGATTCAGCATCAGTCTTACGACAAATAAGATCTTTACACTCGACCTGAACAGTATCCTTACTTTGAGATTGAGAAGTACGCTGAGTTTGGTGATCGTATCGATCCTGGATGGAATTAAGATTCTTGATCACAAAAGACATGATGAATGGGTTCTTGAGATAAGGAACCATCATGCGATAGTCAACCACATCCCCACCCCATGAGCAAAAGGAACGGAAGTTTCGGATCGCCATATCAAACTCATTGGATTTTGCCTGGGTCGATTCCGTTTGCCGTTTGTAGAGATCAGATACGAAGGGCGATGACTCCACCGAAGGTATGATATCGGTTACGGGATTTTTAAAGTAGTACTGAAATGATTGTTCGAGTCTTTTGAGAGAAAAAATAGTTATGTTTTTTGAACAGTAATTACTCACCAGATTGGTCGCAAGAGTCTTAAACTTTTCTTCCGGTATCTGAAACCTATGGGCATAGGCACCGATGGCCTTAATGCTGGTATCAAGGCCAATGTATTGCAAAGTTGCAGCGACTGAACGCTTGGCCTGTTTCTCCATCCAATTCGTGGCATAGGTCGGGGCTACGTAAAGGTTACAACTCTCCTTCAGATAGGCTCCGCTCAGATGTGTGTTCTGATAAAGCTTCATCTTGCGATTTTCAGCTTCTTTGGATTTATCGTAGATGTCGTTGAAGATGTAATACAGAGGATCCTGCTGGTATTCACTGACTGCTTCACCCATTAGAATGCCCTCGACTGGGATCAGTGCTTTTGCGTGGCCTGAGAAGCCGAGGATGAATAAATACCCGAGTAAAACAATTCTTTGCATAGATACTTTTTAAGCTTATCGGAGATTGTTTCGATAGGTTTACTATGAAGTTCATCCTGATAGGACTATTTCTCTCGACCCTCGCCCAGGCAGCCAGGGATGTTCTGCCCATCCGTGAGGATGGGGGCTACTCACTTGCGACCGAGAACCTCCTCAGTCGCCGTGGTGAGCTTGTACCTCCCCCGGTACTGTTAGATGCCAGAGAAATGAACCGAGTAATGTTTTCAGAGCTGCAAGAGCAAAACGAAGACCTTAAGCGAGTAAAATACTTTCTTTTAAACGGTGAAACCCGCCTGGCCCAGGTTCATCTGACGAAGCTCGCTTACACTAAAACTAAACTTAGGCCGGTCGTTTATCGCTACCTGGGCATCATGAATTTTATTGAAGGAAAATTTCAACGGTCGTTGGATTTTCTGAGTAAAAAAGATCTCGATGGATCTCAATATCGCAAAATCTGCGCGCTAAAGATTCTTAATATGGTGGTGTTGGATCAGAAGCATCAGCTGGAAAATGAATGGTCCCGTTGTATGCTGGAAAACTACAATCATTTTAATGAAGGAAACTTTGTCTGGTTAGATATTCTGGTACAGATGAAGATTAACCCTCGTCCTGGTCTTACTAAAGTTCCGTTTAAAAAAATCCGTCTTTCTGCTTTGGATAATAACCAACTTAAAATTTACCTGAAGCTTGCTCTCTATCTGAATCAAGAAGCATTAATTGAGCCACAGATTTCGGAGCTTGACCTGACCCAGATGGAAGACGTTGAAGTCAGAGACCTGGTCGGACATATTCTGTTTCGTCGGGGTGCCCTGGCCAAGTCCTATAAGTTTATTGAAGACCTTAAAACTCCAAACGCAGAAAACATGAAAGGTAACCTTTATATCCTGAGACAGAAGTATGAGCTTGCTTATGCTCAATTCAAGCTCGCCCTGGAACAGAAACAGAATTCACAAAATGCCATGGAACGAATTCTCCCCCTTGCCTGGCTTCTGGGAGACTGGTCGGAGGGAAGCAAGATTGCCGAAAGAGTCATAGCAGCTCCTCAAACCCAGATTAATAAAATGACTTTAATGGCAGCATTTCTCACACAGAAGGGTGATTACCAGAAAGCCTCGGATGTAATGGATGCCATTATCCAGAGATCACGTCGTGGAACTGAAATCGATGTTACTCAGTTGTATAGTTTTGCGGGTTTGATGCAGAATAAACCAATTGTGGTAAAAAAACAGGCAGCCGCTAGTTGTGCTCAGTATGACATGGTCAATTGCTGGTTAAGTTTTCAAATGGACCAATGGGAATCGTTCCCACTTACTATTCGGCGTGCGGAAAATCTTCCTCAGAGAAAAGAATGGGAAAATCTCAGTAATGAATTGATAGCCGAGTCTCTCAAAGAAGTCGTTTACGTGAATCAGCTGGATATTGAAGAGTTGGATGATAAACTCATTCAACTTATTCCGAATGCCAAAAATCAATAAGCTCATTTTAATTCATGGGTTAAACAACAATCTTGAAGCGTTCCAGCCGCTAAAACACGCTCTGGAATCAAAGGGCTTCACTTGCCAGCAAATTATGTTGCCAGGACATGGCGATCATCGTGATGAAACCAAAGAGGTAGCTGACGCCATGAGGCTTTTTGATGAAAGAATGAAAAGTGCTATCCAGGGGCCATATGGGGTCATCGCTTTTTCTCAAGGTGCGCTCTACCTTCAGCTATGGATGGAAACAACTCATGCCCCTTTGCCAGAGGCTCAAATTTTACTTGCACCTGCTCTCTATATACGTAACATTTCATTCTTAAAATTCATCATAGAGAAGCTGCCTAAATCGTTTGTTATTTTCAGTCAGATGCCTAAACTACTGAGACGCTACAATTATCTTCATATCTGGGAGTATCGAAACCTCTTGCAGAAAGCTCAAAACTTTGCCGATATGAGACATTCTTTTAAGAGGAGAACGCAAATATTAGTAGATGAAAAAGATGAGCTTGTAGATGCTAAGAAACTGAAGCAGATGTTTCCTAGGGAAACTGAACTGATGCAACGTCCCTACCTCCGAGGCCGAAAACCTGGAAAATATCATATTCTGTTCCACCCGGAGTTCTTCACTCCGGATGGATGGGCAGAATTTATGAAAAGAATAAAAGATTTTTTTAGTGCTGAGGTCTGAACTCTTTACCGTCGAAATGGAAAATCACTTCTTTGTCTTCATACTTAGTTTTTAAATTCACTGGTCGGCGCCAGATGACGTAAAGATTTCTCAAAGTTTCATTGGCAAAATTCACATCCAGATCAACTCCGTAATGCACATGACTTAAAAGTAGTTCTTTACGGTTCATGTAGTTACCATCTTCGACTTCAATGATCGGTTGACCAAAATTTGTAAGTTGTGACAGAAGTTTCTGCTTAATCGCCTGAAAGTCCTTTGAGTCGATTTCAAAGCGGCCAGAGCGAGGATTGTACTTATAGGTAAAGAGCTGCTGGCGCTCACAAAATTCCGGCGTTAAGAACTCATCGATAAACGAGATATCATTGTGAGACTTTCGCACTTCGAAAATCTTTTCTTTGCCTTTTCCCAGCTTGGTATTCCAGTGAAGCTTTTGCTTCATATCCGTACAGTCGTTGTACTCTTTACCGAACATGCCGCGGTCCCAGCGGTACTCGATGTCTCGCATAAGCTCGATACCGATCTTATAAGGATTGATGTTCTGCTTACTCATGTACATCACACCTGCATGTTTATCAGCGAAATCGACGATTTCAGAGGCATCGAGCGCCCTTGTAGTCATGATAGTTGAGTGCCAGTAGCTCGCCCAGCCTTCGTTCATGATCTTAGTTAAACGCTGTGGAAGGAAGTAATAAGCCTCTTCCCGTAGAATCCCAATGATGTCAGCTTGCCATTCTTCGATGGGAGCGTATTGAAACAGATAACCAAGAACATCACGGGTGCGAGTATGATTTCTCTCCGCAGTGATGGTGTCATCTTCTTCTTTTATATCTTCTTTATTGTTATTTCGCGCCTTGGTACGCATGAAAGACTTCAATGCCGCAGATCGGTCATCGATCATGTATCCGTCGTCTTCAGATTCAATCTTTTCCTGGTCTGTAAGCTCTTTACGATGACGTTTGAGTGCACTTGTTTCGAACAGCTCATTGATGTCTAGGAGGTTTTCCAGAGATAAAACCTTGTCAATGAAAGTCTCAACGGTGTCAGCTCCGTAGCGCTCCATATAGCGACGGATCTTCGTCCCGTGATTTGCCATGACATCCATCATCTTGCGATTTGTATTGGAGAACCAGGCATTGTTTTTAAAAAAGTCATTGTGCCCGTAAACGTGGGCCATTACGATCTTTTGATCAACCCAGTTGTTGGCCTGAAGTAAATAGGCATAACAAGGATCGGTATTGATAACCATCTCATAGATTTTTTGCAATCCGTAAGCATACCCCTTGGAGAGCTGATCGTAATCCATCCCGAACTTCCAGTGAGGATAGCGGGAAGGAAATCCACCCTGAGCGGCCAGTATGTTGATGGTATCGTAGTCACAAACTTCAAAGACCTGAGGAAAAAAATCCAGGCCGTATTCTATGGCGTAGCCTTCAATTTGATTTTTGAGGGCAAGCAGTTCACCTGAGATAGGTTTCGAACGGTTCATTATTTGCCTTTACCTAAGAACTCTTTGATGGAATCGAGAATTCCTTCTTTGTTCTTAATCTTACTCAGAGTTAGTTTTTCATTACTTGAGCCGTACTTCGCAGTGAGATCTTTGTAGAACTGACCAGATCCGTAACGGCTTTCAACCTGTCCATAACAGAAAACATTAGATACCGGCAGAATGGTTTTATCCAGAAGATCCAGACACAACTTGGTGTCATCGGCTGACCAGTTATCACCATCGGAAAAATGGAAGGGATAGATATTCCACTCGTTAGGGTTATAATCTTTTTCGATAATCTCCTTACAAAGGTTGTAAGCTGAGGAAATGAGCGTCCCACCACTCTCCCTTGTTCGAAAAAAAGTATGCTCATCAACTTCTTTAGCGGTTGCATCGTGGATGATGTAACGGATCTCTATGTCTTTATACTGAGATTTTAACCACAGATTAATCCAGAAAGATTCCGTACGAACAATTTCTTTTTGCTCATCACCCATTGAGCCGGATACGTCCATCATGTAGATAACCACAGCGGCATTCTGCATTTCCACTTTCGTATCTGCTGAACGGTATCGAAAATCACGACGGATAGGAATGACGGCCGGATTTTCCGGATCATATGAATCCATGGCTATCTGACGCTTAAGCGCCTGCTTGTAGGTACGACGTAAGTGACGAAGTGAATCCGGACCGGTTGTTCCGATATTGGTGTAACGATCCACCACTGACTGAAGGGATTTTTTCCCTTTTGGCTCAATATTTGGAAGTTCAAGTTCTTCGCCCAAGATGCGCGCTAGCTCATCCAGAGATAGTTCAACTTCAAGCTCCTTATTGCCCTCACCTTCACCGGCCTCACCCTGACCAGGTTGTCCGTTAGGATCCTGCTGCCCATCTACCGGATCCCCGGGTTGGCCTTGTCCCTGGCCCATCCCCCCTTGGGATTTATCACCAAAACGGAAACGAGGGATGTCGATAGTGGGCATAGGAACTGTGAATTTATCAGTTCCTTTAGGAATAATTTGAGAACCATGAGAAACATACTTTCGTAAGTTCTCACGGATTCTGCCTTTTACAATCTTCCTAAAGCGAGCATGGTCACGTTTTATTGGATGATCCACTGGAGGCTCTCCTATGACTTAATTGAGTCACCTTTGGCAAAAATACTGGCCACAAAGTTAAGGGCATCAGTGGCGCAAATATCGCAGTAACCAAAATTCTTAATCAGGCGACTCTTCACCACTTCAATTTTCTCCTGAGTCTGTTTATCAACGACGTTTGAGATAATGGTTGTTAGCTTAATCGTGTCACGCTGATCTTCAAAAAGTTTCAGCTCCAGAGCGCGGTGAAGACGCTCGTTCATCTTGTAATCAAACTGCTTACCTTCGATGGCCAAAGCACCGATGTAGTTCATGAGTTCACGACGAAAATCATCCTTGCGTGACTCTGGAATATCGATTTTTTCTTCGATTGCGCGCATGAAACGCTCATCAGCTTCTTCAAGTTTGTTGGAGTACTTATTGCGGATTTTTTCTTTCTGAGTATGGGCTTTGACGTTGTCTACATAGTTCGCACACAAAGTCTGGATTGCCGACTCATCAACCGAAATAGCTTTTTGAACATCATTTTTAACGATGTCTTCATATTCCTGGCGGCAAACGGCCAGCATTTCACGATAGTGATCCATTTGATCTGGTGAATTCACCAAAGCGTGGTGCTTAAGACCTGACTCTAGTTCATTGAACACCATGAATGGGTTCAGACAACCAACGTGGCCGTTTTTCACCAGAGCGTTGGAAATCTTATCCTGAATATAACGAGGAGAAATCCCCTCCAGCCCTTCACGAACAGCTTCCTTACGAAGCTCCTTCACGTTGTCTTCGTTATAACCTGGAAGTGTTTTACCATTATAAAGTTTTAGTTTCTGAAGCTTAGTCAGATCCGATTTCTTCGGTTCTTCCAGACGAGTCAGGATCGCCCATGTTGAGGCCATCTCGATTGTGTGAGGGGCAATGTGGATGTTAGGAATCGTCTCTTTATTATAATCTTTGCGATAGATGCGGGATTCCTGATCCAGACGGGTGATATAGGGAATATCAATTTTCACGGTACGGTCACGGAGAGCTTCCATGAACTCGTTACTCTGAAGCTTACGATACTCGGGCTCGTTGGTGTGACCTAGGATTACCAGATCAATATTAGTTTGCGCGAATTTCTTCGGCTTAATAGATTGTTCCTGTGAAGCACCCAGTAGGTCATATAAGAAGGCCACATCTAGTTTAAGCATCTCGATAAATTCAACGATCCCGCGGTTGGCGATGTTGAATTCACCATCGAAGTTAAAAGCTCTTGGATCTGAATCTGATCCGTAGATAGCTATTTTGCGGTAGTTGATATCGCCAGTTAATTCGGTTGAGTCCTGGTTCTTTTCATCTTTTGGCTGAAACGTACCAATACCACGACGATCTTTTTCAGAGAGAATTAAGCGTTTCACACGGATGTGCTTCATCACCCGATTCCAGTCACCACCGTACTTCAACATGTATTCATTCAAAATAAATCGACAAGCTGGGTTCACTTCACCTTTGATTTTAACTTTGTAAGGAGATTTATTATTCTTATTAAGTTCTGCCAGGAACTTCTCACGAACTTCAGGAGGAAGAAGTTTTAGTGGTTCTTCATGCATCGGCGACTGGAAAATCTTCTGACCACCGAGGATCGGAGAACCTTCTTCATCTACCCACTCGTAAGTATAAAGAGCGCCCTCATCTGTGCGTGAGTAATGCTCAAGACCTTTTTTCAGAAGGCGCGACACTGATGACTTCGCAGATCCGACCGGGCCATGAAGCAAAAGTACACGTTTCTCAGTTCCGTACCCAAGAGCTGCCGACTGGAAAAAATTCACCATCTTCATCAGGTGAACATCAATACCAAAAATAGCATCCTTTCCGTTCTCGACCAGATCATCAAAGAAGTGGTAACGAACAACATCTTTTTTGTACTCGGTATATTGAGAAGTACCGTAGCTCATGATCATGTCGTAAATACGTTGGAAAGAATTGCGCGCAATCTTTGGATTGGCCATGACCTGGTCTACGTACTCCTGGAAAGTTCCCGTCCAGTGCAGATGAGAAAAGTCCTTCGGGTTGTAGTTGTGTGAGATAAAGTTCTGGATATCAAAATTTGCCATGGACTCCCCCTGGGCCGTTTTGGTTGGGCCATATAAGCCCTTAATTTATTTTACTCTGTAAGGGTATCTTCTCAAAACAAATCCGCCAAGGAGGCAAAGAAGAATCTGTATTATCGGACTCGATCACTCGGCTTTGATAGGTTGTTGAGTTTATGTTTGACTAAAATTCACTTCACCCTATGATTAAGAGGTACATCATTTTTTTCAAGGCCTTTATGGGAATACTTTGTGCTGGTGCCTCAGATATTGGGCGAAAACGTAAGACCAATCAGGACTCCATTTGTCTGGACCACAAACATCATTTTTTTGCCGTTGCTGATGGCATGGGTGGACACAATGGTGGAGATATCGCTTCTCAGCTATCCGTAAAAGTCATGCCTGAGTTTTTTGTTTCGCACAGCAATTTAGAACCTCAGGTCCTTATGAAATCCATGATTCAGGCAATCAACCTCGCCATTCTGAAAAAAGCGGAAGAGAATCCTGAACTGCAGGGAATGGGCACCACTGTTTCGGCCATTTATTTTCACGGCCAGACGCTCGTGATCGGAAATGTTGGTGACTCACGGGTTTACATGGTCAACAATCACAACATTTTTCAAATGACACGGGACCATTCTTTTGTTCAAGAGAAGCTCAACATTGGCATCTACTCTCGCGAAGAAGCCGTCAAAGATCCACAAAAGAACGTATTAGTCAGGTCGGTTGGCTTCGAGGCTGACGTGAATGTGGACGTTTTCCATTATCGCATCTGCAAAAATGACATGTTTCTCATCTGCTCTGACGGCTTGCATGGCAAAGTCAGCGACGGAGATATTCTCCATATAATTCAAAAAAACATTGTTGACCCTTCTACTTGCCTAATTGAGGACGTCGAAGCTGCGGTGAAAGAGCTCATCCAGCAAGCCAATGACAATGGTGGACAGGATAATATTTCGGTCATCCTGGCAGTAGCCCAAGCTTAGATTATCACTGATTTTTTGAGCCGAAATTGGTTCCCAATTCTTAATCTTCTAGAATAAACTATCTGCATGGATAAATACTACACTGTCATGGTAGTCCCCGAGAAACAAAAAGGGGTCAAAACCTTTCGTATCCCCACTGTGCTCTTTAAGTCTCTCGCTTTTTTGAGCGTGATGCTTTTCATGCTGATTGGTGTTCTGGCTTACGACTACTGGAAAATTCTTCAGCAAGTTTATGAGAACAAACATCTCTCCATTGAAAACCGTCAACTCAAAGAACAGATTCAGCTCTTCCAGATGAAGATGAACTCTCTAGCCGATGATTTAAAACGAATCAATACTTTTGAGAAAAAACTTCGTGTGATCACCGGCCTTGAAGACATCTCCACTAAAGGTGCGCTTTACAAACCGGAAAAAGAAACCGACAAGAGTTCCTTCTCGCTGGATGATCTGAATACCTCACTGGATCTAAAAATGGATCTGGACAACATTGAAGATCAGGAAAAATTTAAAGAACTTAAAGCGCTATACGACAAAAAAATCGCGGCTAGCTTAGGTCTTGAGCGTAGTTATATTCTGACCAAACAGTGGTCAGATCTGGCTCGCAGAAGTTTTTCCCTTTCAAGTGACTACGCAAAGTTTGATTACAAATACGCACAGGTAAAAGACATTGTTTCAACTATCGAAACTAACATCCATGAACTAGATGAGTATCTGCTGGATAAAGATTCGTTTTTGAATTCTACACCCTCCATTCTTCCGGTTGAAGGCTGGATCACAAGTTATTTTGGTCAGCGTATGTCTCCCTGGGCAGGCAAAATGAAAATGCATGAAGGTCTGGACTTCGGTGCTCCCCATGGCACTGATATCGTGGCCCCAGCTGACGGTATTGTGACTTATTCCGGTGAGAAGGCTGGATTTGGTAAATTCGTTCAGGTAGATCACGGCTACGGCATTGAAACGATCTACGCTCACAATTCGGCACTACATGTTCGCTCCGGCCAAAAAGTAAAACGAGGTGTTCTACTTGCGGCACTCGGTAACACCGGTCACTCCACCGGTCCTCACTTACATTATGAAGTTCGGGTTAACGGCATTGCTGTTGATCCCTTATATTTTATCCTTGAATAATAAAAAGGCTCTCCCATGTTAGACTCAATGATGCGCAAATTATTCGGTACCAAACAAGACCGTGACATGCGCGCCCTCAAACCCATGCTTGATCAGGTGAATTCACTGGAAGCCAAATACAAGGCCATGAGTGATGCTGAACTACAGGCACAAACTCCCGCTTTTCGCCAGAAATTGCAAAATGGCTCGACCGTAAATGATATTCTTCCTGATGCATTCGCGGTTGTTCGTGAGGCATCCCGCCGGGTGATGAATATGCGACACTTCGATGTGCAGATCCTGGGTGGAATCGTTCTTCATGAAGGCAAAATCGCTGAAATGAAGACCGGTGAAGGTAAGACTCTAACGGCGACACTCCCACTTTATCTCAACGGTCTCACTGGCCGTGGTGCCCATCTTGTAACTGTGAACGATTATCTGGCCCAGCGTGACTCCCATGAGATGGGTAAGCTCTACACATGGCTTGGACTTACTGTAGGTTGTATTGTCTCCAATATGGATGATGAAGATCGTAAAGCTGCTTACCAGGCCGACATTACTTACGGAACCAATAACGAATTTGCTTTCGACTACCTTCGTGACAACATGAAATTTGATCTGAATGATTATGTTCAGCGCGAACACCATTTCTGTATCGTAGATGAAGTAGATTCCATTCTTATTGACGAAGCCAGAACTCCCCTACTGATCTCAGGTCCATCTGAGGGTGATACACGTCTTTATGGAGTTGTGGATAAGGTCATTCCTCAACTGACTAAAGATATGCATTACACAGTTGATGAGAAGGCCCGTTCAGCAGTTCTGACAGAAGACGGAATCGTGTCGGTGCAGGAGATCCTGAAGATTGGTAACCTTTACGACATCCGTAACATTGAAGTTCTTCACCACGTGAATCAATCTTTGCGTGCTCACACTTTATTTAAAAATGAAGTGGATTATGTCGTCCGTGAAGGCAAAGTTATCATCGTTGATGAATTTACCGGCCGTTTAAAAGAAGGCTCTCGGTGGTCAGATGGTCTTCATCAAGCCGTTGAAGCCAAAGAAGGTGTAGAAGTTAAATCGGAAAACCAGACGCTGGCATCCATCACCTTCCAGAACTACTTCCGTCTTTACGGAAAACTCTCCGGTATGACCGGCACAGCGGATACTGAAGCTGAAGAGTTCATGAAAATTTACAACCTGGAAGTGGTAGTTATCCCGACAAACGTTCCAATGATCCGAGATGATCAGGCGGATGTGGTCTATGCCTCCCGTAAAGCCAAATATGAAGCTGTAGCGAAACTTATTGAGGAGTGCCACGCCAAAGGTCAACCGGTACTGGTGGGGACAATCTCAATTGAATCATCGGAATTGATATCGCAGGTACTTACGAAGAAAGGCATCAAACACGAAGTTCTGAACGCTAAGAACCATGCTCGCGAAGCCGAGATCGTAGCTCTTGCAGGTCAGCGAGGTGGTGTAACAATTGCTACCAACATGGCAGGTCGAGGCACAGATATTAAGCTGACAGCAGAAACGAAATCTCTCGGTGGTCTATTCATTATCGGTACAGAGAGACACGAGTCTCGTCGAATCGATAACCAGCTTCGTGGTCGATCCGGTCGTCAGGGAGATCCTGGTCGTTCGAAATTCTTCTTATCTTTGGAAGATGATCTTATGCGAATCTTTGGTTCAGACCGAATCAAAGGCATCATGGTGAAATTAGGAATGAAAGAGGATGAGCCAATTGAGCACTCCATGATCACCAACGCCATCGCGAAAGCCCAGAAGAAGGTAGAAACTCATAACTTCGATATCCGTAAGCACTTACTGGATTTCGATAACGTAATGAATGAGCAGCGTAAGGTGATATACAAAATCAGAAGAGATATCCTGAATGATGAAGGTAACGATGAGTTGATTAATGACTTCATAGAAGAATTGATCTTCAATCTGGCCGAACAAGTGAAACCAGAAAAGAAAGCAACTCTCCGTGAGTACCCTTGGGAAGAGATCAACCATCAAATGAAGCTTCTTTTCAACCTGGAACGTCCGGTTTCAGCGGAAGAATGCTCTAGCATGAATCAGGGAGATCTGGCCGAATACCTGAAGAGGGTTGGGTCAGAGGCCCTACTAAATAAGTTCAAAGGCTTTGAGCAGGAGCAGGTTCGCTATACTCACCGTGAAGTCCTTCTTGCCACCTTTGATCAGTTCTGGAAAGACCATCTTCTAGCTATGGACCACCTGAAAGAAGGAATCAATCTGCGCTCATATGGTCAAAAAGATCCGCTAGTGGAGTACAAACGGGAAGCTTTCGTTCTTTATGAAAATATGAAACTAGCCATCAAACGAGCTGTGATTGAGCGTGTGTCTCATATAAAGCTGATGACTAAGGAAGAAATCGAGGAAATACACCGTCAACAGGAGGCCATGCTGGAAGCGCAACTTAAAGCGCACCAGGAAGCAGAAGCTGAAAAACAAATGGCCGACGAAAAAAAGATTATTCGTGCTACAGTTAAAGTAGGACGTAATGATCCTTGTCCATGTGGATCAGGGAAGAAATTTAAGGCCTGTCACGGAGCCTAAGGAAGCAAATGAGTTCGGAAAAAAAGGACTTAACCAGGATTGAAGATTTAGGAGAATATCTCCACGAACTCAGTCAGGACGATGAATCCTTCGAACCACCTGCTGACCTACCTACTGAAAATGAAACGTCGGATTTTGGTTCTTCTGAATCTTTCGAATCAGAGGAGCCGGCCTTCGGAACAACAGAAGAGTCAACCACCGATTTCTCCATCCCTACTGAAGAGAGCTCTGACTTTGGTACGACTGAAGAAACACCGGATTTCGGTGCTACAGATGATTTTTCAAGCTCAAGTGAGGAAACAACTGAATTTGGTTCCTCTGACTTTAATACATCTGATTTTGGAACGACTGAAGAAGCCCCCTATGAAGCAAATTCTAAGGAAGATCCCTTTGAGACTTCTAGTTTTGAAACACCGTCAGAGTCAGTCAGCGAGCCAGAACCAGGGCCATTTGAACCTATAGTGTCTGATCCTGAACCAGAACCTGTGGTTCAGACTCAATCCTTTAGCGAAGAAAAAACCTATAAGACCCCAGAGACCTTCGAAGATCTCAAAAAATTTGCGGAAAGCTCAAGCTTTGCTGGTATGGGCGCCGAAGGGAATCCATCATTCAGTGTGCTGCTGAAAAACGTTCGCTATATTGAAGATGTTAACGACATCATGTCTATGCTAAAAGAGCTGGGACTCATGAGTGATTCAGAAGAGCAAACCAAAGCACGCCTGATGCGAGGAAATCTTCTGGTACCGCGTATCTCGGAATTTGCGGCCATTTTCCTAGCTCACAAGCTTCGTCGTTTCGATATCGATATCCAGGTTGGTTTATCGGATGAAATTCATCCTCCGAAACATCAAGAATCCCCGGAGACGGGACTAGTTTCCAAACATACTCTTTATCAGAATCAGACTCATCACTTTCATTTTGACGATCCTAAACTCGAACTCTCCCATATTATTGTGGCCTCGTCCTCTAATCTGGAAGGACATCAGGTTATCCGCTATCTGGGTGTGGCCTCCGAACATAAAATGCTCGATAGCCATATCGTGGAAGATGAAGGTTCGGAAGATATCCCAAGACATTATTCTGAGCTTGCCCAGAAACTCAAGGCCCACGCTCTTAAGGCCCATGCGAATGCCGTAATCGGACTAAATTATCAACTGACACCTCTGCCTTCTGAGTACGGCCTTAATAGTTCCAAGTATCGTTTAAGCTGTACCGGAAATCTGGTTTGGGTTAACAAGCTATGAAATCTTATGACGTAGTGATTGTTGGTGGTGGTATCAACGGCTGCGGTCTCTTGAGAGATCTGGCATTGAATGGTGTCAAGGCCTTGATGGTTGAGAAGGGAGATTTTTCCGCGCAGACTTCTGCTGCTTCTTCTAAGATGCTCCATGGTGGCATTCGTTATTTGGAAAATTTTGACTTCGGATTAGTGCAAGAAGCTCTGGAAGAAAAAAACCTCTGGCTCAAGCTCACTCCACATCTTTGTTTTGAGCGTGAATTCTATCTCCCACTCTATAACTACTCCCGCTACACGCCACTTATGCTCCAGACGGGTTTATTTATTTATGATTTCCTCTCACACTTTCAAAATCGCCCTCATGCCTTTTTGGATGCCGAAGAGGCCATGCGAAAAATTCCTTCACTTGATCCAAAAGGATTAAGAGGGGCAGGAAAATACTTTGATGGTGTGGTGGATGATGCAAAGCTTTCTCTGGAATGTCTCTATGACGCTCTACTGGAACCGGGGGTAGAGGCCCTGAGCTATCACGAAGTAACAAAAACTGAAAAAATTGATAACGGCTACTTAGTCGACATAAGAAATGTCCTGCAATCTCGACACGAAACAGTCAAAGCAACTTTTGTAGTATTCCTCACGGGTCCTTTTACAGATAAACTTCTCCCTCAGCTCGGTATCCCATGGACTCCGCAGCTCGTGCCTTCTAAGGGAATTCATCTCTGGCTCAAAGAAGGCTCCATTAAAGCTGAGGGTTCTGTGGTTCTGACCACAAAAGATAACCGGGTAGTTTTTGTGATTCCACAGCGGGGAGGAATTTTAGTGGGAACCACTGAAACTCCTGTTGATCAGGACATCTTCAACATCAAGGCGACTAAGAATGAAGTTGAATATCTTCTGGGAGTTTTAGGTCAATACTTCCCTAATTCAAATTTGACAGACGCCTCGATTATTTCAACATTTGCCGGTGTTCGGCCTCTGGCACGGGAAAACTCCCATGATCAATCTCTTGGCAAAGTATCTCGTCACCATAAGATTTTTCGTCCCACATCTCACTCCTATGTGATGATCGGTGGGAAATACACTACTTTTAGAAAGATGACTCAGGAGATAGCACGGGAAATTGTGCCGCGATTAGGGAAACGCTACAAACCAAATGAAACGCTTAACCCCCTTCGACAGCATTCTTTGATGCCGACCTTTGGAAAAAAACCAAAACTATCTTTGGAACTCATCACCAGAATCATTAAAGATGAAAGAGTCACTACATTCGAGGATCTGGTTAAGCGTAGACTTTCAATTCTGGAAGATCCTCATCACTTAACAAATGTCATGGGAATACCTGTCGCAGATGTGAAGGCGTTATTTTGACGCAAGTAACCTGCGATGTCGCAGGTCGTGCGCGTGATTAAAATTCGAAAAAAGAACCACCTCCAGCTTAAGACAATTTGAACATTGAGCGCACAAAATTTAAACAACAAAGAATACCTACGAGAGTCAAAAGAATCTAATGGAAGAATTCCAACTGATTCACAGAAACGTGAGGTCTTTCTTAAGGCCCAGGGAGTTTGTGAGAAATGTGGCGGTATTTTTAATCTTCAATACGATCACAGAACTCCATTTGCTTTAGGCGGAAGAACTTTAACCTCAAACAACAGGCTTCTGTGTTTAAACTCTAACCAACGTTCCAGGATAAGCGCGCGATACTAGAATCGGTAGGACAAACCCACCATAAAGCGTGGACCAGCCGT
>JBEIEO010000033.1:0-17711 GCA_040382895.1 Halobacteriovoraceae bacterium
CAAAGGGATCTACTTCAAATGTATATTTGAATCCAATCGACTCCAGCATTTTTTTTACAGGTTCGGTTTCTTTACCCACTTTCCCGATGGATTCACGCGCCTCCATGGGAAGCAGAGTCTGATAAATATTCTCAGAGGGAAACAAGCTGAGAATAAATTCTTTATTTTTGCGGCTGAGGATATCAGCCTCATGATAGTTCATGTTTAAGAATCTTCTACCCACTGCTTCCCATAGCGGTGAATTGCCATATTTATCCAATGGGGGCATCAGCTCTGAGTGCACCATCGGCTTAAATCTCTCTGGATTATTTGCCATATAGAGGAATCGTACAAAAGAAAGCTGCTTCCCGAGTTTTTCTTTGTGTCCACGATAATCAGGATTCAAAATCAAACCACCAATCTCAGTTGGTCCATTCGTATCAATTCCCAGTTTAAGTGTACCATGAACAAAACCTGTATTGATCGTTTGTGAGAATTTTGATTCATGTCCGACAGTCAGGTAGAAGTGAGGTTCTTCTTCAGTTCCATGCTGTGAATGGATCATGGAAACGCCCAGAACTTCATCTTTATCAGAGTCTTCCAAAACGAAGATGTAATAATTTTCCCAAAGTCTTTTACTTGGGTGGTGAAAACTCTTTTTTGAACTTTCAATTTTGGAACTGATGAGCTCTTCATCTGGCGGAAGGTTGATGAAGGTCATGATGTTACTTAATTTAAAGAGATCTTTGAGATCACTTGATTCAACAGATCTTAGGATGAACATGAAAGCTCCCGTAGCACAACATTTTCTAATTCAGTTAAAGCAGATAACGGAAAATCCCAGGGCAAAGTCAGCAAATAGGCATTTTCTGATTTCTGGCCAATAAATCCGGCCGATTCAATCTTCTGAGCTTGGGTTTTGAGTGGATAAAAACCAGGAAAATCCTGAGCTATCAATAAACCATATTTTTCAAAAAGAGTATGTAGGCGGTCATGAAATCGGGTCCATTTTCCAGATGGCCCCCATAATTCTGTACTTAACGCATAATCCAACCATAGTGGTTGTTGAAATTCATAAAGTGATCTGGTCTTTGGGGTGTGTTCTAACGCTTGGCGGGTCAAAAAGGTCCAGCCGAGTAGCCCAAAATCTAATAGAACATCTTCCGATTTAGACAGTACATGTTGATGAATAATCCACGGATGAGCTCTGAAGTGCTTAGTCGAGGGGTGATGAGACTTCGCACTGGCTTCATTCGCGTAACATTTGATATTCCAACCCTGGATCGTAATGGGAGACGGTTTCAATTCTAAACCCTGATCAAATTGAATCTGGGTCTTAATTAAAGCCGGGTGAAGAAGCGTAAATAAGGGGGCATCTGGGGTAAGTAAAAAAGCTTTTGGAGGGCTACTAAGCTGAGAGAAAAGTTTCTCTGAAAAGACCTTAAAGTCTTCTGGAAAGTCAGATTCTTTTGTCCGAAGTGTCATTCGTCCGTTGTCCTTGATTTACTTCTAATCACTGAGGGATAATACTGCTCACATTTGGAGGATACTACTATAGAAAACGCTCTGAAAACCTTTCAGGATTTTTATCTCAGAAAGGACTTTGTTAATGCTCAAAAGATCCTTTTGCAAAGTCAGGCATCAATAGAGCCTGGTCTATGGAATTATAATATGGGTGTGGTTCAGTCTGAACTAAATAATCCAGCAATGGCCCGTTACTATTTTTTAAAAGCAGAAAGAAGCGGCTTTGAAGATCCTAAGTTGATTCAGAATAAAACTCTGATTGAATCACAATTAGAGATTCCAAAGCTTGAAAATCCTATCAACACTTCAGATTGGTTTATCAAAAGCAGCCTGATTTCAGTTCAGGGCCCATTGGTAACGCTAGGACTTGTCATGCTGGTTTTAGGGCTTTGGTCTCTGAAGAGGTCTCTGACCTTCAAACGGTTGAGTCTGATTCTGGGAATAGTTTCAATACCATTCGTCCTTCAATTGTGGATCTCTCATTGGCCTCAAAAATTAGTTTCTGTTCCACAACCTATCTATGAAGGCCCATCATCACTGTTTATGGTTCGTGGTGAGCTACCTCCAGGTGTTATCCTGGTCACAAACAAAAAAGGGCAGTGGGAAGAAATCATCTTCCCGGCTCGCTTTCACGGGTGGATTAAATCCGAAGGCTTATTATCTCTGGAGAACAAATGAGTTACGAAAAAGAAGTCATGGAAAAAATGGTGCGCGGTGAAGGTACTTCGGATCGACTTGATATTCCTCTGCTTAAATATTTATGGGATGCAAGTCCACTCTCTTTTAGAAATGATGAGAGCTATCATGATTTCTTTAAAAAAATCTCTGTACTCAATTCCTTCTCTGATAATGAAATCAGACTTTTTACTAAGTTTCTCCACCGCCGAGAATTTCTGGCAAATGAGGTCATTTTTCGCCAGGGAGATTCTGGTTACGGCTTTTATTTTATCTTCAAAGGTTCAGTAAACATCTATGCCAACCATCTGAATGCCAACATGGATGATCAAGGAGAGTTTGTTATTCGTCTGGATCGTCGTCAGTATTTTGGTGAAATGGGCTTGTTGGAAGAATTTAATCGTCGGAGTGCTACCGTCGTTGCCCATGAAAATAGCGTTCTATTAGGAATCTTTAAACCCGATCTAGAAAGAATGCTAGAACTGTATCCGGTTTTGGGGGCCAAGTTTTTAAGGGAAACGGCTCTGATCATGGCTAACCGTATGGGACAATTGACTCGCGAAGTCATGTCTCTAAAAAAGAAAGTACGAGAGCTGGAAAACCGGGTTTAATATGCACAGAAATCTAAAAATCAAATTGCTGCTTTTTTTCTTTCTTCTATTTGCGACCATTTTGTTTGCGGTTTATTTCCCTCGTCTGACACTACCTTTTGGATTTGCTTATATTATTTATCTGATGACCAAGCCCCTGACAGCTTTACTAACAACAGGCTCAAGAAGGCAGCGTATTTTTTTCTTCAGCCTATTAATCCTCGGAGTTTTCTTTTCCCTGTTTCCGCTCTTCGCAGCACTTCACAATATAGATACGGATTTTAGTAAATTCTCCAATCAAATACCGGAGATTCAAAAAGTCCTACAGGATAGATTCTTCACATTCAAAGTTTTTATCTTTGAAAGGTTTGGTTACAAAATCAATATCGACCCGGTTAGTTTCCTGATCAGAAAACTGGAAACCAGCGGTGCTGTTTTACTCAATCAGATCCCGGTTTATGTATCTTCCTTCTTCGAATGGATGTTGCTGCTTCCGATGTTTTTGTATTTTTTCTTCTTCCAGAGCAAAAGTTTTGGAATAAAATTTATGGAATCAATTCCGAATCAGATCTTTGAGAAGACTTACGTGCTTTTCTCACAGTTCAACACGAAATTCGGGGAATACATTATTGCTAAATTCATTGAAGCTACAATTTTGGGTACCATCGTAACCGTTGGACTTTTGGTTATCGGTTTTCCTTATCCATTTATTCTGGGTTTCGTAGCGGGTATCACCAATATTCTTCCTTATATTGGGCCGGTTATTGGTTTCGTTCCGGCTTTTTTAGTCGCTTTGATGTCACAAGATCCAAATATTTCGATGTTGGGGATGAGCATTATCTTTATTGCGGCAAATCTTATCGATATGGTGCTGGTTTTCCCTCTTCTGGTATCAAAGGTCGTTAACCTTAACCCTATTATTGTGGTTGTTAGTGTGATTGTAGGTGGTCAGGTTGGGGGAGTGGTAGGTATGATTGTTATTATACCTTTTATTGCTTTTTTTAAGCTTTTGTTTGAAGAAATTTATAAGGATCTATCGGTTCAACTATGACATCTATCTTTCATATATTTATTCTCTCTCTTCTGGTCATTTCCTGTTCATCGGATAAACCCAAGGGCCGCACTGAAGCTGAAGTTCTGTTTAAAGAAGCTCAGGAGCTTATGGAAGCAGAACGCTTTATTCTGGCTACAGAAAAGCTGAATGCCATTAAGACTCAACACCCATATTCATTTTACGCAACACCTGCGGAACTTATGCAGGCAGATATTCTTTATCGCCAGGAAAGTTATGTTGAATCCGCGGCAGCCTACCTGTTGTTTAGAGATTTCCATCCTCGTCATGAAAAAATACCTTACGTCATCTTCCGCATCGCCGAGTCTTTTTATAAACAAATACCAGATACTATTGACCGAGATCTTGAGCCTGCACTAGAAGCCATTAAGTACTACGAAGAAGTGGTTGGTAAATATTCGGATTCAAGCTATCGCAAGAAAGCAGGGAAGCGAATCAAGCGTGCTAAGTCCATGCTTCGTCAAAAAGACCTTTATATCGCTGATTTTTACTTTAAAACCGATAAATATGCCCCGGCACGCTACTGGTACCTGGATATCCTGGACCATCATCAGGACCAAAAGACCCGCAATCATGCGATGCTGAGAACGATCAAGGCGACTGCACAGCTAAAAGAGTGGCAACCATGCCTTGATTACATAGAAAAGTTTTACCAATCGGTTGATAAAGAGTCACAGTCCGAAATAAAATCAATTAAAGATAACTGTAAAAAGAAAGAACTTTAACGGAGGTGGCTTTTGGAACCAGTCAAATTGAATGACCTACTCAAAAAAGCCAAAGATGCGTTTCAGAGAAATGATCTGAAGACCGCTAGTCTCCTGCTCAACGAAGTTATTGAACAAAACCCAAATTCAACTGAAGGTTTCTTCCATCTAGCTAACGTTTTTCACATTCGTGGCGAGCTTGGTAAGGCGATTAAAGCATTTCAGCGTGTTTTGGAGCTAGATCCGCACCATACGGATGCTGCGATTTCACTATCAGTGATTTTTAACGATATCGGTAAGTATGAAGAAGCAAAAGCGATCTTTGAAAAAGCCAATAACCAGGTCAAGAGCACTCAGGGGCAGGGGTTGGCAGATCCTCATCTCAATAAAAAGTTTTCTCTTAAGCACTATGAGATTGCGGAAATGTACGCTTCCTACGGTCGCTATGATGAAGCACTATTTGAATACAATAAAGCTGCAACACTAGATCCTGATAACCTCGAAATTCGAATTAAAGTTGCCAAGAACTACACTAAGAAGGGTTTCACTTCTAAAGCCTTCGAAGAGCTTAAGCGTTTAAAGAATGAACATCCTGGCTATATGCCTGCTCGCATTGCATTGGGTCTCTTATATTACGGTAATGGCAATATCATTGAAGCACAGGCCGAATGGCAAAATGTCCTAAGCCGTGAACCAAGTCATCCGGAAGCTGTCATGTACGTGAATTTATCTCGTGGAGCTACTGAAACAACAATCAGTCTTTAATTTTCAGAAAAATTGGTAGAAATAAAAAAGGCTCCGAGAGGAGCCTTTTTTCGTTTAGCTTAGATTTGATACGATTACTGAGCTTCCAAAGTTCTGGTAGCTGTCTTCGTATTCTTTAGATCGCCAGACTCCAGAGCAATGCTTGGCTCATATGAGGTGCGACGAGCATCATCAGAAGAGAAATTCACGATGTATGTTTTAAGTTCTTTATACATTTCGTGTTTAACTGAAAGTTTTGAATCCTGAAGTACAATTTGTTTTCCAATCTTCTTCGCAGAATTGATTACGATCGGAGCTTTCAGGTTCGCCGACATTTCTGTCACGTTGCCTGGAATCGTTAGAATGCTATAAAGCTTTGCTGACTGCAGAGACTCAAGTTCCAAGCCGTTTAGATCAGCTGGAAGAAGTTTTGCAATGTAGTCAGGCTTGAAGATTTTTGGTTCGATAATTGGGAAGGCAACCTTCTCATCCTCGGTGCTTTGAAGCCAAAGGATCAGCGTGCTGTCACCCGGATCTATCACGAAGTACTTCTTGAGGTTTTCAAAACCGAAAAGACCCTCAGCAAATGTGATGAGATCATTTGGGTTAACTTCAAGTTCCCCAAATCTGGTGGTTTTGACTTTCACGGATGTCCTCCAAAATAAAATGGTAAGGTATTCTTACCATAACACTTTGATGGTACCAGTCAATAGTTTAAATGATCAAGGAGGAAAATTATTTCTTCTTGAGCTCTTCGCCAAGGCGCGCAATATCGCTCATGCTGGCCTGAACAGCTTCTGTGTTTTGATCTTGAATCGCTTGGTAGACTTCCTCGCGATGAATCTTTGTCTCTTTTGGGGCTTTGATGCCAAGGCGGACTTGCTTGCCTTTAATTTGCACAACGACAATTTTAATATTGTCATCGATGGCAATGCTTTCTCCTAGCTTCCGTGTCAGAACTAGCATGGTGGATCCTTGTCTATCGTGTCAAGAATATGACTAACTCAATAAAGTTTCTGTTGCGCAGGTATATTACTCTTTGGGGGGGAAAATCAAGAAAATTTGAGAAAAAAATTAAGATTTTGTAAGAATTTCCTATTTCAGAAAGTCCATCAGGCTCGTATTCATCAAATTTGAGCTCGCTCTATAGGTTGCCTTAAGGATATTTTGTTCTTTTTGCAGATCAGTCATGAGCTCAGTCACATCGGCATCTTCGATCTTGCTTTTGTGGGCTTCATTTAAAAGTTTGGTCTTTTCAATATTAGTTTCAGCGTTACTCACCGTGTTGGTAACCGCCCCAATCTCAGTTCGAAAAGTCACGACTCTCTCAATACTGGTATCTAATCTTTCCAGGAGCCCCTGAATCAACTGAGGATTGTCAGTCAGTAGGGCGTTCTCCAGGGCACGAAGCTCATCGAAGACGCTAACAGGCACTCCCTGGGCAGTTTTAGATTCAGATGCTGGACCACGCACTGTTGCAGCATCAAGCTCGAGGTCTACTTCAACTCCCGGTGCTTTTAGATCTAATGCTGACCTATCCAAAGGTTTATTCTCTTTGGAAAAGAAAAGATCAGAGCCAGTGATGTTAATAGGAACGAAAACATCTTTATTGATCTCGATATTAATTTTATTTTTATCGCCCTGATACTGACCATGCTGATCAAATGGACGAGTGAGAACTTTCTGACCAGAAAACATGTATCGGTTACCCATACGTTTATTGGCCAATCCCAACATCTGCTGACGCATCTGATGAATCTCTTTGGATACGCCTTCGCGAATTTCCGGGCTGTAAATAGAAGAAGCCTGGCCTACGGCCAATTCTTTAGCCTTCACCAGAATATCAGTCATCTCTTCCAACAAGTTCTCAGTATAAGAGAGCTGAGTCTGAGCAAAATTCAAATTTCGCAAATATTGTTCGGCATCTACGTTCTGCGAACGTTTCGCCAGAAGCTCAACGTTCCCGACCGGATCATCTGAAGGTTTTGCCACACGCTTAAGAGTTGCACCTTTAAGTTGCAGATCTTCGACCTTACTCTTGGTTTTTCCAACCGCATAGTTGATCGCATTTGCCGATGAATTTTCGGAAACCCTACTCATACTTTATGCCTTATGGGAGTAATCCCAATACTGCTTTAAACATTTCATCCGAAGCTTTAATTACTTTAGCAGACGCTTCGTAAGCGTTCTGATAACGAACCATGTTCGCTGCTTCTTCATCTAGTGAAACACCGGCCAGACGTTCTTTGAAGGATTTTGCCTGAGCAAGAATTCCCGCCGATTGCTCGATATCAATTTTAGATTTCCCTGCCTGTAAACCAATATGTCCTACAGACTTTAGGTACTGCTCTTCGAAAGTAGTGGTTCCACCACCCAGAACTTTTTCATGCTGTAGCTTTGAGATGGCCAATGCCAGGCGGTTATCTCCGGGCTTGTTAGCTTCCAATGCTGTAGCAATATTATTTACGTCTTCTTTAATATCATCTGAAAGATCGATGTATTCAGCTGCTCGTTTGAGATCCAATGGTTCTTTAAAAAAGTTGATGCCGGTGACTTTCTTTGTGGCGGCATTCGGAACCGGGTTGCCGTTGGCATCGGTAGGCACCGGATGATTGGCAAAACCACGACGGTGAATAGCGTTGGTGGCATGAACCAGTCCATGAGCAAGTTCATCTAACTGCTTCTCAAGGCTCTCTAGTTCTTCGTTACGTGTTTTTAGAAGTGCACCGAGCGTCCCGCCCTTAACTTTATCAGAGAAAGGAATTCCCGGACGATTGGCAAAGAAAATTTCGATGTTTCCTTTATCTACTGAGGTCGCTCCGTCTTTAACAGAAGATCCCGCTGCCAGGACTTGAGACAGGCCACCGGCCACAATAGAGCCGACGCCTTCAATACTGACCACAAATTGACCTTCACTGTCCTGATAAGTCTGAATAGGGAAGAATTCGGCCAGAGTTCGTAATGCCCGGTCACGCTGGTCACGAAGATCGTTGGCCATACCGCCGGAAACTTCCTGAACATTGATTTCTTTATTTAAGCTAGCGATGGTCGAAGTTAGGCCATTGATCTCTTCTACGGTAAGTGAAACTTTCTTATTCACACTACTGCGAATGTGATCAAGGTTTTCCTGAATGCGATGAAAATCACCAACCACGATTTTCGCGTTCTCACGAACAACGTTACGAATTGTTTCATTTTCGGGCTGGTTTGAAAGCTCTCTTATGGAGTTGAAAAAGCGGTTGAGGATCTTATTCATCCCTTCCGAGTTAATCTCATTGAAGATTTCTTCTACGTGTCCAAGCTGTGTTACTCGCTCATCATTGAATTTATTGTTGGTAATCGCGTTGTTGAGTTTCTTCTCAACCAGTTCGTCATGTTGACGTCGGATGCTTTGGATTTCAACACCGCGCCCGATGACGTAGTCACCTTCGCCGATAGCGACACCTGTTTCCGTACGGACTTCCTGACGGGAATACCCATCAGTATTAGCGTTGGCAATATTGTGCGAAGTCGTCGACATCGACTGCTTCGCTGTGAATAAGCCTGATTTACCAATATTTAATAAATCGCCAGACAATCCTAGTCCTTCGGCTTCCTATCGCCCTAAGGCGCGTGTCATTCCATCCGCGCCATATGTTGTGTATGTTTTCTTTCCACTGAAACCTTGTTTGATTTCACGCAGAGAAAGCATAGCTTTATTTAAAAACACCTGATTCTTTTTATTCTGATCCTGAAGCTTCTGAACGATGTCAATTAAGAGAGCGTTGAGATTCTTAAGGGCAGGGATACTGGATTGCTGATCAAGTTCAGCGAATGCCGCCAGCAAGTCACCTGATTTTAAAATAGGTTGTGAGAAGATCTTGCTGTTATTGATAGTCTCAATCAGCTCGGCTCTTTCAGCTTCAAGCTCACCAATTTTACCGATGATTTCTTCTTTAATAGGCAACATGCTCTCGAGTTTCTCAATGTCACTGGCCAGGAGAGTTAGATACTCATCACAAGTCAGATCAAAGAGCTGTTTATGGAGTTGGCAAAAACTTTCCCAAACCAGGATCGACTGCTGGTAGTAAAGTTTCTTTTCATCCATCCGTGAGTTCATGGGTGTTCCTCTTAAAACTCAGAGGTGAGGATTTTGTCGGCTAGTCCGTCGTAATCCACTTCATAAGTTCCGGCCTGAATCTGGGCTTTCAGGCGTGCGATTTTTTCTGAATTGTCTGGCTCAGGAGCAGCCATCGCTGCTTTTTTAATTCTGGAAAATTCCTTAACACCTTCTGGGATGCTGACCTTGGCGTCTCCAGCGGTTTTATCTACAAGCTCAGAAGTACGCTCAGTAGTATTGCGATTAACGCCACCTACCTGGCTTCCACTCTTCGCTGACTCTGTTTGGGCAGAACGACTACGAGGAAAAAATGTGGAACGGGTGTCGATACTACTCATTTGTATTCTCCTTCATGGAAACTTCCGTCAATCCTTGACTTGGTTTCAAAGCTCGCTGTTGCTGTAAGTAATGCTTCATATTCTGAGGCACAATCTGATCCAGGATTACTTTTTTCACTCCTAAACCACTATCTGATTTTGCCATAAGCTGTGCTCTTTCGTAATCCATCAGAGAGTTGTAATACTCCATCGCTGATGAGTCAGGGGTTTCCTTAGGAATGGTTTTTCGCATTTCGGCCAGCATGTGTGATGTAAAATTTGCTTCCATGCCTTCTGCGATTTCCTCGAAGGGTTTTACGGGATTGGTCGGCTTGTTTTGAGCTGGGAAAGTTTTGAAATCTGAAGTGACTTTCACTCGGACCATCCTGGTTTTCTGACCTCATCATCCTGATGAGATTCTATTTAAGAGTGTAGCATTTTTTGGGGTCGGTGGGTAAGCAGAAAACTTAACAGGGAAAATTTCGCCGGGGTATCTGGTCCCGGGTGTCAAAAAGACACCCGACTGGATTGCCCCAGGAGACTAGATTAGTTCGATTTCAGCGAGGAGTGAGCCGTTTTGCTTAAGGGCTTGAAAGATAGAGATTAGGTCCTCTGGACTAGTGCCAAGCGCATTAAGCGCCTTAACTAAGTCATTGATTGTTGTTGCTTGCTCCATAGCATGGATGGCCCTTTTACCTGAGCCTTCATCTCCGCCTTTCACTTCCAGAACCATGTCACGATGACTAACGGCGGACTTCTTAAGCACAATATCCCCACCTGCAACCAGGGTTCCCGTGCGTTCATTAATCACAATTTTTGCCGAAACATCCGCTATAACCTTATAGTTCTCAATATTAGCAACTAACTCAACTACTTTGCGTTCATAGTAAGTAGGGATTATAACATCGATCGTGGTCGAATCAGAGGCTGTTGCGTATTTCCCACCCAGTTCCTGGTTAATCGTCCGCTCAATTCGTGCGGCTGTGGTGAAATCGGCATTATTTAAAGCCATACGAATCGCTTTTTTATCATTAAAAGCTAGCTCAACTTCTTTCTCGATAATACCGCCATCGGGTATTCTTCCAGTCGTTGCGAGCTTCTTTCCTTTCTCAAGTCCACCAATGGAAAGTGCACCATTGGCCACGGCATAGATCTGTCCATCTCCACCCTTTAGGGGAGTTACCAGAAGAGTTCCTCCGGCCAATGAAGAGGCATCACCAATAGAAGAAACAGTTACATCGAGTTTTTGACCAACTCGACCAAATGCTGGCAATTTAGCGGTAACAATTACAGCGGCTACGTTTTTAGAAGTAACTTCTTTTTGCGGATTTAGACCCAATGTCTGAAACATTTTTTTGAGAGAGGTATTTGTGATTTCACCACCGCCGTCACCAGTTCCGTTTAAACCGATCACAAGCCCATAACCGACCAATGGGTTTTCGCGAACACCACGGATAGTCACCAGATCTTTGATACGACTGGAAGACGCCAAGACCGGCTGGAGTGAGAGTGCAAAAAGAACAACAGGTAGAAATCTTCTCATTATATGCTTACCTCAAAATGAAGACCCGGGAGTCTAAAAGCTTGTCCGAGTTCACGTAATCATTTTCCATGATGTCTTTTCTTGATACAAGTCCTTGGACTTCGATGGATCTTTTTTCCTTCTTAAAGATAACGTCTTTACGACCTCTCAATAAGATGTAGTCCTTGCTAATTTCTTCCATCACAGTGCCGGATATTTTGTCGTAGATTTTCATATCCATTTCCTGGTCGTCTTTTGGAGCACTTGGAGATGGCTGTGAAGCGTTTTTGTTTCCTGCATCAGCTTTGCCTTCAGCTCTTTTGGGCTTATCCGGGAAAACACGTTTTAGCTCAGATGAAATTTGATTTCGGAGATTTTCCAAAACGTTAATAATAACCATATCACCAGTATGTTTGTCGTTTTGGTAGGTAAACAAAGAGGCACTCGACCCCTGGTTGGCCCATAGACTTCCACTTGAGTCATCATCAGCAAAATCGTCAGCTTTCATGCGAGTGGGTCGATAGTCTCGTTTTACTGCTGGTCGAACTTGCCCTGAAGGCCCTCCATCACTTAGTGAAAATGTTCTTGGATCTTTAATCGGTCGCTTATCGCCATCCCGGTTAAAACGATTTTTGTAGGGAGCATAGTTACGCTGCATCTCCTCAGAAGTATCACCGCGTGCAACTTTTTCTTCACGATCGATCTGACGATGGATATTGCTTACGTAATTTGCACAGGAAACTAAAAACAACAGTGTGAATAATGCTAAACCTTTCATAACTCGACTAACACTTTGTTGATATCAATGACTTTACCTTGATACTTTTTATTTTTTTGGGGATGAAAAACTTCAACTAACTCACCAATGCTGCCATTGCTGCGGCTGATCCCTTGGGTTTTAATCCGGATCATCTGGTTCTCAAGAACCACATCTGTTTTTAAACCTGCACGAACCAGGTTTACTGCATTCAAATCTGATTTCCTAAGCAGGTCACCAGTTTTTAGAGGCTTGTTTGTTATGAAAAATTTTAATGAATCAACATCGGTAATAAGATCAGTGTGAGGAATTGATTCAATGTATTCTTCTTTTAAAGAAGATGCGCCGCTCAGGTTGCTAAATGAGGGAAGTGGAGCGGTTAAGCGATAGGCCTTTACCATTTTTTTAAAATCAGCAGTTGCCCACATTGTTTGAGATGTTCCATCAAAGCCCTGAATCACAACCTGAATGGGTTGTTGAGTACCGAAAAGACAGCTGCTACAGCTAACCTCAACTTTATCACCAGCTGGAAGAGACAAAATACCTGAATAATTAATTGAACGTGTGGTTTTTACCTGAACACCTGATGGTAAAGAGATTTGTTCCCGAATGAGGGTACGCAGTTGTTGAATCATTACTGATTGCGGAGTGATTTCAATTTGATGGTTTTTAGAACTCATCATTTCTTTAATCTGATAAGAGGCGATTCTACCTTCGGTGGTCGTGACAATCTGATGAAGATCTTCCAGAGTCTTGGCATCGCAGTCTGTAGATCGAAATGCAGCTTTCCCATTTATGTCGTCACTTATAACGATCATCTGGTGAGGTAAATGAACCTCACAGGCAAAAGCTGCCTGAACAAAAAGAAGTAAAAAAAATACCAGCAACTTCATAGTTTATCTTACGTTGTTAATTGTTTGTAACATCTGGTCAGCGACACCCATAACTTTTGAATTCATTTCATAAGCACGTTGCGCTTTAATCAAATCCGTCATCTCGTTCATCACGCTGACATTCGAAGCTTCAATTGCTCCTTGCATGATTATCCCTGAACCATTCTCACCTGGAATGTTTTGGATCGCCTGTCCACTTCCAGCCGTTGCGGCCATGAGATTTGCGCCCTCGGAACGAAGTCCTGTTGGGTTTACAAAAGTGAACACAGGAATCTGGCCCAGATTTATTGGCTCAACTGACTCGCGTGTGAAAGCCTCAACCTGGCCATTCTCTGCAATACTAATTTTCATGATATTTGGAGGAACGACGACTCCCGGGAAAACACGATGACCAGCACGAGTCACCAGGTTACCTTGAGCATCAACGTTGAAACTTCCATCTCTGGTGTATTTGAGTTCGCCATTGCTTCCAATGATTCCCAAAAATCCTTCTCCATTGATCATCATATCGTATGGGTTATTGGTCATCTGAGGAGCACCTTGAGAATGGATTTTACGGGTTGCTGAAACTTTCGCCCCCGAACCAACCTGTAACCCAACGTTATACTCGGAGTTAGCAGATGATTTAGCACCCGCTTCCTGAACTGTTTCATATAGCAGGTCATCAAATTCGGTGCGCGCCTTTTTAAAGCCGGTGGTATTAACGTTAGCGATATTGTTCGAGATCGTATTAACGTTTGACTCCTGAGCGGCCATACCAGTTGCAGAGGTGTGTCGTGCACGAATCATTTAAGTCCCCTTATTAGAATTTTCCAATATCATTAGCAGCTTTTCCGGAAATACTGTCATAAGCATTGATCGCTTTCTGAATCGATTCAAAATGACGGTGAGCCTTTATAAGCTCAGACATTTCTTCAATGGCATTAACGTTTGATCCTTCCAGAAAGCCCTGGTTTACTGTTGTTTTTATATCTGTTCTTAAAATGTTATTTTCATCTGGTGTAATGAAGAGCGAATTGCCCTCTTTTTTAAGCGCATGCTTATCCGTGAATTCCACCACTGAAAGTTTGCCGACAGCACCATCTCGGGTGAGGATTTCTCCATCTAATGAGATAGTGATTTTTGAATTCGTAGGAACTTTTACCACTCTCTCTTCCGGTTTTGGGAAAGAGTTAATGGCCGCCGGCTCACGCAGTGATTCTGAGGTGGCATTAAGTGAACTAAGCACACGGAATCCTTGATCTGTAACCAATTCACCTTCGCGATTGATGGAGAGGTTTCCTTTTCTGGTGAACCGTACACCAGTAGGAGTCAGTACTTCCAGGAAGCCGTCTCCTTTGAGTGCGATGTCCAGAGCATTGCTGGTCGGAATGAATTGGCCCTGTTCGTGGATAGTGTAACTACCATCTATGGCAACCATGGCATTCTCAGCACCTTGCGTATGATAAAAGTCCGCAGGGGAAAATTCTTTGCGCGGAATATGGATATCATCCGCACCTTGGGTGAGAGCTGTGAGATGTTCTTTAAACACTAATTGATCCTTCTTGAACCCAACTGTGTTAGCATTGGCCACGTTGTTAGCAATGGTCTCAACTTTACGCTGTTGAGCAACTTGCCCGGAAAGTGGCACCCAAATATTCTTCAAACGGACTCCTTCATCCTGATGGAGCGGGCAAAAAGATACCCTTAGGCAAATTTTAGCAACCCCGATGCCAGAAACCTAGCATGGGCAATTTCCTCCAGTGCGACATAAGTCTCTGATACCTTGTCGAATGGTCACGGAATATGGGAGGATGAGGTGTCAAAACGGCAACGGAGATAATGACATGACTGGCACTACTGACACAGATTTCGAGGCTTCTCTTAAAAAACTGGAACAAATTGTCCGAGAGCTTGAGTCAGGTGATGTTGGACTGAACGAGAGTTTAAACCGTTTCGAAGAAGGAATCATACTCTATAAGCAATGTCGTGAAACGCTAGAAACCGCCGAGAAAAAAATCAAAATCCTGAGCGATAGTCTCAAAGAAATCGATTACAAAGAGTAATTCTTTCATTCTATCCAAAATCCCTTAAAATATTCATCAAGCTGTTCAAACGAAGGATTGTTCTTGAAACGTTTAGTGAAAACTCTGGCCGTTCTGGCTGCGCTAGGAATCTTTGGCATTCTTGCAGTCATTGGAATGTTCTTCTTTATCTCTATGGATCTCCCACAGATCAACTCACTTAAAGATTACAATCCACCTATGAATTCCCGGATCATGTCCCGGGATAATGAAGTTTTAATGGAAATTGGAACTGAAACCAGGGATGTTGTTCCATTCGAAAAAATTCCTGCCAAGGTTGTGGATGCATTTTTAGCAGCTGAGGATGACAATTTCTATAATCATGAAGGGATCGACTATTATGGCATTATTCGCGCTTTTATGGTTAACCTCAAAGAAGGGCGTTTGGTTCAGGGTGGATCTACGATCACTCAGCAGGTGGCAAAGTCTTTTCTTTTAACTAAAGAACGTACCATATCCCGTAAAATCAAAGATCTTCTACTTGCTCGCAAGATCGAGCAAAAGTTCACAAAACAAGAGATCCTTTTTCTTTATCTCAATCAAGTTTATCTGGGTGGTGGATATTATGGCGTAAAGGCTGCTTTCAAAGGCTATTTTGATAAAAGCCTTGAGAATGCATCACCTGCAGAATCGGCGTTAGTGGCTGGATTGCTAGTAGCTCCGGGCAGATATTCTCCTTACGTAAATCCTCAGTACGCGAAAGTTCGTCAAAACTACGTTTTAAAGAGAATGTTTGAAACGAAGAAGATCACTGAAGCTGAATATCAGGCCGCTCTGAAAGAAGATATTAAGATGCGTATTCGTATTCCGAATGAGGTCAAAGGTGGCCATTTCACAGACTGGATTCGCCAGGAAGTGATGAAAGCTGTTGGAACTGAAGAATTTCTGACCAATGGTTTTACAGTCATGACCACTCTTGATTGGAGCCTTCAAAAGAAAGCAGAAAAAGTTGTAAAAGATAGAGTCAAAGAATTAGACAAGCGACAAGGCTTCAAGGGAGCAGTTAGAAATCTCAAAGATGACGCTGAAATTAATCAGTTCATCGCCGAGCAAAGAAAGAAAATTCTAAGAGAACAATCATCTTTTTTTACTTTCACGACCACTGGCAAGAACATCTACGAGTTTCATGAAGATGACGATGCTTTACAAAAAAATCTTTCTTATTTTGAAGATGAAAGAGCAAAGCTCAATGAACGATTTAAAAATCTTGTAGATATTGGAAATCCAGCGCAGGATCCTTTCATCAATTTCCTGCAGGAAGGTAAAAGTTACGCTGGTGTGGTGTTAAAAGTAGATGATCTTAAACGAACCGTGTTGGTGGAAATCGCCGGTACACGAGTGATTCTTCCTGAAGCAGGTTTTGAATGGGCACATGAGCGTAAGTTTTCTGAAAACCCAATATATTTTGCTGCTCAAAAATCACCTTCAAAAATTCTGAAGCGTGGTGATGTAATTCTTGTTTCAATTCAGAAAAAGCTCGTACCATCGGATCAGTTAATTCAAAGTGATTTTTTCAAAAAGTACAAAGATAGTGCTCTAAAGAATTTGCTGAGTAAGCAAAAGTTCTTCGAAGGCGTTTTGGATCAGGATCCTGAAGTGGAAGGGGCATTGATCGCTCTTAATGCTAACAATGGTGAAATCGTAACCATGGTAGGTGGAGTTGATTTTCAAAAATCTCAATTCAATCGTGTGATTCAATCTTCCCGACAGCCGGGTTCGGCATTTAAGCCATTCATCTATGCGGCCAGCTTAGAGAATGGTTACAATCCATCTTCCATTCTAATGGACACCCCTCAGGCACTAGGGGGAGTTGATGATTCTCTTAGCTGGAAGCCTCGCAATTATGATGGTGACTTCAAGGGACCTATGACTTTCAGAAATGCACTGGAAGTTAGTCGTAACATCCCTACTGTCCGTTTGGTTCAGGATTTAGGAGTAGATAAAATTCATTCCTTTGTTAATCGACTGCATATGCAGACTGAATTACCAAAAGATATGAGTTTGTCTCTTGGATCATTTGGTATTAGTTTGGCAGAGCTGACTAAAGCCTACGCAGTTTTTCCAAATGGAGGACGCGCTATTCGACTTCATCACATTACTTCCATCAAAGATCGAAATGGAAAGTCTTATAATATTCCAGCTGCCGATCCTACATGGCCAAATCAGCCAGATCTGGAAGCTGCACCAAAGGTTGAAGCACCTGCTGAAGGCGAAAATACTGAGGCTAGACCAACTGGAAATCCATTCACACTATCCTTGAATCCTACTCAGGTTTTGGATCCACGATTGGCCTATATCATGACCAACCTTTTAAAAGGTGTGACCCTTTATGGAACAGCTGCTGCGGCCGGGAAATTGAGTACGAACGTCGGCGGTAAAACTGGGACCACAAACAATTATGTGGATGCTTTGTTTGTTGGATTTAGCTCAAACCTCGTCGTTGGTACATGGGCGGGCTTTGATGACAACCGTCCGCTCGGCTATGGTGAAACTGGTGGTAAGTCAGCGTTGCCAATATGGATGGATTATATGTCTACGGCGATTGGTAAATTTGGTGCTCCGGAATTTAAAGTTCCAGATGGCATTGTGAACATTATGGTTAACAAAGAAACTGGAAAGCCACTGCCTCCAGATACAGCTGATGGCTTTTTGGAGTCCTTTGTGGAGGGATTTGATCCTAATTCTGACCCCAGAGCATTTGAGCAAGCCACTCAGGGAACGGACGGAAACAAGAGTCCGACTTTGGATGACGACGATTATTTCATGAATCAG
>JBEIEO010000034.1:0-17652 GCA_040382895.1 Halobacteriovoraceae bacterium
CACTTAAAAGCCGATCGTCAAAATTTTAACACTTTCTTTTGGCATAAAGTAAAAGCCAATTGCTGCGGATAGTAAGCGGCTTCATTAATGAATATAGGGTACATTTCTTGCTCAATTTCCATCTCTATTTTTGATCCGCTGAAGGTCTTAAAAGGAAAAAACTGCCCTTTTATTACCTGGAAGTCCTGTCCCTGAAATTCAGAATGAATATAACCAGTTATTTCTCCGTTTTCATTCTTAGGATAGTAAACATCCTGGGCCTCTTCAAAGATCTCCAGTTCACTTTCCACCGCCATTTCTGAGGAGTTAGCAATCTCTAATATAAACTCTAGTAAAAGCAATGTTCCCTCTAAAGCCGCTGCATCAACGACGCCATTTGCCACGGGTCCAACCTCAATCATCAGGCTGTTTTCTGACTGGCTGGCCAGGTATTTTTTGCTGGGATCCGGTGATCCAATGATGCGGCAATCAGAAAATCTTTTGGCCAGATGAGCGCATAAATGAAGATTTTGAGGGTTGTAATGAGAAACAATGACCGTTTTTCCCATGTTGGAAGTGGTGGTGTGAAGGTCAATAACCAGGCAGGGTGCCTTGTCGATGAGTTGTTTGATCTCATGGGCCCGGTGGTGTTCGTAGCTTTGGCGGTTTTCTTTTAAATATTGGAAGGCCCGGTTCAGGTCTTCATCCTTAAACCGTTTATTTATTTTATAGGCTTCAGGATTGGCGAGAATAAATTCCAGCTTCAGGGCGGGAAATTTTTTCTGCAAGCTTTCCTGATAATGACGAACGACTTGAATGCCGGTCCATTCGTTTCCATGAGTGCCTCCGATGATAACCACTCGGTTGGGAAACTTCATTTTTTTGCCTCTATTCGTCGGACAAATTCATGGATGATGTTGTGGTAAAGATCCATTCCTGCAATAGCATCTTCAACGTCCACATCGATATTCGGGTTGTCGTTAATTTCTATCACGTAAGCTTTTTTGTCTTTTTCTTTTAGGTCTACTCCGTAGAGTGAGTCACCAATCTGGCCGGCCATCTTGAGAGCGGTAGAGATGACGTGCTTGGGTACTTTTGAAATGGGGAAGGTTTCTGAAGCGCCACTCTGGATCCCTTTGCGCATTTTTTTATCGTGGTTGTAGATCTGCCAGTGGCCTTTGGTCATATAGTATTTGCAGGCATAAATCGGTCGATCATTCAGAACCCCGATTCTCCAGTCAAAGTCAGTATAAAAATATTCCTGGGCCAGTAACAGAGCAGTTTTCTTGAAGAGATCTTCGGTGATTTTTTTTAATTCATCTTTGTCTTTGACCTTGTAGATGCCCTTGGAAAATGAACCATCGGGGATCTTGATGATCATAGGAAAGCCGATTTCTTCCACGGCTTCCTTGAGCTGCTCCGGAGAGTTGGAGATCACCAGCGTTTTGGGGGAATTAATGTTGTTTGAGTGAAGCAGATTGTGCATGTAGATCTTGTTTGTGCACTTTAAGATCGACATAGGATCATCAATCACCACCAAACCTTCGGATTCTGCTTTCTTCGCAAAGCGGTAGGTGTGATGGTTAATGGCCGTGGTTTCACGGATAAAAAGTGCATCAAACTCTGCAATCCGGGAGTAGTCTTTTTTCTCAATCAGCTCCACCAGGACATCATTATCTTTTCCGGCCTTGATAAAATTCTGCAGGGCCTTCTTATCCGACGGAGGCATGGCCTCTGCAGGATTATGCAGGATTGCCAGATCGTAGCGAAACTTTTTCTTGGCCTTGGGCTTGCGCCAGATTTTACCGGAGTACTCATCTAAAGCACCGGCGAATTTATCTTCATCGGTATTAGAAAGTGCATTCAAACTACCAGTACGGATACTGGTAATCTCCCATTTTTTATCCCACTCAAAATCTACATTTAGAATGGGTGCCGGGAAAAGATCAAAGATCTGGCGGGCCACATCCTGCAATTGCTCTTTATCGGTTTTCCCAAAATAGATCGTGATAGTAACGCCGTCACCCGGTGGCTGATTTTTGAATGCTTTTTGGATGTCGTTATCTAAATCCTCCGTCTCAAGCGAATAAAGGAAGGAGCGACTCAGATCATTGATGGCCTTAACCGAAGGGATGACAGAGTGTCCACGGGCTTCGGCCAGCAGAGAGCAATAGTATCCATTACTGAGGTATTTATAGTTGCGGCACAGATTGATGATTTTGATGCGCTCTTTTGTGTCCTTTGTGTCGTAGAGCTTCTCATCCCAATTCACCAGGTAATCCTGTGGCGTCATCAATTGTTCAACTGGATAGTAGGAATTCCAGTCCTTGAGCTTCTCTACGATAACAATGATTTTGGCCACGTGCCTTCCGGAAAATGTTTAACACCAAATTATCTGGTGAAGTTGTTTCTACCTTAAGTACAATAGCAGAACGGAACGCATCTTCAAGGGGTCGAACCATTGAAAAAAACAGCTAGGAAGCGACAAAAAATTAATCCTGGTGAAGTGAAAATTCGAAAAGCGCGCGTAGGGGATCTGACACAATTAGTGGAAGTGGAGAACGCTTGTTTTAACTATGATCAATTGAGTCGCCGCAGCTTCCAGTGGATGATCAAACACGCCCACTCTATTTTTCTGGTCTTAGAATACGGGACAAAAATAATCGGTTATGGCTTAGTGCTGATTAACTCGGGCACCAGTCTGGCCCGACTTTATTCCATTTGTACCCTCAAAGAATTTCAGGGCTACGGGCTTGCCTCAAAACTCCTCAACGCTCTGGAAGAGAAAGCGGCCGATGACGAAGACTGCGCTTACCTTAGGCTTGAGGTAAAGGCCACTAACAAGGGTGCCATAAATCTCTATGAAAAACTTGGCTATGTGAAGTTCACGGAAAAGAAAAATTACTACGATGATGGAAGTGCAGCTTTATGTTATGAAAAGCGCGTGCGCATTTTGAAAAAAAATCCCAAGCTCAATATTCCCTATCATCAACAAGGAACTGAGTTCACCTGTGGTCCGGCCTGCTTGCTGATGGCGATGCAGACTTTCAATCCGCGACTGGAAGTGAATCTCTCTCATGAGCTTCAGATCTGGCGCGAAGCTACGACCATTTTTATGACTTCAGGGCATGGAGGCTGCGGTCCCAGAGGTTTGGCCCTTTCGGCTTGGAGACGCGGGGTATCGTTCGGAGATTTATCTCTCACACTCAAATCCACTCTTTGTAGATAGTGTGCGCAGTCCTGATAAAAAGAAAATCATCGAATTAGTGCATAAAGATTTTGATCAAAAAATTAAAGAGACCAATATTAAGGTTCATAAAAAACGCATGACCATGGATGATCTGAAAGACATCATCCACTGTGGCGGGATTCCCATTGTGCTTATTACTACTTATCACTTTGATAACAACCGCGCCCCTCATTGGGTGCTAGTCACGGCCTATGATGATGACTTTGTGTACATCCACGATCCTGACCAGACGGGCGAGCACGAGGGAGTTATCTCACGCTTACACATTCCCATTCCGGAGGAGCAGTTCTTGCGCATCTCGCGTTTTGGAAAAGCAAAATTATCTGCGACGGTGGTTGTGTATCCGGATTAGTAACACTCCAAAGTTGGTGGATATTCTCCAGTAAATCTGGTGGTCTTTGCTTCAATTGCAAACAACCTTCATCCTTGCACCAGTGCTAAATACAAAGCGCACACTCGAGGCATTCCCCGGAGCACAGGTCGCTGAAGCAGCAGTATCAATAAAGTTCCCTAGATTCGACCACTGCTGAATGGTGTGACATCGGCGCACACCGGTAGATTCAAAGCCGCTATATATCTGACCGATGGGGCATCGAAGATCTTTTAATTTACAGGAATTGGTTGCGGGGTCCCATACAAAGATGGAGTCCACAGTTGCGGGGTTTCCATCACTGCTTCCTAAGTTGTTACAGAAATTTTTCACTAGATCCTGGTTTGAGCCTGTTTCGACGGCATAACAGGATAGGAAGCGACCGCTGGCATCGTTTTGAAATTTAATCTCAATAGTTTTATTAATGGTTTTGCCCATGAACCCCTGGCCAATCCTTTCATAGACGATCTGTAAGCGAGCGTGATTTTCAAAAGTAGCTGTTGGCATAGTTACAGACATGGTCTGGATCCCCAGTGTCCCATTCATATATTTTTCAGCACTCGTGTAGTTTGCCCCGGCCTTAACAGTAAAAGGAGCGGTGGCAGAGTTCATGGGGCGAATTTGAGTTAAGTTACTATTGGCGCCCAAAGTCATGGAGGTTGCGTTGACCACAAATCCATTGGCGACCATGGTGGAGGTACAGTGGTCTTTATTCTGGAGTAGAGAGAAGATCATCTCATGCAGACGCTCATTATTGGTTCGCGCCTGAACTCCACGTTGCGCGAGCTTCTGCTCATTCATCAGAATCGTTCCTACGTAGGCCATCCCTGCTACGGCAGCAGCTAAAATCAGACCCTGAACGATGGAAAATCCCGATTGGGATTTAAGCAGTTTACGAAGCATAGTTAATGATAACTCATGAACCGAATATTCCAATAATTAATTCTAATTGATGGAAATGACCCTAAAACCTAGCTCTTCACCAAAATGGGATGCCTCAATCTTTTGGCTACCCAAGGCACTGAATAATTGCTCAAAATGATCATATATAGAATTAATTGGTCATTATCATGTTATCGATTACAATTTAATGCCTATATGGAAACGACCCCCAAGCCTTCAATTTGGAAGGTACTTAATCATAGAGGTTTTACCTTACCAGAAGTTCTGGTTGGGGGCGCTATTCTTGCTGGGGTTGCCCTGGCCGGTGCTACGCTTTTTAAAAATCAATCAACTGCTCAATCAAAGGTGACAGCTGAACAACAACTCACTCTTTATCACGCGGCCTTAGCTAAAACTTTGGAAAATACCCATCACTGTAATGCGACTTTTCAGTATAAGTACAACACCACATCTATTGGTTCCGCGACAGATGATCTGACAGTTCTCCGTTTATGCGAAAGTAACTGTAACCTTGACTCTGATGCTGGGACCGTGACCCTTGCCACAGCTCCTTTTATCCAAGAAGGAGATTTCATCGATCGGGCCCAGGTCCAAAGAAACTGGCGTCTCTTAAGTATTGTTCCTTTGAATAACCTCACAAGTACTGGTGTCCTGCGAGTTCGATTTACCTATGCGAATGCTCGAAGTCAAAATCGTGAAGTTACCAAAGACGTTTTACTTAATCTTCGTTTCAACCCCGCAGATGGACGCTTTAAAGAGTGCTTTAACGATCAGGAAAGTAGCGTTAACAACTTATCTAATGATCTATGCGATACCATTAACACCACCGGGGTTACCTCTGATGGGCGCGTCTCTTATTGGGATGAGGCCCAACAGAAATGTTTACTTCGTGGTGCCAGCGGAACTTCAACAGGCGAACTTAAAAACTGTGCCACTCAAGGTTTAATGGTGGAGGGTATCAACTCCAATGGTATTGCCCGTTGCCGTACCGTTGGGCAGGGATTTGTTCCCGGGCCTAGTGTTAATACCGCCAGTGAAACCTGTGCGAGTGGTGAGAGAGCTCGCCTAGTGTGGAGTGCTAACCAATTAAGGGTCACATGTTCACCTTAAATAAAATCCGAAACCAAAAAGGTGTTACGCTGGTCGAGCTTCTGGTTGCCATGTCGCTTCTGGGAGGCATTGCTCTTGTGACAGCGAAGTTAATGGACGATCAGGCCGCTTCTCAGAATCACCTGAAGGCCATGGCCGCCATCTCGGGTGCAATCAATAAGGTGGAACAACACCTCAATAACCCCGCTCACTGCAGAACTATGTTGGGTGGAAAAACTGTGCCATCTACCATTTCTTCAAATCTTCTTATCTATAATGACCCCGTCACTCCGGTCAGCATCATCGGCCCAGGTAACTATCAGATGTTTGCGATTCCTGCCAATGGGATGCGCCTTGAAAACTCAATCTATGGAGCGACAGTCACTGATCTTGTGCTGGATTTTCAGGTAACCAACAAGTCAGCTTTCGCCAGTAAACGTGATAAAATTACCCGTCGTATTCCCGTCGTGGTGCAAATGAATGCCGGAACTATTCAGGAATGCGGACCGATTCTCTCAGATGCGAATGCATCAGCAGAGAAACAAATGTGCGATACCCTTCGCGGTACCACCGATGCTAATCTCACTGGGAAAGGGGCCGTCTACTGGGATACTTCCGTAACTCCGGCAAGATGTAGACTTAACTCTGTTAAATGTCCGTTTGGTAAAGTAGCAACTCGTCTTACCAGCTTGGGAGGTATTATCTGTGAAGATATTCAAACTCAGGTTAACCTCGAAGAACTTTTTGATACTACCGGTGTCAACTGCTCCGGCCAGTCACCGCTCAATATTAGAATTATTGAAGTCGGCGGGAAATTTAAGGTAACCTGTTTCTAATTGTGCTAATATCCTAATATATGCGAATAGAAATTCTGGTGGACAACGAAGATCCACAGATCTTCCCACTAAATAATTCAAAAATTACTATTGGATCACACGAGAGTTGCGAAATTCAGCTGCTCACAGATGGCGTTAGCCGCAAGCATCTTCAAGTTATCACCGAAGATGACAAGTATTACGTTGTTGATCAAGGGTCAACTAACGGAACCTACATTAATGAAGAGCGACTGGTTCCAGGCAGGCGAGCAGAGTTTACGTCATTTTTTCCTGTGCGGATGGGTGACAAAGTTCTTATTACTCTTTTATCTGATGCCGATGCCAGTGATCTTGGTTACTCAGATGAGCTTATGCCGAAACCGGAAGCTTCATCCCCAAGTATCAATCGCCCATCACAGCAGGATATGGATTCGACCCGCACCATCTCTTTAAGAGATTTGCAGTCGGTTAAGACCGAGAAGCTGGTTCAGAAAAGACAAGAGACGGTTAAAAAGCGAAAGAGCACTCCGGCATCTCAGAAGAAAGCTCCAATCAAAGACCAAAGAAGAATGATGATGGTGAAGTTCTTTTCACTCGTCATATTTGGAGCAGCTGCTTACTACAACTTTGTGGTGCTTAAGCCTGAACCTGAAGTCGCACCACCTCCTATTAAAAAGATTGGTGAAGTCTTGAAGGTTCAATCACTCAAACCAATGTTTGCTCAAGTAGAAAAAGCTGATTTGACTCCGCATAGTCGTTTTCCCGAAATGGGAAAAGAGATAACCTGCACCGGAGATCTTGAAGCTTTCTTTTGTAAGTTATATCAGGAAAAAGGGATCAAAAACTATGGTGTGCTCCAGATCGGGACGATGATCAACAGTATGGTTGATGGAAAGGCTTATCTAGAGCGGGCACGGACCATGCTACCACGGCCTCAACCCTTGAGCGGCAATACTGAACTTACCCCGGAACAAATGCTTAAATTTGAAAATGATGTGGCCTATACGGCTATGGTTTTATTTTTAAATGATTTACCGGTACTAGATCTGGAGATGATAAAAGACCTGAACCTTACGTTCTCTCTTTTAATCACTGATGGGAGCATTGATCCTAAGTATATCGCAGCTGCTTTTGTGCCGGCCTCCTTTAACGCTTTTAAGGAGCGCCTGAAGGAGCCAAATCACTTTGAGTACACCAAAAAAAATGGCGCTGAAGCTATCTACTTTCTAAAAAACTATTTCAGCTACTATTAAAGTGTTTTCAAAAATTCGATTAGCTCAGCTTTTTGCACATCACTGAAAACTTCCTTACCATCTTTGATAAGGATTCTTTCGTCGTGTCCGGAGTTTGAAAGTCCTTCTAGGTTTGTATCGTAGAAGTATTCCTTTTTCTTCCATTGCGCAGGTGTTTTTTCTCCCATTGGGTAACCAACACAATTCTGATCAAAATCGCGCTCTTTATCCACCGCCTTTCCGGCGAAATAAGTCTTTGGTCGCTTTAGCCCTGGAGTCAGGAGCGCACAAAGATTAGGGATCGAGTTATTGTGAAAGTATGGCCAGCGGGCCCAGATACCTTCTAGTGGAGGAGGTACATAACCCTTCTGGGGTTCTACGATGGTCTTGAGAGACTTAGAGATTTGCAGGCGATTAAGGTCTTCTGCAAACTCTTTCATTCCCAGGTAACGACCAGGATCAGTTCCCACATCTTTTACCGGGGTTTGCTCATGATAGATGATGCGAGAGGTTTGAAGTATTTGGGTTTTGGTCAGACTTCTTGCCTGAGGAAGATCCCATGCTTTTTCATAAACTCCATGGCACTTCTGGCATGATTGTACGAAATGTTTCTGGCCTCGTTTGGCCTTTTCCAGATCGATGGATTTATGGCCAAAGAATTTTTCATAGCGAGGAGCTTTCGTGGCAAACACCGCCGCTGTGAGAGCTTCAATTTGTGGGTTTGACTCTCTCATCCAGACTTCAAGTTTTTTTAAATCAGTTCCCCGGCCAATTTCATTCCATAAAAAATTGGTATGAACAGGATTTCCGGAAACGATGGAGCCATCTGAGAGCCAGCGGTTTTTGTATTTAACGTTCCACCAAACAGCTGGTTTGGAATCGGACACCATCTTGGAGAGTTTATTGGGACGTGGAAACTTGGCCGCTCGCTCTGAGCGAGTGGCATAAGGATCTTGTTCTCTGCGTGAGAGAGAAAGTGCCACCTGGGCAAGGGAGGTATCAAGACCTAAGGCCTGAGGCTTTTTAGTTCCCACCCATTTCACCGCTCGTTTAGCGTCCAACATCATCAGACGCTCACCTTCTGTGGTCTTGAGCAATTCTTTAAAGAGAAAGGAATTCACGTAAGGTGCGAGGGTTTCTCCATGGCGGAAAAATTCATTGGCGCGAGGAAATCGATTAGTAAGTCCCAGAACCTTTACGCCAAAGAGATCAGATGCGTGGCAAGCGGCACATCCGAATGTCAGCGCTTCTCCTTCCTCGGTTTGAATCAGAGTTGCTCCCATAGGAAGAGCTTTTTCATGCACACTCAGTTCAGGAAGAGGATTTGGAGTCTCAGTTTGAGCTCCGTTTGGGAACTCATGCACTCCCAACCAATCAAAGACATCTCCCATGTTTTTAAAGGGAGAAACTACGCGGGCCAGATCGTAGATAACTTTGCGAACAGGATCGTCAGGATCGCTTTCAAAAAAAGTCTTTAAAGGTTGGTAGGGAATCAGCAGATCACTGACAGTCACAGGATAAAAGAGGGCGACTTTTTTTCCCGCCTCGATTCGTTTGTTAAAGGTTGCTTCATCCAGCTGATAGATGTTGCTACGAGGAGAGGTTACTTTGACGTCCCGAGACCAGTCCTGAGCATACAATGACGTAAAAGGGAGAATTAATGTAAATAAAAATAGTTTAAAGCATCCATTCTTTTTCATTCATTAATCATGGAAAAGCGGATCGGGCCCGTCAACTGATGTTTTCTAACATCCTGAATGGGATTCGGTGTTACGAAAAAAAGCGTTTTGATTCGTTGACGTAAATTAGGTTTTCATAAATGATTGGTTCCGAAATCATTTAAGCCATGATTTCACCTCCCAGATCTAATAGGGCCACTGTTTGACCGCAGTGGCCTTTTTTGTTTCTAGGAGACTTTTTTCACCAGAGCGACAATCTTCTTAAATTCATTCTCAATCTTAGCTGTATCCAGTGGAAGCTGATAATAACCAGCAGCTCCAGAGGCCGTTTTGGCGTGGGCCTTGGCCTTCTCAGAAGAGATAGCCTTGGCAACAATCATGGTTTTGGTACTGGGCATTTTTGCTTTAATCTGCGCACACAACTGGTTCACCGCTTTGGGATTTGCATCGTAGTTGAACACAGCAATTTGAAAGTTTTTATTTTTCAGACACTGATTGAGTTCGGCCAGAGTCTTGATGACTTTGTACTCATATCCATTAGGAAAATGTGCTTTTGATTTGGCAAAAAAATCAGATTCAAAATCAAAAAGAATCACCGGTACTCCAGCAGCTGGTACTGTCTTGGGAGGCAGGGGTGTTGCTTTCGGAGAAGTGGCGACTTTGGGAGTTGCTGGTTTAGGAGCAGGCGCAGATGGCTTAGCACGATTTTCCAGAAACTGCTCGGCGAAGTCCTCCGAGTCGACATCAGACGCTACTGCATCTTCGGCAGGAATATTGAACTCTAACTCCGAAGCCAGATTCGCTAACTCTTCTTCTTGCTTGAGTTTCTGTTTTTTTAGAGCGTTAAGATCCAACACAACCGTTGGCTTATCGTCTTCATCTCCACCCGACATGGGGGCTCCTTCACATTCAACATGGGACATTTAATTCTAGTGGTTTATCGGCAAAAGGGTGAAAAACATTAACCTTTTTGAAGCCTTGACTATAAAACCAATAGAAAGACTCAAGTTACTAAAGCAAAAACCGATAAGCTCACTAAGGAAAGGAACGTAAACTAATGGCCCTAGATGATTTAGACCTCGAATTCGAAGACGAAGAAGAGGCGAAAAAGAAAAAATCAGATGCCGTCCAGCAGGACGTCGACCTGGAGTTTCATATCCAGGACGACGCTCCGAAGCCACGACCAATGCGTCCGCCAGGAGCAGGTGCTCCTGTGTCAGCTCCCGCAGCGGGTGCGCCGGGCGCACGTCCTTCTTCTATGCCTGCCCCAGGCGCTCAAGTAAGAAAAATTGAAGAAGCCAGAGGAGTTGCTCCTCAGCCAGCGAAGCGTCCGGCAGCTGTTGCATCAGCTGCACCTACTGCCGGTGCCAACGCCATGAAAATTCAGCCTGCACAGCCTGTGGGTGAGGGACATTATGATCTGGAGAGTGAAGAGATCGTCGCTCTCAGAGAACGTGCCCGTAAAGCTGAGTTTGATGCTGAAGTAAAGATTCAGGTAGCTGAATTTAAAACTGAACTTCTCACTGAGCTGCTTAGCGATATGAAACTGATGGATCACCAGATCAACCAACTGCTTGTCCGCATAAATGCTAAGCATCCTGATATGAAGCAAGAAGCATTAATGATTAAAAAGCTACTTGCCGACTTCACCGCAAAGAAAAGAAAATAGATCATCCCTCTACTTAAGGATGAGCTATGAAATTTCTCCTGACGATTGTCTTCATTTTAATTTCACCGACATCGTATGCAGATCTTGAAAAAATTCTGATCCAGAATCTCGATCTCGATTACACCTCACCTGTTGGAAAAGGGGAGTTTGAAAAACTAAGTTTTGGTGTCTCATTAAAAGATGAACATAAATATCCGGTGGATATCTATCGCCGGGAAGATTCCTTCGATGTAGTCTCTCATTTTATTGAGTTTCAGTGGAAAAAACCTCTGGCCTTCGTTCATAACCTAAAAGAAGCCAAAATTGAAAAACTCAACCTCAAACTCGATCGGGGACAACACTACCTGCGCGGAAACAAAACAAGCTTTGTCTCCCCTCAGGATATTCAGTTCCTCTTTCATCGCTACGATATTGAATGCAATGGCACCTCACAGAGCCCGGATCCACTGATCCGACTGATGTATGATTGCCGTGAGAAGATGCGCGCGAATATTGATTATACGGATATCCCAACGGTTTTTTTTCGTGCCTTGAGCGAGGAACTTCCGGCCTATGAAGAAGATCCCACTATGCAGATCCCTGCCAGTGATTTCCTTTTGAACATTGACCAGGGTGAACTTTATTCTTCAGTCCGGGTGAAATATATTATCCGGGCCTACCTTCGTATCTGGGGCTTCACTCAATATGAAAACAATGGCCAGACCCTGGCGATCCGAATTGACCAAATAAAATTTGGAATTGTCCCTGTCACCAGTCTCGTGATGGATCTCATCCGTCGTCAGGTGAATCACCCGGATATCAGCATTAATCCTCCATGGATTCGCATTAAGCTAGGAAACAAATGAAACCGACTCTGAAAAACATCGCAGGCATGGATACTCTGTGCCTGGAAAATATTGATCCTGAAACTGCTGTGGTTTTTTTTTCATGGCTATGGCGCCAACATGCAGGATCTTTTTCCTTTGTGGGAACTTTGGGACAACGGAACATATAACTGGTATTTCCCGAATGGAATTCTGGCTTTGCCCATGGGCCATTATGAAGGTCGTGCCTGGTTTTCGATTGATATTGAAAAGCTTGAGCAGGCCATCCGCAATGGTGAGTTCCGGGACATGGCCGGAACTGTCCCCCCTGAGTTCGATCTCACTCTAAAACAGCAGGAGATTTTTCTTCATGAGCTGGCCCAGAAACACAAAAAGATCATTATTGGTGGATTCTCTCAAGGGGCCATGTGCGCTTCACATCTGGCCATGAAATCGGGACTACCCATCAGCGCTTTGGTTCTTTTGTCAGGAAATTTACTGGCCGAAGAGCGTGTGCCGGCATCAGCAAAAGGCATCCCGTTTTATCAATCTCATGGAACACGGGATCCTATACTCCCCCTGACAGGGGCAAAGCTTCTGGAGAATAAGCTTCAGGCGCTCAATTTTCAGGGTAAGCTCCACGTCTTTGAGGGTGGACATGAGATACCGATGAAGGTGATTCATGAAGTGAAGTCGTTTCTTCAAAACCTCTGATGCACTCCGCCTGCGCAGGCGCCGAGCGACATAGATCAAAAACTTCGATCAAAGCATTTTTTAATGCTCTCTTCGATGGAGAGATTCCCGTACCGGCGTTCGGCCCTGTAGCAGGTATTGTTTACGTTCTCGCAGATTTTGGCGTTTTTTGTTTCCCGGTAGCAATCCGAGGCTACGTTCAGGCATTTGTTGCGAGCCCCTTCTAGTCCAAGTTTTCTGACCGAAGCCATGAAACAGTTATTGGCCACATTCGAGCAAAATCCATGAGCTTCTTCCTCCGTCATTCGCTGAGAAGCCAATCGATAACACTCCGACGAGACATTTTGTGCGAAAGCGTTTGCACCCATCAAAAGGGTTAGGGTGATAAGTAGTGATTTCATAACGTTCTCCTCGGTGTTGTGAGGAGGAATGTATCTCGGGTGAGCTTACCAAATAAGGAGTTCTGAAGATTTTGGATGGGAGCCGTCTAGATTATAGACAGTGGTCTGTAATTTTAAGGATCCACAGGCTTGATCAGGCATTGGTCGTGATAAGATTATCCTATGAGAAAGCTGCATACATTCTTAGTGGCCCTGGGCCTCTTGCTGATTCACATGACCACTCAGGCACAGACCTGTCAGGGAACGTTATCCCTGGATGAATTCAAAGCGCAGGTGAGTGATGTACAGGCAAGGTATTTCCCGCAGCTGAGTGAGACGCAAATTGTGGTGACGACCTTTAAGGCCGAGGATTATTTTCTTCAAGCACAGCCCGCGAAGTCTTTTCTCTTGGGTCCTAAAGAAAAGCGGCGCTATGAAGTGCAGCTGAATCTAAAGCTGCTTGAGTGCTCTCCCGGTGGCGCGGCTCTCGAAGCTATTTTGATCCATGAACTCGAACATATTGTGGATTATACCCAGATGAGTTCAGCTCAAATTCTCTCCTTTGGTTTGCGGTATGTGACGGACCGAAAGTTTCGTACCCGCTATGAACGACAAACTGACCTGAAAGCTCTCAAGCATAAAGTCCATGGAGGTCTGATGACCTATCGTGAATGGGTTTATCAATGGCTGGCGCCGAAGCAATTGGCGCGCAAAAAACAATATTACCTTTCTCCAGATGAAATTCTCGAGCTCGAGTGACAAATCTTTGACGGTTGCTATGCATTAGATATATCTGATGGAAATGCTCCATCAAGTCAACTTTGACCTTCATGTCTTTTCATCGCTTTAACATTTCGTAAGTGATGGCTTTGTTTTATAATTTACCCATCAGTTTAACCCCAAAATCAGAGTTCATTTTATGTCAGTATCTCATGATTATTCTTACGTCTCGTCTTCAGATAACACCTATATTGATGGTCTCTATACCGACTACCGCAAAAATCCAGATTCGGTAGATACTTCATGGAGACAATTTTTCAAAGGTGTGGAATTTGCTTTGTCTCAAGCTCAATCATTGACTGGTGATTCCGTCGGCACGAATGTGGCCCCCTCTAATCTTGCCAAAGAATTTAAAGTGTATCGCCTAATCGATGGTTATCGATCGCGCGCTCACCTTGTTTCAACAACCAATCCGATTCGTGAAAGAAAAAATCGTTTTCCGCATCTGGATCTGGAAGATTTTGGTTTGACCAATGCTGATCTGGAAGAATCATTTGCGATTGGTGAGTTGGTTAATAGGCCAAACGCAAAACTCAAAGACATCATTTCTCACTTAAAAAACATTTACTGCGGCACCATTGGTGCTGAGTTCATGCACATTAACGATATCGAAATCCGTGACTGGTTCATGAAGAAATTCGAAAACGGCTCTGCTGATCGCAACTTCACAATCGATAAGAAAAAAAGAATTTTGACCAAGCTGAATGAAGCTGTCGCTTTTGAAAACTTCCTGCACACCAAATACGTAGGTCAGAAACGTTTCTCTCTGGAAGGTGGTGAAAATACCATTCCAGCTCTGGATGCTATCATTAATACTTCTGCCAATCATGGTGTAGAAGAAGTCTTTATAGGTATGGCCCACCGTGGACGCTTGAACGTCCTGGCCAATATCCTGGGTAAAACTTACGAATACATCTTCAATGAGTTTGAAGGTACTGCCACTCCGGATCTCACTATGGGTGACGGAGATGTGAAGTACCACATGGGTTACGCGAGCCACGTAACAACCACTGGTGGTCAGAAAGTTTATCTCAAACTTATGCCAAACCCTTCGCACCTTGAAGCAGTTGATGCTGTGGTGTTGGGTTATGCGCGCGCGCAAGGCGATACTCTATACAAAGAAGATCCTTCTAAAATTCTTCCTATCATCATCCATGGTGATGCAGCTGTTGCCGGTCAAGGTATCGTCTACGAAACCGTTCAGATGTCAGGTCTTAAAGGGTATAACGTAGGTGGGGCCATCCACTTCGTGATCAACAATCAGGTAGGATTCACGACTGATTTTGATGATGCTCGTTCATCTATCTACTCAACTTCAGTCGCACGCGTTCTTGAAACTCCCGTTCTACATGTAAACGGTGACGATGCAGAAGCCGTGGTCTATGCGGTGGAACTAGCGGCCGATTTTCGGGCAAAATTCCACAAAGACATTTTTATCGATATGGTTTGTTATCGTAAGCACGGTCATAACGAATCCGATGAACCAAGATTTACTCAGCCATCATTTTATAAGTTGATCTCTCAGCACGCCAATCCTCGTGAAGTTTACAAAGATAAACTCATTGAGGGTAAACAGATTGAAGCTCAATTGGCAGTTCAGATGGAAGAGCAGTTTAAGAACCTTCTGCAAGATCGCTTCAATCAGATTAAGCAGAAGCCACTTCCTTACCAGTACCAAAAACCAGAAGAACAGTGGCAAGCTTTCCGTCGTTCGACTCCAAAAGACTTCGATTATTCTCCGAAGACGAATGTTTCTAAAGAAGTTTTAGAAAAAACCCTTAAGGCGCTAACGACTGTTCCGGCCAACTTCAAGCCCATCCAGAAAATTGAAAAGCTCCTGGAAGAAAGACAGAAACGCTGGGCCGATGACCAGTTTGACTGGGCCATGGGTGAGCTCTTTGCTTACGGTTCACTTCTTCAGGAAGGTATATCTGTTCGTATGTCAGGACAGGACTGTATCCGTGGAACTTTCTCACACCGTCATGCTGGTGTCGTAGATGAAGTCAATAATACCCGTCACATTTTCTTAAACAACGCTTGGGAAAAGGCAGGGAAATTCAGAATCTATAATTCACTTCTTTCTGAATACGCCGTTCTTGGTTTTGAATATGGTTACTCTTTGGGTTCTCCGACATCGCTTAACCTTTGGGAAGCTCAGTTCGGTGATTTCGCCAATGGTGCACAGACAATTATTGATCAATTTATTTCATCGGGTGAATCAAAGTGGCAGCGTCAGAGTGGTGTCGTCATGCTTCTGCCTCATGGTTATGAGGGTCAGGGCCCTGAGCACTCTAACGCTCGTCCGGAGCGCTTCCTGCAGCTGGCCGCTGAATGGAATATGGTTGTTGCCAATCTTACTACCCCGGCCAATATTTTCCACATTCTTCGTCGTCAGGTGAAATGGGATTTCCGAAAGCCACTCATCATCTTCACGCCGAAATCTCTTCTACGTCATCCTGAGTGCGTTTCATCGCTGAAGGATTTCACTGAAGGCTCTTTCCAGGAAATCATCGATGATTCATATGTGAACGCTAAAGACGTTAAACGACTGGTGATGTGTACTGGTAAGGTTTTCTATGATCTTAAAGCGAAACAGCAAAAAGATAAGCGCAAAGATGTGGCGATTGTACGTCTTGAGCAGATCTATCCAATGCCGGAAGAACAGAGCTTCAAGTTGATTGAAAAATATAAGAACGCAGAGAAAGTCTGGGTTCAGGAAGAGCCAAAAAATATGGGAGCTTTCACATTCCTTCGCCGCTATGTACAGTTTGATGATTTCAAACTGATTGCACGTAAATCTTCGGCTTCTCCTGCAACTGGTTATGCATCTGTGCATGCTCAGGAACAGGCCAAGATTGTGAACAATGCTTTTGCTGAAAAAATTGAACCTGTTTAAGTTTAGAAAGGATAATAAGTTATGGTTGATGTAAAAGTTCCTAGTGTTGGTGAATCCATTTCTGAAGTCACAATTGCCAGCTGGCTTAAAAAAGACGGCGACATGGTAAAACTCGATGAGGCCATCTGTTCTATCGAATCAGACAAGGCGACACTTGAAATCTCTGCCCCTAAAGCAGGGAAGTTAAAAATTATCATCAAAGAAGGTGAGACGGTTGCTATCGGAACAAAAGTTGCTGAAGTAGACGAAACGGCAACGGCCGGCGCATCAGCAGCAGCTCCTGTAGCTGAAGCTCCGAAGGTTGCTCCTGTGGCTGCGGCCCCTGCTACTTCTGGGGATAAAAACTTCCCATCTCCAGCAGCGTCTAAAATTCTGGCCGAAAAAGGTGTGGACTCTGGATCAGTTCAAGGTTCAGGCAAAGATGGACGCATTACTAAAGGTGATGCTCTAAATGCTCAGGCATCTGCTCCGAAAGCTTCTCCGGTTCAAGACAATTCATTGAAGTCACTGGCCCACGAAACCATCGCTTCATCTTTCTCTCGCGAAGTAAAACGAGAAAAAATGTCTGGTCTGCGTAAGACTATCGCTAACCGTCTGGTTACCGCGAAAAATACAACTGCGATGCTTACCACTTTCAATGAAGTGGACATGAGTGCGGTGATGGAGATTCGTAAAAAATACAAAGATGCTTTCAAAGAAAAACACGGGGTAGGCCTTGGTTTCATGAGCTTTTTTACAAAAGCTTGTACGAATGCTCTTAAGCAATACCCTGCGGTAAACGCTATGATTGATGGCACAGATATGATTTTTCATAACTACGCCGATGTTGGTGTCGCAGTTTCGACGCCAAGAGGTCTGGTCGTTCCGGTCATTCGCAATGCCGAAAGCATGGGGCTGGCGGGAATTGAGTCCAAGATCATCGAGCTTGCAGGTCGTGCTCGTGACGGAAAGCTTTCTATCGATGAAATGCAAAACGGGACTTTTACTATTACTAATGGTGGTATTTTCGGTTCTATGCTTTCAACTCCAATTATTAATATCCCACAATCAGCTATCTTGGGTATGCACAACATCGTTGAGCGTCCAGTGGCAGTAAATGGTCAGGTCGTTATTC
>JBEIEO010000035.1:0-17571 GCA_040382895.1 Halobacteriovoraceae bacterium
CAGTAGAAGTATAGTCTCGCTCTTCCGGGTACTGGAACCATTCAAAGCCAAAAGCATTCACTGATAAGCAAGTCAGAAGAAGGATGAGTGTTTTCATCCTTCCATCCTATAATTTTAGCCCTCAAATTGAAACGGCTCGCGGTGCCAGAATTTTCAGCTCGCCTTGCGAGCCGATCGGGACTCGGCAACCGGTCTGTAGAATTCCCTGACCTGAGGTTCAGCCTTCCCCTGATTGGTTGGAGAATGGCGAAGTTTTTCCAAGCGGATGAGCTGATCAGTGTTTTTATCGACGTGGCTCATGGAAAAAAACATACCTGCCGGGAACAAAATCCAGAGCGATAAGACGAAGATCGTAAAAGCAACTTCCCAATCGTTACCCATAGGAACCTCCTGGTGGTGTCATTCTAGCACCTGGTTTCTGGATATAGAATTTTCCCACTGATATTCTCTAACTTTAAACCTATAACTTTTATCCGGTCTTTACTTCTTAAGGTTGCTTTTAGATATTATTGACCCACTTAACTCATCAGGAGATTGTGTGAAGAATATAAAAACATCGCTGTTCTCTGTTTGTGTCCTCTCAATTTTCTCCACTGCGTGTCTAAAAGTCGAAACAAAGTTACCTTTCCAGTCTGAGGCAAAATCGTCTTCTAAAAGAAAGAGTAACCTGGTGACCAATAAGGAATCTAAAGTCAACACCCTGATTGGGGATGAGAAGCATTCGTTGCAGATTATCTCGGAAGCCGAGTTCAAAGCTCAGCGCCTGGCCGGTTTGATTCTTTCCGCGAAATCTCCTGAAGCAATGAAAATTTTGGATGATCTTCCTCAAACTAATGAGGAAGTCGCTAACAAAGCCCACAAACTGGTGGACGCTAAAGAAGAATCACTGCTTTTAGGTTTACCTATCGGCCTTCTGGGTGAAGAGAGTATGTTTGGTGGAGTCATCACCAAAGTTTCAGATAAGACAAACGATACTCTGGGAACATTAAAACTTACTGACCTTTCCCCTTTGCACGTTCGCACCATGGTGACCAACTCTGGTGGAGCTCCGGCCATCACGCTGGTGGGTTGTCCTTCTGAATGTGAAGAGGGATCTCAGCAGATGGGTCTAGTCAGCTTCCCGGTTGTGGGTGTTGACCAGAAAAAAGGCACAGTCATTGTAGACCTTGCTCCAATCGGAAAAGCGCTTGATTTGATTTCCATGATTGACCCAACAGGCTCATACACAAAACTCAGAGCCATTTCTTCTGCCACAACGGCCTTTGATTATTCTTACTCAACACTTGTTTTTGATATCAAAACTAAAATGATTCCGGTAGACGCTGATCCCACGGCGCAAAACAATCCGATCACTGAATTTACTGTTCGCTGGTACATGAAGCTTACTTCCGGATCAAACTCAGCATTTGCTTCTCGTCTTCCAACTGAAGGTGTGGGCTTCTTCAAAACGGAGCGTTCTAAAACTCCTAAGATTACCCGCTTCTCCACAACCAACTTCGGGAAGTCTGTGAAGTACTACGTAAAAAACGTTCCATCTGAGTGGAAGCCAGTTTTTGCGAAATCCTTTGATAACTGGAACGTTGAATTCAAAAAAATCTTAGGTCGCGATCTATTGAGCTATGAGTTCATCGACGCCAATGATCCTCGCTCAGAAGTGATCGTCGCCGGTGACATCCGTTTCAACGTGATGGAATGGGATCTGAACAACCTTGCATCTTATGGCGGCCTTGGACCATCTATCGCCAACCAGTTCACTGGTGAAACCATTTCGGCAAACGTGCTGATCCAGGGGCCGACCATCATTAGTCTTTACAGTAAGTGGTTTGAGCTTTCAAAAACAGCACGTGATCTTCAACAACAGGGTCGCGAGCGTGAGGCGAACTCCATCGTCGCTAAATTTAACCGTGAAGTTAAAGCAGAACTTGCCAGTCGTTCAAAACAAAAATTTGCAGTAAAACTTGGTAATCTGGATATGACAGTTCATGCTCAGCGCACTGATCTTGAAGATCCGATGATCAAAAATCATTTTGAAATTGTTCCTGCCGGTGTGACGTTCGAGCAGTACATGAATGGGTATTTCACAGAGATGTTGGAACACGAACTTGGTCACAACTTAGGTCTTCGCCACAACTTTAAAGGAAACCTTGGTGCCTTTGAGACTGGCGAGCAAGGTTCAGTTTCCCGCTCAATCATGGAATATCTGGGACGCCCATACCGTCACCTGAGTGCTATCGGTCTGTATGACAAAATGGCGATCGCTTATGGTTATAAAGGGATAGCTCCAAAGCATTTGAACTGGTTCTGTACTGATGAAGACCAAGCTTCGGATAAAGCTTCGATGGCAGTGAAGTCAGCTGAATGTACAAAGTCTGATGCTACAAGCGATCCTTACTCATTCTTCGAAGATCGCTTGAGCCGCGCCATCCACCTCCTAGTGGACACAAAATCTGCTCACGCTCCGGTGTGGAAGCTGTCTGAGATTACTTCCCAGGTCGATGACGCGCTAACAGGTCTTTCTGCTTATGCAGTAAGTGCCGAGCGCACAGCTGCAACCTGGACTAACTTCTTTGGAAAAGGTGATCGTCCAGAAACAGCAGCGGGAGTGAAAGACTATGTACTCTCCAGCTTAAAGAAAAAGATTTGCGATTCAGAACTCGTGGCCATTATCAAGGCCAAAGAGTCTGCGCAAGCTCAAGCTCTTGCTCAGGCAAACCTTGATGCGCTAAAAGCCCACGTAGAAAAGAAAACAGCGGAGTTCGGTTTATACTCAGCTGAACAACTTAAGTGTGAATAAGATTTTCTAAACATTGGCCGCCCTTCGGGGCGGCTATTTTTTTGTCCAAAATCGCCCCACTTCCCACGGCATTGCTATTGCATGATTTCATACAGGACCAAACCTTGAGAGGTGCCTATGAAAAAGCTTACATGTATGGGAATGCTTGCGTTTTTTAGTTTGTCAGCTTTTCCTAACGGAGATGACTGGCTTCAGAAGCAACAATTGGATAATCAGCATCAAAAAGTAAAAAAATCTCCAGACAAAGAAGAGCAGCAACGTATGGAAGACCCCTCTTCCACTGCCATAGGAGGTTCTCGTAGTGGAGAATTGGATATTGAAAAGAATCAAGATGAAGAGATGCGACGAGAGGCAGAAAAACAAAAGTTTCTTTATGAATATGAGGATAAATATCGTAGAGGATTTTAAGGGAGACCGAAAGAAAATCGATCTCCCACGAAGAAATTAGTACATATACTGAAGACCGGCCACAACATGGCGGCCTGGCATAGGTGCTATATCTTTGAGAAATGAAGTGTGTTGTCTGGCCTCAACATCCAGTAAGTTCTTTACACGACCAAACAAACTCAGTTTGCCTCGCTCTTTAATCACATCATAGATGACACCAGCGTTTAACAGGGTAAAGTTATCGGTGCGGAATTCATCTTCACTCGAAGTGTTATACTGCTCAAAGTAGTGCTGAGCTTCTACATCCCATGTCCAGCGGTCTTTCACTTTTTCAAGACCAAGACTTAATCGAGGAGCTGCTATCCGAGGCAGGTTGCCGTCATTGTCCTTATCCTTTCCTCTTACATAATCCGCGCGGACAATCCCGAAGTAATCTGACTTGTTAATGCGTGAGCGTGAATCAAACTCAAAACCATAGAAGATGGCATCTACTTGGGAAGAGCGGAAGATATTGTCAAAATCAGGCTCGTTGCTAGGAAGACCGGTATCATACAAAGCAATGTAGTCCTGGAATTGCTGAGCAAAAACTGAAACGTGAGCAAAACCATCAGAGCCACGGTGATAATCCAGACCGAGATCAATAGCGTAAGCTTTCTCTTTATTCAGATCGGCATTCCCTTGCTCATAAGTTCCCGTCGCAACGTGGCCTCCATCAGCGAAGAGCTCCTGAAAATTTGGTGCGCGCTCAGTGTAACTCAGGCTCACAGACGAAGTGAGGACATCAGAGAGCTTACGGCGGTAACCAAGAGAGCCGTTGTATCCATTGAAGTTGCGATTTTTACCATCGCTGGACTGGTCGTGAATATGGAAATTCTCTGTTCGTAATCCGGCACTGAAAACGTTATGACCCTGGGTTAGCTCTTGCAACGTAAAAGCGGCCAGAATGCGGTTTTTAGATGGAGGAAGATAAGCTTCATCTCCTACGGCGGAGAAATTAAATATTTGCGTCTGGAATCCGCTCACGCCCTTAAGATTTTCAGATTCGGTCAGAAACTCAAGACGAGATTCATTTCCTTCATTGGTGAAAGTCGTTCCGACTTCAGAACCTTCCATTTCTTTGTGGCCATAATCGGACTGGGCAGTTTTAAGCTTGATGGATTTTAAGTGTTCGCCACCAATCTTATACTCCCCATGAAGCTCCAGTCGGTTTTGCTTCATCCGGATATCGACGTTTTCTTCGGCCACTGCTCCGTATTGATTATCGAAGAAATAGTAAGAAGCTCCCACGTAACCTTTGTTGAAGATTTTTGACACACCTACTGCTGCTGATTTTTGAACGCTGGCAGAATTAGGCAATTTATCTTCTGCTTCTTCTTCCGTGGTAGGATCCACGTCACGCTCTTTGGCCGAGCGAGCGTAACCCGGTATTTGCAAATCATTGGCGTTCCGGTAGCCACCGTCAAAGTGAAGCATCCAGTTGTTTACTCCATGATCAATTTTCGCTCCAGAAGTGAAGGCGTCCTGAGAAGAATCTCCCTGGATCATAATTTCAGAGACAGTTCCTTCCTCAAAGTTTGAGTGGATTCGATTGGTGTTAATGTTGACCACACCACCCACTGCACTCGAGCCATAAAGCAGACTCATAGGGCCTCGGACAATTTCAACTGAGTCAATCACCATCGTGTCCACGGGAACCGCGTGATCTACTGATTGAGAAGAAGCATCTAGTACACCTAATCCATTTTGCAGAACACGGATGCGATCACCTTCAAGACCCCGGATGATCGGTCGACCGGCAGTGGGCCCATATGAAGAACTCTGAACACCGGCTTCACTACGAAGGGTATCGCCCAGAGATATCTCCCGGCGCTTTTTAAGTTCGTTTTGTCTGAGAGTGGTTACACCCGGAACAAACTCCACTAAGGTATTAGCAGTTCCCTGATGGGTGACCTCGATAGTTTCAAGTTTCTCAACCTCTGCGAAGAGATTTAAAGAGAGTAAGAGAAAAAGTAGTGCTTTCATGAAAACCTTTTTTAATAAATGCGACTTAGTTGCATTTACATTTTCATGAAGGTCCGCTAGTTTGTAAACAATGAAACATCAACATTACCATGATTCAGAAACACTGCTTCGCAGCAAGGGGCTTAAGAGCACTCCTCTGCGCTTGGCCATTCTGGACTTTCTGAATGAACAATCGGCACCTCTAGCTGCTGAGGAAATCAGCAAAGGGCTAAGCGAGATTGATTTTGATCGGGCCACTCTCTTTCGGTCGCTCAAAACTTTCAGCAAGGCCGGCATCCTTAATATGATTGATCTGGGTGAAGGCTTCCATCGCTACGAAAAAAATTGTGAACTTCACCATCACCATCACCACATCATTTGTACCAGCTGTAAGAAAATCGAAATCGTTCCCTTCTGTGTTCCTGACCAATTCAAAAAATTTCTTCAGGGAAAGGGCTATAGAAATGTCACCCATCGTATGGACTTTTCAGGCCTCTGTAAGTCCTGCGCCTAATAGGTCCTACAAAGCTTAGACGTTTAGGTCTTGTCTGATGCAATTGAGACAAAACTTAGGCACAATCTTAGACAATGAAAATACCTGACGAATTGTTAATGCTTCTGGCACCGCTAGTCCTCATTCACCTTTTTTATGCGGTGGCAGTTATTAAAATGAATTTGAGTGTCATCGATACCGCCTGGGGACTGGGATTCATTACCATTTCTGCATGTGGTACCTGGCTCTCCCGAGGATCTTCTTTGTTAGAAAATTTTATTCTGATGATGGTGGTTTTATGGGGATTAAGACTGGCCCTTTTCATTCACTGGCGCAATCATGGTAAACCCGAAGATTTCCGGTACGCCCAGTGGAGAAAAGACTGGGGCGAGAACACCAATCGCATCGCCTACTTCAAAGTTTATCTCCTGCAATGGGGATTAATGCTGGTAGTGGGACTACCGCTCTTTGCCGTTCACGGCACTCAGGCTTCACTTGGATTTTTTCAGTGGCTTGGGTTGTTGATATGGCTGGTGGGTTTACTTTGGGAAAGTGTGGCGGATTTTCAAAAAAGCTTTTTCAAGGCTCAAGCTGGAAATGCTCACAAACTTTGTAACATCGGTCTATGGCGATTAAGTCGGCATCCGAATTATTTTGGCGAAGCTCTTTTATGGTGGGGAATTGGAATCGCAGCTATTCATGATGCCAAATACTGGGTGTTACTGGGACCTGCCTTTATCAACTTTCTCCTATTAAAAGTTTCAGGAGTTCCTTTGATTGAGGCCCGTCACGAGAAGAATCCTGAGTATCAAAAATATAAGCAGGAAACACCGACCCTTATCCCGGCTTTAAATAAACTATTGAAATAATTATCCTTCAAAATAAATTTTTGTCGGCGGTAACTTTCCACCTTATGGGTTCGTATCAGGAAGCAAAGATGACAGAGAGCTTTACATTAAGCAGGCACCACTTGGAAGAGAAACTAAAAGACCTTTATCTCGCTTCAATGAGCGGAAACAAGGAAGCCTACGCTGCTTTTCTGGAACTCTCGTCAGTGATTGCTAGAAAGTACCTAAGTTTTCTGGGAGGAAAGTATGAGAATCAGCAAAATCTGGACGATCTTCGCCAGGAGATTCTTATCTCGATTCATCAAAAAAAGCATACGTATCAAACGGAGCGCCCCATTCTTCCCTGGATCTACGCCATCGTACGTTACCGTTTCATTGACTTCTACCGCGCCAAAAAAAGAGCGCCAACGATGGTTGAACTAAAAGAGGAGGCCAGTCTTGAAACTGAACCTCTACTTGATATGGAAGACATCATGAATATGCTCTCACCGAAACAAAAAGAACTTCTGATCCTGGTAAAAGTTGATGGGGCGTCTTACGTTGAAGCAGCATCGGTCCTGAATATGAGTGTGCCTTCAGTAAAAGTCGGGCTACATCGGATCATCAAGTCTCTAAAAGAGAAGAGCAGAAAATGAAAGAGGAAATGCTGATTAAAAATTTATCTCAAGGATTAAGGCCCTTCAGACCTGCAGAGAAAATTTCCGGCTACTTCCTGAAATGGAGTGGATTCACTCTCTTTTTTTTGATTCTTTCCTGGTGGGTTCTTCCCCTGCGCCCTGACTGGTTCATGAAATTTGATCAGCCAGTCTTCCATGTGGAAAACATCCTATGGCTGGGAGTAACCATGCTGAGCTCGTCTGCTCTTTATTACTCAACCTTCCCTCAGGAACAAAAGAAGAACTTAAATTTCTTTGCATATTTCTCGATCGCCCTTTTAATGGGTCTGGTTTTATGGCGGACGGAGTTTTCCAATCTGGCCGAAGACTTCCATGGTGAACTCTCGATCTGGAAAGGTCGCTGCGGCATCATCATTACCATCGTCGGCATCATGCATGCGACGATGATGGGTATCTGGGCTTCGCATGCATCTCCACGCTCCGGCGCAGTCACAGGACTATGGTGTGCTTTGAGTGCCAGTTCCCTGGGTTGTCTTCTCATGCAGTTTGTTTGTTTTCATAATCATAGTTTGCACCTGATACTTTGGCATTTCCTGCCAATGACAGGTCTATGTTTTCTTGGTCAATTTTTAGGACGCCGTTGGCTCAAGTGGTAGGAGGGCAAGAATGAAAATCGCCATAATTGGTAGTGGTATTTCTGGAATGGTTTGTGGTCATGTGCTGGCCGATAAGCATGAAGTGCACGTATTTGAATCTGAACCGCGACTAGGTGGACACACTCATACCCACGAAGTAGAAGTGGCTTCAGGTAAATATAATGTCGATACCGGATTCATCGTTCACAACGATCGCAACTACCCAAATTTTGTAAAACTCATGGAGAAGCTCCAGATTCCTACTCAGGATTCTGATATGAGTTTTAGTGTAAAAGTAGAAGAAAATGCTCTGGAATATAATGGAACTTCCATCAACTCTCTTTTCTGTCAGCGCCGTAATTTCTTAAATCCCTCTTTTTATCGCATGATCAAAGACATTCTGCGTTTCAACAAAGAGGCCACTCAGTATTACCTTGAGCATAAAGAAGAAGATCCGCACCAGATGACTCTGGAAGAATACCTGAAGAAGAACAATTATTCTAAAGAGTTCACTGAATATTACATCATGCCTATGGGTGCTGCTATCTGGTCGGCCAGTCGAGAGGAGATGAAGCTCTTTCCTCTGCATTTCTTTGTGCGTTTTTTCCATCACCACGGAATGTTGACTGTGGACCAACGCCCGCAGTGGCGGGTTCTGGTGGGAGGCTCCAAGCAATACATCCCTAAGATGACGGCGAAGTTTTCCAATAACATCAACCTGAGCGCTCCTGTACAATCTGTGTACCGTCAGGGGGATAAGGTGATGGTTGAATTTAAAGGTCAAAGCGAAGCTTTTGATCAGGTGATTTTTGCCTGTCACGCTGACCAGGCGATGAAAATTCTGAGGGACCCTTCTTCAGTTGAAAAAGAAGTCATGAGCGGATTTTCCTACCGTCCGAATGACGTTCTTCTCCATACTGACACCTCAGTTCTTCCAAAGAAAAAACTGGGCCACGCGGCCTGGAACTACTATTTGCCAAAAGTTCAGGGTGAACGCGTGGCCGTCACTTACCACATGAACATTCTTCAGAGGATTAAAGCTCCGGAGACCTTCCTCGTGTCTTTGAATATGGATCACCTGATTGATCCAAAGAAAGTTATTAAGTCCGTGAAATACTCTCACCCTGTTTACAACCTTTCAGCGGTGAAGTCTCAGAAGCGTTGGAAAGAAGTCAGTAACTTGGAAAATAAAATTCATTTCTGCGGGGCTTATTGGGGTAATGGGTTCCATGAAGACGGAGTGAAAAGTGCCCTGATGGTCACCAGTAACTTTGGAATGGGTCTATGACCAAAAAAAGTTGCCTCTACATTGGTGAAGTGGAGCATCGGAGATTTTCTCCGAAGCAAAACTTTTTCCGGTATGCGGTAGCTTATTTTTATCTGGATCTTACGGAAGTAAAGTCGATCTTTAGATTTCCATTTCTTTTCAGTTATAACTTTCCGGGTATTCTCTCTTTCTGGCGTAAAGATTATCTGGGAGATGCGAAGAAAGATCTCGATAGCTGTGTCAGAGAAACGGTGGAATCCTATACTGGAAAAAAAGCCGCCGGCCCCATTCGTTTACTTACCAATATTTCTTACTTCGGCTTCTGTATGAATCCGGTGAGTTTCTATTACTGCTATGGAGCTAATGGAAAGACTCTGGAGTTTGTGGTCTCAGAAATCACTAATACTCCATGGGGAGAAAAGCATCGTCAGGTGTTTGAGCTGAATGGTAAAGAGATGAAAGTCTTCAAATTCCCGAAAGATTTCCATGTCTCCCCTTTCATGCCTATGACCATCGACTACACATGGGTCTTCCATGCGCCGGATGAAAAACTGCAGGTTTACATGCAGAATCGCATGACCAACGGGACTGAAGTGATTTTTGATTCAACTCTTGAGCTTAAGCAGCTGGATTTAACTTTGGTAAACGTGTTGAAAACATTTCTTAGACTTCCACTGGTCACATTCAAAACCCTGCTGGCGATTTACTACCAAGCCCTTAAACTCTATCTCAAAAAAGTACCATTTTATACTCATCCCTCTAAGGAGAAGATCTATGACAACTCAACTCTTACCTAAAGACAGGTCTTTGAGTAAGTTGGTGGGTAATTTTCCTGCCCTCGACCGAACCTGCAAATCAGTTTTGATTAAGAAGTTAAAAGATTTAAAACACGGTTACGTGGAAATCGAAGATCGTGTAAACAAGACGATGCACACTTTTGGTGACCAAACGTGCGCTCTAAAAACACGCCTGATCGTTAACAAGTCTTCCTTCTACTCCCGGACACTTTTGGGTGGTAGTATTGGAAATGGTGAGAGCTATGTCGACGGAGACTGGGAGAGCACAAATCTCACTGATCTCATTCGTATTTTCGTGTTGAACCGGGAACTCCTCCAGGCAATTGACGGGGGCATCGGAGCCCTTCTCCAGCCCGTGCAAAAAATCTTTCATGGCCTTAAGAGCAATACAATTGAGGGAAGTCGAGAGAACATCCGCTCCCACTACGACATCGGGAACGATTTCTTCAAGCTCTTCTTAGATGATACGATGATGTACTCTTCTGGAGTCTTCAAGACTAAAGAGTCGACTCTTGAAGAGGCTTCGAAAAATAAGATCGCTATCCTCTGTGAGAAGCTTGAGCTCAAACCATCGGATCATCTGGTTGAAATCGGAACAGGATGGGGGTCTCTGGCCATCTACGCAGCTCAAACTTATGGATGTCAGGTCACAACGACGACAATTTCCACAGAACAGTTTAACTTTGCGACTGCGCGAGTGAAGGAACTTGGTCTTGAAAAACAAGTGAAGGTTCTGTTCGAGGACTACCGCAAACTCACCGGTGTTTACGATAAACTTATCTCCGTCGAAATGATCGAGGCCGTGGGACTGGATCACCTGGACGTTTATTTCGAAAAATGCTCTTCACTTCTAAAACCGGAAGGCATCATGGTCCTCCAGGCGATTACTATTCGCGACCAGTTCTATGAAAACGCAGCGAAGAATGTGGACTTCATCCAACGTCATATCTTCCCCGGCTGCGGCATTCCATCGGTCCATGCCATGATGAATGCGGTCACAAAGAAAACGGACCTGATCATGGTGGAGCAAAAAGACTTTGCTGAAGACTATGCTCAGACTCTTCGCAATTGGGCCGAGCGTCTCACACTGAAAAAAGATGAAATCGTATCTTTAGGTTATCCAGAATTTTTACACCGACTTTGGCAGTACTATTTCTCCTATTGTGAGGGTGGCTTCCGCGAGCGGGCCATCGGACTTTCTCAGATAGTATTAACAAAACCAAATTACCGTAACAGGAGTCTACTATGATTGAAGCATTTATTCGTGCCATGGAAAAAGGTCACATCCCTGATGCGGCCATTCGATTTGGCATCAGAAAACTTTGTAAGCAGCGCCTGGATGAGCTTCACACTCCGTCATTGGAAGATAAGCAGCAAAAGGCAGAAGTTTATCGCAAGGGACTGGTTGACTCTCCTTTGGCGGTTCACACTAAAGATGCCAATGAACAGCATTACGAGCTTCCTTCGGAATTTTTTCTGCATGTCCTGGGAAAAAACCTCAAGTACAGCTCCTGCTATTACAGCGAGAATACTAAAACCTTAAGCGAAGCGGAGGACATTGCCCTGAATGCTTATTGTGAGCGCGCAGAATTAAAAGATGGCATGCGAATTCTGGAGCTTGGTTGCGGCTGGGGTTCTCTTACACTCTTCATGGGTGCTCGATTCCCAAATGCTAAAATCGTCGCCATCTCGAATTCTTCCTCGCAGAAAGCTTTCATCGATGCTGAGGCCAAGCGCCGAGGTCTAAACAACATTCTTATTTTGACCCGAGACATCTCCCAGCTGGAATCTCTTGCTGTCGAATTTGAATCCTTTGACCGGGTAGTTAGTGTAGAAATGATGGAGCATTTCAAAAACTACGAAGTGCTGCTAAAAAAAATCTCTGACGTGCTTACTCCGGGTGGAAAACTGTTCGTCCACATTTTCACTCACAAAAAATACTCCTATCCGTTTGAAACTGAGGGTGAAGATAATTGGATGGGGAAATATTTCTTCACTGGTGGGCAGATGCCATCTCACCAACTGATGTATTCATTTCAGCGGGATCTGTACCTTGAAAAATCCTGGCAGTGGGATGGAACTCATTATCAGAAGACTTCAGAGGACTGGCTACAAAATATGGATCAGCACTCTGAGATCATCATGCAGATCTTTAAGAAAACTTACGGTAATGAAGCCACTGAATGGTTTAACCGTTGGCGTGTCTTCTTCATGTCATGTGCCGAACTTTTCGGCTATGAAAAGGGTCAGCAATGGGGCGTTTCTCATTATCGTTTCGTCAAAAAATAATTTGCTCTCTCCTTTTATCCTCTCAGCTCCTTTACGGGGCTGAGCTGGAAGGAGTGAAAATACCAGACAAGGTCCTATGTGAGGGCCAGGAACTACCATTGCATGGCGCAGGACTCCGCACCGCTACCTTCTTGAAAATCAAGGTGTTCGTTCTGGCATTTTACTCACCAGTGCGGATTCAGAAACCGGATTGGAAGAATCTTAACCATAGGCCCATGTGCTTTCATCTGACTTATTTGCGAGATTTTGATGCCAAGGACGTGGACAAGGCCTGGGACTATCAGTTCAAGGAAAGTTCCGAGCACAATTATCCTCAATTGAAGGATCACATTTTGGAAGTAAAAAATCATTTTGGTGAAATCAAAGGCCAGCGTGCTCAGCATTTTGCCATGGTGGGAGAGGTCACCAAGATTTATGAAAATGGAAAACTTCAAGGTGAGATCAAAGGCGCTGATTTTCAAAAAAGCTTTCTGAGTATCTGGTTAGGAAAAAATCCACCGACTGAGGAACTACAAGAAGGAATTCTCGGCGAGGCAAAATGAAATTCTTTTGTCTCTTTTTTCTTCTTCTTTCATGCACCACCTATACTGGTAAGATTTCCTCCGATTCTCCTAACCTCGTCCACTATACCTCTGAACACAATGAGCGCCAGTCTGGAAAAATCCTGATTCCGAAAACGCCTGGGCCTCATCCGGGCGTTATTGTGGCCCATGGGGGTGGTTGGAATTCGAGGGACTATACTGATATGGACTCGGTTGCAAAGTCTCTGGTTTCTCATGGGTTCGTAGTTTTCAACATCAACTACCGTCTGGCACCGGCCCATAAACATCCGGCACCGATTGAAGATCTGGATCAGGCCCTTAAGTATTTTAAACTTCATGCGAATAACTTAAAACTTGACCCCAAGCGGATCGGGCTGTGGGGTTATTCCTCAGGTGGACACATTGTCAGTTATTTCGCTCTTAGGTATGCCCAGGATCCTGAGCGAAAAGTTCAGGCCGTGGTTAGCGGCGGAGCACCTTATGATTTTACATGGTATCCATATTCTCCTATCATAAAAAAATATTTGGGTAAATTCCGCGACAAAATGATGGACGAGTACATCGAAGCCAGCCCTGTCTTCAAAGTGTCTAGTTCAGCTCCTCCGTTTTTTTTGTATCATGGGATCAGCGATAAGCTGGTTGAGTTTGCTCAAACCACGGCCTTTGAAGCGCGATTAACAGTGCTGAAGGTTCCAGTGGAGAGGCACGATGTGAAGTGGTGGGGCCACGCTACGACTTTCATCTTTTCAGAAGAATCAGTGGTCAAAGGAATCACGTTTTTAGAGAAACATTTATGATCGAAATTCTCATCGCACTTCTCTTTTTCGCATTCGGCTACTCTCTCAATATGTTCTACATCAGCGTCTTGTATCACCGGGCCCTGACTCACAAATCTATTCTCTTAGGACCAAAAATGATGAGCTGGTTGGGATGGACGGGAGTATGGTTCACGGGACTTGATCCCAAGACCTGGGCCTGTATGCACCGGCTTCATCACATGCACGCCGATACTCAAGAAGATCCACACTCACCGACTCAATTAGGGGTCATGGGAGTTTGGATCGGTCAGTACAAAGCTTATCTGGGAATTCAACAACGTCTTCTGGCCGGCGATAAAGAGACTTGTGCTCTCGTAGCCGATATTGCTTTCGATGTTTCTCTCACCAACAAGAAAAATCTCTCCTGGCTTCCCTATCTGATCCATGGAGCCCTGGCAGTGGTTTTGTGGCTTACCCTTGATTCTTTCTGGATCGGTGGAGGTTATTTTCTGGGAATTATGTCTCATCCGGTACAGGGCTGGATGGTAAATGCTCTGGCCCACAAATATGGTCGTCGCAATTTCGAAACCAATGATGATTCGACCAATAATCTTTTTGTTGGTCTCTTCGTTTTTGGTGAGGGATATCAAAACAATCACCATCAATATCCCAAACGCGCCAAATTTTCCGTCAGGTGGTTTGAATTTGATCCAGGCTATGCCATGTGTTTAGTCGCTGAAGCTTTGGGTTTTTTGAAGATCGTCAGAGTGCAAGCCAAAGATTGATTTTGTCGCTCGGCGCCTGCGCCAGCGCAGGGACATCGCAGCATTAATATAAGTTCTCAATTTTTCACAACTTAAGCTTCTTTAAAGCCTTGGTTTTACATTGGTTTTTCATTCTTGAAATGATTTAATGGATTACTTTTTTGATCAGGAGTGATTCTTCCCATGAACCAGGAAATTTTCGATTGGATTTTACTACTTGTGCGCTGGCTGCACATCACGGTGGCAGTGACATGGATTGGAACCTCGATTTTTTTCATGTGGCTGGATCGAAGCTTTGAATTTAATCCTGAATCTAAGCGTCCGGGACATGTGGGTGATCTGTGGATGGTCCATGGCGGTGGCTTTTATCACGTAGAAAAACTTTTAATGGGTCCTACCAAAGTTCCAGACCGCCTGCACTGGTTTAAGTGGGAATCTTACTGGACATGGATGAGTGGATTTTTGCTGGTAGCACTTATTTACTACACTGGCGAAGGCACAATGCTCCTGGATTCCATGGTCTCGGATATTACTTTTCCAACAGCACTCGCTCTTTCTCTGTTTAGTATTTTTGGTTCCTGGTTTTTCTATGACTTTGTCTGGGAAAGGAAGTTTGTTAAGACCAGTGCCTGGATTGGGCATACCCTCACGTTGAGTTGGTTTGCCGGGATGTCTTATTTCCTTTGTCATACCTTGAGTGGTCGAGCTGCCTACATTCACGTCGGTGGAATGCTCGGCACATGGATGACCGCCAACGTATTTATGCGAATTATTCCTCGTCAGATTAAAATGGTGGAAGCCTCTAAAAGAGGTGAACCGGTTAATCAAGACTGGGGAAAGAATGCCAAGAATCGCTCAACTCACAACACCTACTTCACCCTTCCGGTGATTTTCATCATGCTCTCCAATCACTTCCCGCAGACCTACGGACACGAATACAACTGGCTAATCCTGCTTCTGATCAGTGCTGGTGGTGCTGCCATCCGTGAATATTTTGTTTCTCGGGTAGCCAAACCTCATCGTGCCATGCCGTTTGCGGCTTTAGGTATTGCACTCATCGCTGCGGTGATCGTGTTTTCTCAAGAACCAAAAGAAACAACGATAGAGGCACCCATTTCTGCAGTTCATGAACATACAACAAAAGCCCAATCTGCGCCGGTAGCAACAACTTCCCCGAGCAGCGGATCCTTAAATGTTTCTGGCGTTGTGGAGTTTGAAGGGACAGTTCCGGCAGGAAAAAAACTCAACTTACCAGCGGCCTGTGCCAAGCAGTTTAAAGGTGAGCCTATGTCCAATGAAGTTATTGTGAATGATGGCAAACTTCAAAACGTGGTGGTGCAAATTATTGCCGGACATGAAAATCTGGACAAGGGATCCGTTCCTTCTGAAGAAGTCATCATGGATCAGCGGGGATGTATCTATCAGCCTAGAGTTGCAGTCGCACGAGTGGGACAAAAGGTCACTTTTGTTAACTCTGATCCCCTGTTTCATAACGTGCGCTCGGTCACACAAGTTAACCAGAAATTTAACATGGCCATGCCGAATAAAGATCAAAGGGAAACTAAGATCTTCACTCGTGAGGAAATGTTTCTTCAAACGAAGTGTTCAGTTCATCCATGGATGAATGCCTATGTTGCCGTAGTCGATCATCCTTTTATCGCCATCACTAACGAGAAAGGTGAATTTAGCATCAAAAATCTCCCCGAAGGAAGATACACCCTAGAGGCCTGGCATGAGGTTTTCGGAACTCAGAAACAAGAAGTCACTGTTACCGCTCAAGGTATGAGTCCTGTGAGCTTTAAGTTTAAAAAGGATTAAGCATGATCAGCACTCACATCCTTGATACCACCAAGGGGATGCCCGCCGCTGGTGTCACCGTTATCCTGGAACAAAAACAACTGGAAAACTGGAAGCACATCGGTACTGATAAAACCAATGCCGACGGACGGATCGTATTTGATTGCCCGAAAGAAAAAGGCATCTACCGCCTGACCTTTAACATCGAAGAGTATTTTGGAAACGAAGAATTCTTTTTCATGAATACACCCATCATCTTCAACGTGAAGAGCACTGAGCGCAAGTACCACGTGCCGATGCTTCTCAACCCTTATGGATATTCTACTTATCGAGGAAGCTAGTTTTTATGAAGTCTGCCATACCATATTACGATGATTTTATGTCTCCTGCTATAAAAGACCAACTCTTGAAAGAGGCTCGTCCCGTTGCTGGGGTTCCTGATCTCATGGAGATTGGCCATGGTGGAGGACTTGAGAATCAAGAAGCACTCACGTTTCTGGTGGAGCTTTACCAAGCGGTCGCGCCAGAGCTGAATAAGGTACTCAATCAAAGAATCCGGGATCGAAAATTCATCGATGAAAGAACCAAGGCCATGGCGGCTTTTAACCATGAATGGAAACGGGATTTTCTTTCTCCGGATTATCAGACCGTGTTCGGATTGGAAGACGGTGATGGCCGCATCGTCATGGGACCGAAACGGACTGACTATCATCAACCGGGCGGAAAAAAAATCGCTCCCATTCCTGAGTTCTTGCAGGGAAACCATGTGACTCTCTTCGGGCCACCGGATAATGCCAAACTTTCCGTCAATGCCATGAATGCCTATCACCGCAAACTCAAAGATGAACCAGCGGTAGTAGAAGAGTTGCTCAACACTCACACATCACTACCTAAATGGGGAGCCGATGATGAAGATTCAAAAACGCCTCTGAGGGAGGATCTGATATCGGCTGGTGAGAACCTGACCCGTTGTCTGGATGGAAACTTGAGTTTTGAAGATAACGGTAAGAAGTATGAGCTGCAAAAAGAGAAGCTCTCACTCCCCATCAAACGCTTTCCAGGCTTGGCCCTACCGTGCTTCTTTTTATTTTATAAAAACGACCCGATTCCTCTGCATCTTTATGACTTTGCATTGCATGCGTTTAAGAACTGGCATAATCCGAAGGCGATGGCCTTCTACGTGCCTAAGCTTGAAAACGAGGAAGAGGCCCGCTACATTCGGATCATGTTGGAAACAGCAGAGAAAATGCTTCAGAAGTTACACCCAGTGTACAAAATGGGAACCATCCGGCTCATGATCGTGCTGGAGAATCCTCGCGCCATCTTCCGCACCCATGAAATCATGGACGAACTTTATCCGTACTTTGTGGGAGCTTCACTCGGTTGGCATGACTTCCTTGCCTCGACCGCGCGACTGTTCAAAGAGGACTCTAACTACCGAATTCCGGTGAAAGCTGATCCGGATATTGTGATTAAATACATCAAAGCATCCCACGACATGCTGGCCCAGGTAGTGGGCTCACGAGGCGGAGTGAAAGTCGGCGGGATGTACGGTATTCTTCCGGTCACCAACGATCTTAAA
>JBEIEO010000036.1:0-17535 GCA_040382895.1 Halobacteriovoraceae bacterium
AATAGCAAAGTCACTGATACTGATACGAATAGGTTTCAAATAAGCCTCAGGTTATATCCCGTTTCTTCAATAAATTTCTCTGGCATTAACTCTTCCACAGAAAATGCTTCAATGCCCTTGCGCCTAAGATGCTGAACCAGGGCTCCGTTACGATGCTGAACATACACCCGTCTAGCCCCCGACTCTTCAATGGTCAAATTCAAGTCATTCCAATCTGCGTGATCAGACATAACAAAGCCTCTGTCGTATCCGCCACGATTATAGCCACTTCCCGAACCTTGCATCCAACCTGAAGCAAAAGCAGTCTCATATTTTCCAAGTTGAACTGCCCAGCTTTCTTTAAAGATGGATGGCGGGGCGAGAATAAGTTCTCCCTCAAGCCGCTGATCAAAAATGAGAGATTTCATTTTCACTTCCAGTGGAGTCGTGGAGGCAAGATTTCGTCCTTGTCTACGATAACACTCAGTGAGTTCAACGATCGTGGAATGAATGAGAACTGGTTGAGGGGCAAGCGGTTCTAGCTCCGCCAGGATACGTTGAGCTTTACCAAGTGAATAACCAAATAAAATGCAGTTTTTTCCCCTGGCGCGGTTATCCATCCACCAATCGTAAATCATCTCACCATGCTTGAGATTTTTGACCCATTGAAACTTAGGAGTTCCGAAAGTAGCCTCCGTAATGAAGGTGTCACACTTTACCACTTCAAATGGTTCACAGCTTGGATCGTGCTCACGTTTATAATCTCCTGAAGCAACCCATACCTCATGACCTCGCTGAATCCTTACCTGGCAGGATCCCAGGATGTGTCCGGCGGGATGAAGACTAATGGCAACATCTCCGAGATAAAAAGTCTCACCGTAATCATAACCCGTGACTTGGATATTTTTTCCTAAACGAGTTTTAAGCAGATCAATGCCGGACTTAACACAAATATATTGTTTACTTCCACGACGGGCATGATCACTATGAGCATGAGTCACAATAGCGAGATCAACGGCGCGATTTGGATCAATGTGGAAAGAGCCCGCATGACAAAAGAGCCCCTGAGGTGTCAAAGCGACGAGCGGAATTTTGGTTGGAATCATGGGGAAATAATCCCATAAGAAAAAATAAACTTCAATTAACGGCCTGAGGAAAAACGTGACGAAAATTGCTGCAGAATCCGGTTTTCTTTCAAGTAGCCGTTTTTATATTCCAGTGCGACCTCAAAATAGCGAGAGGCTTTCTTTTTATTTAACACTTCAGACTTACCGATCCGTGCAATGGCTCCTAATTGTGACTCATCGAAAGTTTGCGCAAGGGTTAAAACTATCTTCACTTTAAAGTTTTTGATGTCCTCTTTACTGAAAATTAAATCAAAAGAATAAATCTGATCAATCTGTGAAAATAGCATTTCATCTGAATCATCGAAGTTACCATCTTCAATTTCCTCAGAGGTTTTAGCCTTGTAAACGTTGAAATATTCCTGGCTTCGGTCCAGAACGCCCTGTAGATGCTCCGGCAATTCCTGGGCATGGAGAGGAAGTGACCAGATAAAAAAAAAGTAAATGAATCTGAGCATTGATGGATTATATTCCCAAAAACTTTGTGGTCCTTGAGACGGAGAAGATTTTACGTGCTGTTGTCAAAAAATAAGACAGTCTGTCTAGCACATTGCCTTCCCGGACTAATATGCTCAACTTCCAAGTCATCGTTATCATAATGATCCACCTAGATCTTCCGTAGCTAGCACTACAAAAGGCTTTCCACTTTTCAACGATTTAAGATTTACCACTGATAATTCAATGAACTAAAACCCTAAACTTACCGATAAATGAATAAAGGGAGTCATGGGTAACTTTCACGGTAAAGCTCTCATTATCGATAACAATTTCAAGTTTCTGGATGAAATCCGGAAACTTGAAGATTTACAGGCCAGCTACCCTTGTATTATTTCCAAAACTTTTCATGAAGCAGCAATCATTCTAAAAAATAATAATCACCAAATTCGTGTGGTGTTCATTAGCAGTAACATTAGTTCCTCGCATGCCCTGAATGAGCTCAAAGAGATAAGACAACTTCGTCCACAGATTCCAGTTTTTCTCGTGTCCCATCAACCTGGAAGAGAACCCCCGGAAATATCTGCTCCCGAGACCGGATTTTTAAAAATGATACCTGCGCCGGAGAATTACATTCCTCTGGTCAAAGAAATGGATGCACTTTTTCGCAACCAGGAAACCTGGACTGATATCGTCGCCACTCAAGAAGAAAAAAACGTTGAGCTCAAACTAGCAGAGGAAGCCTACATTCCGACCCGAATCTCGGATTTCATTCTCACTCCAAAATCCTACTTCAACGTATATATCCGTATCGGCGCTTCCACTTTCATCAAAATACTGAATGCAGGCGATAGCCTCGAATTAGATACTATACATTCGTATCTCAAAAAAGGTGTGACTCACTTTTTCATTTCTGCTGAAGAACAACGCAAATATATCCGGCTCTGCGAAGAGCTTAGCCAGAAGATTGTCAGGCGCTCAGATGTAGCATTAACCAAAAAAGCAAAGAGTGTCCTGAAGCTCGGGGCCAGCATTTCGCAAAATATCATCCACACAGGAGTCACCGATGAAAAATTGGATTTTGCTAACAACTTCATGAATCAGACTGTGACTCTGATCAAATCCATGCGGATGCAGAATTCCAGTCTTAAAAAATTTCTTGAATCCATAGAAATGAAAGAGCATCCTTCATCAGTTTCCTTCCTGGCAGGGATTATTGCTAACGAAGCAGGATTTGAATCTTCCAAATCCGTAAAGCTAGTCGGAATCGCTGCTCTTGTTCATGATATCGGACTCTTCGATCTAGATCCAAATTTCACTCACGAAGGCTTGTATTCGATGACTGAAGAAAAGCAGGCTTTATTTGATAAGCATGAAAAACATGGTGGCGAGATTTTAAGAAACAACGGCGGCTTTGAAGAAGTCATCTGTCAGGCAGTTGAGCAACATCACATGCGTCGGCGAGGAAATGATCCGGCCCGCCGGACCAATAACATCAATCTGGTTACAGAAATTGTTGGAGCTGCAGATGAGCTGCACAACTTAATCAGCTCGGATGATTTCACACCTGATAAGATGCGATTGTTTATCGAAAATACTCTTCCTGATTTTTCGCCGCAAATCGAAAAAGCGGTCGTCAAATTGCTTAACAAAAAATCCGCAGCATAATCGCAACGCTCAATATCCTTAATGTTTCTTAAGTGTCCAATCTATTTTTTTTCGTTTACATCCTTGCTTAGTAACCTCGTTTCAGAGTTCCGAATTTGTTTCTGATCTCTTTAGCGTAACCCTTAAGGAGTATTTCATGGGTAAAAAGATTTATGTTGGTAACTTGCCTTTCAGTACAACCAGCGAGTCCCTGTCGGAAATCTTTGCACAGTTTGGACAAGTTGATTCTTCCAAGATTGTCATGGATCGCGAGACTGGAAGAAGTAAAGGCTTTGGCTTCGTCGAAATGTCATCTATGGATGATGCCGATGTGGCCATTGAAAAGCTTCATGGATCTGATTATGGCGGTCGCGCGCTGACAGTCAACGAGGCTCGTCCCATGGAAAAGAAAGATCCATCTCGGATGGGAGGTAGACCGGGTTTTAACCGTTCCGGTAACTCAATGGATCGCACCAGCAATCGTTGGTAAGAAAAATATCGATGATAATCACCCCCATGAGGGGGTGTGAAAACCAGCAAATTCAAACACTTGCACATTAAGCCACTCTTCAGATTCAATTATGTCGCTTTCCGCGAAGAATGATGTTAAATCTATGGCAGTGTTAAACGTCGTTTCAGAGTGTCCCGAGTAAAGTTACTCCATGTCCTCTAAGCGCTACTCAAGCCTCGGAGGTTTTATGGGTAAGAAAATTTATGTCGGCAACCTGCCATTCTCAGCAACAAATGAATCTCTTTCTGAACTATTCGCATCGTTCGGTTCTGTTGATTCATCTAAAATCGTTACAGACAGAGATACTGGTCGTTCAAAAGGCTTCGGCTTTGTTGAAATGTCAGATTCTTCAGCTGCTGACGCTGCTATCGAAAAACTGAACGGTTCAGATTTCGGTGGTCGTTCACTAACTGTTAACGAAGCTCGCCCAATGGAAAAACGTGAAGGCGGCGGATTCGGCGGCGGTCGCGGTGGCGATCGTGGCGGTCGTTCTGGCGGCGGATTCGGTGGTGGCCGTGGTGGCGATCGCGGTGGTGACCGTGGCGGAAACCGTTGGTAAGATCTTCCTACCTACTTAAGTAGTCATGAAGCCCCTCGTAAGAGGGGCTTTTTTTTGACTAAGTTATGGAATTTTCAGAACCTATTCAGCTTTGCACAATGTCTAAGTATCTCTTCATTCCTTTCAGTTTCTGAACCCCTTGAAATTATGCTATCCTATTTTTGAGTTCACCCAACGAACTCGTAACTGTCGCTCGGTAGTGTTCTGGTCCTTGTGCCCTGATCCTCTGAAAGCGCGTCCCTGGCCTTAAGGAGGTATTTATGGGTAACAAGATTTATGTTGGTAATCTACCTTTCTCAGCAAAGAGTGAAGATCTGAACGAGATGTTCTCAAAGTTCGGAACTGTTACTTCTGCTAAACTCGTTTCTGACAGAGACACTGGCCGTTCAAAAGGCTTCGGCTTCGTTGAAATGTCGACTGACGATGAAGCTCAAGCTGCCATTGAAAAACTTAATGGTTCAGATATGGGCGGAAGAAATCTAGTTGTTAACGAAGCTCGTCCTATGGAGCCACGTACTGGTGGTTTCGGTGGCGGCCGTGGCGGCGATCGCGGTGGAGACCGTGGTGGACGCGGTGGTTTCGGTGGCGGCCGTGGTGGCGATCGCGGTGGAGACCGTGGTGGAAACCGTTGGTAATCAACTGAACTGAAATTTATTTTCAAAGAGAAGCCCGCGCACGTCGCGGGCTTTTTTATTTTCTGGTAGAAGTAGATTCATCTATGCGGATTAAACACCACCTCTCTCAAAGCCTGCAGCTTCAACCTACACCTTCTCCATGGCCAAGAATGATTTTGAGTGGTTTAGCTGTAGGGCTTCCGCTGCTCGTAGGTTGGCAAAGAGATGAGCTTCAGATCGCGATATTCGGATCACTCTTCGGTTTCATCATGATTCTGAATGATCATTTTGGTCCACTCTCAAGAAGAGTTTTGCATTTAATAACTGCCTGGCTGTTTATCATTACCGGAGTGGGAATTGGAATGCTTCTGGCCACGAATTCTTATTTGCTGATGCTTGCCATCTTTTTCATGTCCTACATGGTGGGAAAATCCAAGGGTCTAGGACTAGAGCTTGAGCGCATGTTACTTTTTACGACCTTGCAACTAATGGCCGCTTCTCAACAGCCAGAGATCAGGGCCCACTTCATGCAGGCTTTCTTTTATAGCAGCTTCTCTCTGCTGAGTTACCTTATTTGTTTATGCCTGGTTTACTTAATCATGCGCCATCAACCTAATTTTCAGAAAAGTAAACGTCAGGAATTGAAAGAAGCTTTTACTCGCAAGGAAACAAATCGCTATGCATTCACCATGGCCTTCATGTCTTGCATCGGCCTGTGGTTTGCGCAATACCTGCATGTCGAGAGAGGTTATTGGGTGGTAGGAACGATTTTGATTGTGATGATGCCTGATCGCTATCAAAGTCTTTATAAGAGCTTTCAGCGCCTACTGGGAACGCTCATAGGTGTGGTGATTGCAAGTATCCTCATCAAATTAGGAAAAGACCCATTAGTGTTGATCTTACTTTGTTCGTTTGCCGCCTTCATGACTCCCTACGGTCAGATCAAGAACTACTGGCTGGCCAACGTTTTCATTGCGGGGCTGATTCTTTTCTTCCTGGAAATTTCGAACTACCAACCGCACCACGGAGATTTCGACCTGGCGATCTTAAGATTGACTGACATTGGATTGGGATGCTTATTGGGAATTATCGGAACGCTCATCGCCTTCCCTGATCTTATGCGAAAAGAAAGAAGCTAAATCATTTTACCTGATCAGCTTTTGGTGTTTAAATTGAAGCATGATTACCGAGAAAATCCTTTCAAAGAAAGACTTCACTTGGGTTGATGTTCAGGAACCTAGGAACGAAGACTTCGAACGATTAAATACTGAGTTTTCTCTGCCTTATCTTCTGGTGCAGGATACACTTAGGCCTGAACACTTACCAAAATACGAAGAAACTGAAGCCGGTCACTTTTTTATGATGAGAAGCTTTGATCGTGAATCCGGTCATGATGATACTTCAATTCAAGAGCTCACAAGAAAAATCGCCTTATTTGTTACCGATAACCGTCTCATCACCATCCATCGAGTCGAATTAGACTTTCTGGATGCCGTCGCTGAAAAAGCCTCTAAAAATGATTCGGTAAAAAATCTTCATTCATTAGTTCATCAGGTGATTCTCTCCATCATTAGGACATACGAAGCCCCTGTTACCAGATTGCAAGATGTTTATGACGGATTTGAAAACCAGGTTTTGGCTAAAAAAAATGAGCATCTTTCCACAACTCGGATATATCACTTTAGGCGACAAATTTTCCTTCTTAAAAGAATTCTCAAGCAAACCAATGATGCACTCTATCGCTTCAGAGATTTCTGGGTTGAATACCCATCGATGTTACAAGACTTAAGAGAAAACGTTGATCAGCTTTACTTCCAATTGGACGAAGTCTCAGACAATTTTGAGCACCTTTTCGGGTTGCACGTTGCTTTAAATGATCAACGCGCCAATGACGTGATGAAAATTTTAACCGTATTTTCATCGATTCTCCTTCCCCTAAACTTTATTGCATCCTTTTACGGTATGAACTTTGAGCATTTGCCGGGACTTCATTACCCCCAGGCATTAGGCATACTTTCAATTGTGATGCTTTTAACTACGGTTCTTGCTGTGTGGTTTTTCCGACGCAAGGGTTGGTTTAAAACCGCTCGCGAGTAGTTGCTTAAATCTTATCCATCGTCCCAATGGCCAATTTCAGCTAAAATGAAGCCTTATGGAGGTTCTATGCGTCTAATAGTTGCCTGTTTTTTTTTAATCTCTACCGCCTGGGGGAACACCATGAAAGATCTTTCTAATCAGGATAAAGTTAAAGTTTTTTTTGAAAAACTCACCATGGAAAACATGGGTTTAGTGGATGAATTTTATGATTCAAATATTCATTTTGTTGATCCGGTGGGGGAACTAAAAGGATCAGTGAAAATGAAAAAGTACTACGAAAACATGTACCAGAATGTGAAGTACTTGCGTTTTGATTTTTCAGAGTTTCACGTCTCTGGAGATACCGTAATCGGTATCTGGAAAATGACTCTCAAGACAGACAAACTAAATGGTGGAGAAGACATCGTTGTCGATGGAAATTCAGTAATTAAGTTTGGTCAGGACGGTAAAGCAGTATATCACCGCGATTATTTTGATATGGGAGCATTTGTCTATGAAAACATCCCTGTGGTAGGCTATGTCATCCGCAATATCAAAGCCCGCTTCAAAGTTGAGTGATGAACAGACTAGAAAATCTTATCCCTTTGGTGAAACCATTTTATTCTGCTGAGGATCCAGCTCATGATTGGCCTCATATTGGGCGTGTGATTGCAACCTGTCGCAAGCTCGCCAGCAATGAAGCAGTGGATTTACCCTGCTTGCTTGCAGCAGCTTATTGTCATGATATCGTGAATCTCCCCAAGAATCACCCAGATCGCTCACGTGCTTCAGAGTTAGCAGCTGAGAAAGCAGCACCACTGCTCGAGCAATCAGGCTTCAGCTCTGAAGAAATAAAGAAAATTCAGAGCATCATCATTGAGCATAGTTTTTCTAAAGGCCTCAAGCCCTCATCGCTGGAGGCCGCTATCGTTCAAGATGCTGATCGATTGGATACCCTGGGAGCGATCGGAGTTCTTCGTTGCGCTTCTGTGAATACGCAGATGAAATCCAGTTTCTATGAACCATTTGATCCATTGGCGCAAGCCAGGGAGCTGGATGACAAGAAATATATGGTGGATCATTATTTCGTAAAGATTTTTAAGCTTCCAGACATGATGAATACTCCGAAGGCTCGACAAGAAGCTCTGAAACGCGTTGAGTATATGAAAGACTTTCTGGACACCCTCATGGGTGAGATCCGAGGCTAATTATGTGGATCATCCAATCAAAATACGGCGCAGATGATTTCTACCAAAGTTTAGAAAAAGAACTTCTCTCGCTCATCGATGGCGAATCGAATCTCGTGGCAAATCTTTCCAATCTCAGCTCATGGCTCTACCACACCATTCCTGATCTCAACTGGGCAGGGTTCTACCTGTGGCAGGAGCAAGATCAGGAACTAGTCCTGGGCCCATTTCAGGGCATGCCTGCTTGTATTCGTATTAAACCTACCCGTGGCGTTTGCGGCAAAGCCTATTCTACGGGTGCGACACTGAAGGTGGATGATGTGGAAGCTTTTCCGGGTCACATTGCCTGTGATTCAGCTTCTAAGTCTGAACTGGTTATTCCACTTGTAAAGAATGGAAAAGTGTTTGGAGTTCTGGATCTTGATTCTCCCAAGCTTGGTCGCTTCAGTGATACTGACGTAGAGAATTTAACTTCGATTTTAAAAAAAATTTCTTCGCAGATTTTTTAAGCGGCTTCGCTAAAAGACTGCTCATTGCGAGCGATCAGTTCATCTTCTTTTTTAAAGAAGCGATGATAAAGCACAATTGCCATTGCGTAGAAGAACGCGGCTGTGAAGAAGGTTGGCCCGAAAGAATATTCTTCAATCAGATAACCACCCAGTCGGGTACTGGAAGTATATACCAGGTGATAGAAGAACAGGATAACAGCTGAAGCGAATACACATTCCTGCTCGCGGACATGCTCCATCTCAAACATCGACGTTATCGGGCTCGACATATTCATCAACATACCACGCATAAAAAAACAACTTAAAACCAGGGGCACACTGCCTGCTACTCCCATCGCCACCATGAAAGGAATCGACATCATTGCAGTTCCCATGATGAAGCGCAAATGGGTGGTTCGTTTGATCAATAAAGGTGTGATGAAAATGCCGGAAAAAATAAAGACCTGCAGTAGTGCATAGGAAATACCAATGGCCTTGATGGAAAAATCAAAACGCTCTTTTAAGTAAAGATTCATAAACGGAACAATCAAGCCTCCACCAAAGGCAAAACACAACTTCGGCAGAATCAACTTACTTAAAACACTCCAGTCTTTTTCCCGCAATCCTTCCATGATAGACTTTTTTATTTTCGGGATAGGAACACGACGGATGCGCATGAACATCAAGTTTGAAAGGAAAACCACCCCCAAAGCAAGACCAATTGAAGTTCGATAGACCATCACTGAATCCATGCCGGGATTGAAGTGATGAACCACTTCCGGTAGATAACCGCCAATCAGATAACCCACCAGATGAGACAACATATTCAGAGCTGAATTGAGTGTAAATAAATACACCCGCACCTGAGGAGTTGAGTTTCTCAAATAGAAAGGAGAAACCGAAATATTAAATAAAGCCTGAAACATACTGGCCATCAAACCAAATGCAAAGAGAGAGGATTCAGCGGTATGGAGAATCTGGAAAAAATAAAAGAGGGAAGACATCACCATGCCCGTCATCACCAAATGTTTCACATGAAACTTCTCAATAATGAAAGCCGCTGGAATCGCCATCATGGAAATTCCTAAGCTCGTCGTAGAAATCAAACCACCGATGGAAGATTCACCATAGCCCAGTTCTTTTAAGTAGAGGTTGAAGAGCAAACCATAAATGGACAGGCCCAATCCCTGGATAGCGTTTCCTGCGAGAAAGATTTTTACATTGCTGGATAAATTCTGAAATTGAGAGTGATAGCCGCGAACCATAGTGCCATTTTAACGCTTATTAAAGTGTGGGGATATTGGGAAAAAAAAGTTTTTGCCCAGCAATAAATTGGATTTAGTTTGATACACCAAACTCCATTCGCTAGTATGGTCAGGTTTAGAGTTTTAAAAGGGGTTTCTATGAAAAGCTTCGCTCTGCTCGGGCTGCTATTTTCTCAATTGGTTTTTGCGGACATGGTTTACATGCAGGAAGATAAAAACGGTAAAGCCGTTGTTCTTCAGGCCCATCATCAGGCTCCACGAGCAGTGAATGATGTAACTTCAAAGAATTGGGCAATCTATCCAGACATCACACCTGATGGAGAAGAGATTGTTTACGTCGAGGGGCCTGCTCAGAACGATCTGCACATAACTTATCAACACATAGGCCGCCAATTGACTCAGAGATTTCATGCTTCTCAAAAAGGCATGATCCTTCATCCAAAGTTTACTAAAAACGGCAAGTATATCTTCTTCTCAGCTCCCGCTAAGAATGGCAAAAATACCATTTTCTTTTTTGATCGCGAAGCTGAGGTAATTCGTCAGGGACAAAATCTGCTGGATTACTCTCTAGATGCGGCCAAATCGTTGGATGAGACAGAAGAATCTTACTTCCCTCGCCCATCCTCGGATGGAAACTTCATTGTGTATCAGCGTAATCTTGCTGGTAAAAAAGAAATAGTTTTCTTCGATCGCTTAGAAAATACAAAAACAGTTATCGCAGAAGGAATGTCACCCGCCCTTTCCTTCGATGAGCGCTGGATTGCCTACACTTCAAAGGTTGATGGCAACTGGAATATCTTTCTTCGAGAAAGAACCACTGGTGTGACTCTTCAGGCAACAACTGATGCTAAAGATGAGCAAGCCCCAACGTTCATGCCAGATAACACATTGGTATTTGCTTCAAACAAAACCGGTCACTATCGCTTGTATAAAATCATCAAAGGCCAGTGGCAGAAGATCACTCAGGTAGCCGAGGATGCAGAAGTGGATTTCTATTCTCCTAATTTCAGCGGCAATACTCATATTGCACAAACGCTGAAAGCCAATTTCATCGGAAATGCTCGTTCATCTTTTGGTACCGTTACTCATAATGGTAAACTCTACATGGCCGGAGGTCATCAGGGTGCCGAGCACACGTATCCACCAGAATCATTCTCCGATATGTTTTTAGTCTATGATCAGGAACTGAACCGCTGGACCGAGCTCGCTCCAAGACCAGCAAAAGCTCACGGCTATCAGCTAGCGGCTTTTGGGAACTACATCTATGCTTTCGGTGGATTCGCTTACTCAGCCATTCACAAACCAAAATGGAAGTCCCTAAGCCAGATTGATCGCTATGATATCGCAAGCAACAAGTGGGAAACGATTGCTCACATGAAGTCCCCACGCTCATCAAACGTCGCCGTGACCATTGATGATAAGGTTTATCTGGCCGCTGGGTGGAATTCGACGCCGAAGTTTGATAACGATCTGCATGGCATTTTCCTGGATACCGTGGAAATTTTTGATCTAAAATCAGAGAAGATTGAACTTGCACCTTACAAACTTCCTAATCCAGTTCGTCGCGCTTTAACTGGTATCGAGCATAACGGAAAAATTCTTCTGGTCGGTGGACTCGGACAAGGTGCCTCGCACTTTGAACTCCTGAGCAACGTAACCTCCATTGATCCAATGACAGGAGCTTACGAAGAACTGGCCCCTCTGCCATTTGCAACTTTTGCTCCAGCGGCAGAAATCCTGAACAACAAATTGTTTGTCTTTGGTGGGATGTTTAAAACCGGTCCAATGAATTACGAATACGTTTCACACATCTATGGTAAAGACCTCTCAAAAGGTGAATGGTTTCATACCGGACGCTGCTTAAAAGAGACCAAAGGTTTCTCTCAGGTCTTCCACTTGAATGAGAAAACTCTGGGTATCCTGGGAGGCCACCATTACTTTGAAGGCTACGACTCCCCGGTTTCAACCTTTGAAACCTTCTCTTTCAAATCTCACTAAATTAACTAGTTAGGCGCCCGTAAGGGCGCCTTTTTAATCCCTATCCTATCATTATTACACGCCTTGTTGCTGCGCACCATTTGCGCTTTTATCATCTTTCCATTGAACATTTTTTAAGGGATGGTTCTGATGAAAAAGTTGGGTTTGATCGTTGGTCTGGCATGCTTGTCTTCTGCGGCGTTTGCAGAAAATGGATCCATCAAGATCTATGATGCTAAAGCTTCTACGGGGATCATTTCGATTCTTACTCAGGCTAAAGAACGTCTGGTGATGGAAGATGGAAAGAAAGTTAAACTCTTCGTTCCCAAAGATGCACACTATGCACATGTGAATATCAAAAAAACCCGCGACTTTTTCCAACTAAAATTCGATCGCAACAGTTATGATGGCAAAGGTGCTGATATCATCGCCTGGGTAAATGTCAATCGCTGGGCTCCGCTGGATTTGAATGGCTTGAAACAGAACGCTGCCTGGGCATATACACATTTCATCTTCGGTGCAGGTAAAAATAACGGCATTGATAACATGGTGAAGGCCCTGGATGTCGTAGGTCATGAATTCACTCACGCTGTCATCGATAGCAGTTCAAAGTTAAAATACGAAGGCCAGTCAGGCGCTTTGAATGAGCACTTCGCTGATGTCTTTGGTGCTTTAATCAACATGCACTACAACAATCCTTCAAAACCATTCCTGATCGGTTCCACTATCCTGAATGGTAAATATGCTGAAAAAGCGGAAGCACTGAGAGATATGGCCAATCCTGAAAAAGGATTATCTCCTCAACCATTCCACATTAAGCACCTTGAGCTTGAAGCCTTCAAGATATACGGCCCGGGTTGTAAACCATCCAATGATAACAATAGATGTGGTGTCCACGTATTAAGTGGTATTCCTAACAAAATGGCTTCGATTGTAATGTCAAAGCTTCACATCGATGATTCAGCTAACCTTTTCTACAATGTAATGACTAAGCGACTCAAAGAGAATTCTAAGTTTTCTGACTATAAAGTGGCCATGATGGAAGAATGCAAAACGATGGCTTCCGATGTCTGCGGAATTGTCTCAAGCGCTTTCAAAGCCATCGGTATGTAATTTAAACGCCGGACTTTCCATAGTTCGGCAAAACTCTCGCCGATGGATCGGTGACGTTACAGTTTGACCATTCCTTGTTTGGCATCCAAAAGTCTTTAATCGTATGTGATTTCCCTTTAAAATGTTTCTCAAAGATGTCTCTGTAAAGCAGAGACTCTTTGGTAAACGGGGTGCCTTGTGGGTATTTTTCTTTAGCGTTTTTCACATCTTGGTCTGTGTATTTTCCCTCAGCATACTCTTTAAGATAATCCACCATCGAATGTCCGACGGCATCGGAGAAAGCTGCTTTCTCCCGCCAGAGAATGGATTCGGGCAGAATGTTCATGCCATCAAAAGCTTTCCGAAGAATGTATTTTCCCATGCCGGTGGTGTTCATCTTGTGCTCAGCTGGAATCTCCATGACAGTTTTCACAAAATCCAGATCACCAAACGGAACACGTGCCTCGAGCGAGTTGGAGGCAATACTGCGATCAGCTCTTAGTACGTCGTACATATAAAGTTCATCCACCCTTTTCTTAGCTTCTTTTTGAAACTCTGCGGGAGAGGGAGCAAAGTCAGTGTACTTATAACCAAATAGTTCATCGGATATTTCACCGGTTAGTACCACTTTGATATTAGTTTTCTCACGGATGTGCTTACACACGAGATACATACCGATGGAAGCGCGGATGGTAGTGATATCCCAGGTCTCGAGATACCAGATAAGTTTATCCAATACCCCAAGGGTATCTTCTTTGTTGAAATACACTTCATGGTGATCGGAATTAATGAATTCTGCCACTGTACGGGCATAATAAATATCAATCGGATTATGATCGAGTCCAACGGAAAAAGTCGTTATCGGTTTTTTAAGAATCTGGGTGGCGATGGCACAAACAAGGCTTGAATCCAAACCACCGGAAAGTAGAAAACCTACTGGCACATCCGCAACAAGACGTTTGCGGACTCCTTCAATGAGTTTTTCGCGAATATCTTTCAGATGGCTTTCAATAGGTTTCTCTGAAAACTTAGTGACCGTTGTAAGGTCAACGTATTTTTCAAAGTTTTCCCCATCATAAAAATGGCCCGGTGGAAAAGCTTCCACCTTTTCACAAAATGGCGTCAGAACTTTCATCTCTGATGCAAACATAATCTTGTTTTCGGCAGTGTAGCCGAAAAACAAGGGGCGGATACCAATAGGATCGCGACCTGCCAGGAGTTTTTTCTTTTCATGGTCCCAAACGACGACAGCAAATTCTGCGTCTAGTTGCTGACAAAGACGGCCGATGCCAAGCTCTTTGTACATCGGAACCAGAACTTCACAGTCTGAATGTGATTTAAAATGATAGGACTTTTCATAAATGGATTTTAATTTTTCGTAGTTGTACACCTCGCCATTACACATAATGACGTTACCATTACTCTCATCTTTGAAAGGCTGATGTCCTTTCTGGGTTGGATCCATAATGGCCAGACGATGAAACCCAAAGGTCGCATCCCCTCCGTTGATACTCAGAATCTCAGTATCATCAGGTCCACGATGTCTTAGTTGATTGAATTTCATTTCAAAATCTGAGAATTTAAGAGCATCACCTGAGTAAGCGATAAGTCCACACATGATATAATCCTGAAGGCTCTGGGAGTGATTTCCCAAAAGGATGCCTGACTTATCTTATCGCAGGATAATAGTCATATAGAGACAGGCCAAATTTGCCTACTCTACATTTGATCTGGATCAAGGTTCTATGAAAAGATGAGTACCCAGCCTAAGAAAATCATAGTGATACTAACCGGAGCAGGCATATCCGCTGAATCAGGCCTTAGTACTTTTCGTGATGCTAATGGATTATGGGAAAACCATCGGGTTGAGGATGTAGCTACTCCTGAAGCTTTTCAGCAGGACCCTCAGCTTGTCTGGCGTTTTTATTCAATGCGCAGAATCCAGGCGGCCAAAGCACTCCCTAACCTGGCCCACATCGCACTGGCGGACTTTGCTTATAAAAAGCAGGACAAATTTGAAGTTCATCTCATTACACAAAATGTAGATGTCCTTCATCAGCGTGCAGATGTTCATCACTACCTAGAACCGATCTGTATGCATGGATCACTCCATCAGTCGCGCTGCATGAATTGTGGTACTGTTTATTTTGATGATTACGCTTACTTTGATCTGGCAGGCAACTACGCTCCTCATGAAACGGGATTATGCAGTCCAGAGGAAAGAGCTTCGGCCAATTATCTTCACAACTATCGGTTGGAATTCAGAAATTTTCTTCCTATCTCACCTTGTTGCAAAGACCACATTCGACCTCACATCGTGTGGTTTGGTGAGATTCCCCTCTACATGGAAAAGATTCTTCCGGTCCTTCAGAAAGCAGATACCTTTTTAACTATTGGTACAAGTGGCGTGGTTTATCCAGCTGCTGGATTTTTACAAGCAGCTAAACAGCATGGGGCACATACAGTTTGCATTAATCGTGACCCCATTCCTCAAGGCCACATCATCGATGAATTCATTCAAGGTTTGGCCGGAATGGAAGTGCCTGGATATCTCGATAGACTAACCTGAGATTTTGAACTTTTGTAGATCTTGCTGAGCCAGATCGCGGGCTTTTTTGCGAGCTTCAATCAGACGAATTCCTTTGTAAGCCGGAAGTTCAATGTTGATAGATGAACCTACATATTCTTTAGTCCATACATTGAGAAATTTAATTGATACGAAATAGGCATCTGCGTCTGCTTTGTAACCATACTCTTCTAACGCCACGATATGACCGGCTTTTGACATACCCAAAGTATCAATGCGGCTATGGCTGCGACCAAAAGCTAAAGAGACATTCAGAAGTATAAGCAAAACAAATGTTATTTTTAGCATAAAACCTCTTTCGTAAAATAGAGCAAGCCTTGGGCCAGAATGACATTCAAATTTCCTGAGCTTAACTATCCCCACCCGTTTACAGTCTCAAGGGGTGTCTAAAAAATAGACACTTTCTCCAGGTGGGCCAAGGTATCGTGGACACCGGGATAGCCTTCCACAAACCAATACCACCAGCTTAGAATCATCAACAGATGACCCACAAAAATGAAAAAATGACTCCACATTTCGACTCGATCAGAAAAACCATTCAAGTAGCGACGCCAGTGAAGAGCTTCATCTATCACAGAATAAAAAATGGAAAGTAACACCATCACCAAACTAGGTAGATACAAAAATTCTCGCCAATGGTAGGCCATGGATAAGAGGATGCAACTTGAGATTCCGGCAAAGATAGTAATATGATGAACCAGTGCCTCACCTTTTTTTAACTCTTCTTTATAGATCGTTCGATGCCCTATGGTATCGAAGGCAATAGCACCGACAAAAATAGCGGTTCCAATCGGCACATTCCAAACATAAGTTGGAAAACGCACTTGATTAACATAAGCAAAGCCAACAAATCCAAAATTCACAAAAAAAAGACCACTCATTAATCCAACCCAGGCGAAATAAGTTAGCCAATCGTTTTTATCGAAATCACGGATGCGGCAGGCATACACGAATGTCTCCCGTACAAAAGATGTACTCATGCTGGACTCCAGATAGTTTGAATCGTCACCGTTTTTTCAGGATGAATTATTCTTCGAGGTAACGAAAGCATAACCTCAAGCAACGCCAGAAAAGAAAGGATCATTTTTCTGGTTTTAGAAATCACCACTCTTTCATGAGGGAAGCTATCCGGGCAGCGCAAAACCTCTCGACCAATTTCACGATATAAATTACGAGCCACAGTCACCGCCAGAGCACATCGAAGCGGAAGAAAAATAATTCCATGACTCGCTTCATGATAAAGTTCTTCTGCTTCACCTAAGAGACGCTTTACGACCATATGGAGTTTATGTTTCTGAGATGTATGTAACAATTCACCCGGATTAATGTCGGCGAGACTTAACCATTCTTGTGGAAGATAAATTCTTCCCCGCAGATAGTCTTCTTTCACGTCACGGGCAATATTACTTAATTGCATCGCCATTCCCAGTTTAGCCGCATGAGAAAGAGCTTTTTCATCATACAACCCCATCACGTGGCTCATCATCAGTCCTACGGTACCGGCGACTCGATAGCAATAGAGTTTTAATTCATCAAAATTGGAATAGTAGTTCTTAGTCAAATCCATTTCCATGCCGGCCAGAAGTTCACGGGGATAAAACTCAGGGATATTGAATCTCGTCCTGGTCATCATAAAGCCATGGAATATAGGGTCATTACTTGTATTGAATGTCCTCAAAGATAGCTCCCGCCAAGTTTCCAGGCTTGCCGGGGAATCATCGATCACATCATCACAATGCCGGCACCAGAGATAGATCTGAGCAGCATTCAGATACTGCTCTTTTTCAAAAAATTTTGCGGCTAAAGAAAACGTCTTTGAACCTTTTACCATAGATGCTACAGACAGCTCTTCAATGGATGGCATAATAATCCTCATGAATTAAACTGACAGTGGCTTTCGCTGAATTCACCACTCCCGGAACACCAGCACCAGGATGTGTTCCGGCACCTACAAAATAAAGTCCCTTGATCTTTTGATCACGGTTTTTGGTACG
>JBEIEO010000037.1:0-17438 GCA_040382895.1 Halobacteriovoraceae bacterium
AGGCAAACTCATAGGATTCTCGAATTTCAGTACCAGCAATAATAGCAATTCGATTTTTAGCGTCGTTGAATTTATAAGTATCAATATAGGCATCAATCAATGCAAGATTGATGCTTCGATCATCAGGATATTTCTTTATTAATCCCTCAAGGGTTTTAAGGGCCGGAGAGGCGAGACCTAATTTTAGCTGGACTTTCGCCAAGAACAGCTCAGAAGGGATATGCCCTTCCATAATGTCCGTTGCTTTAGCAGCAGCGCTCAGAGCAAGTTCATAATTGCGTTTGTCATAGAAATCTTTAGCCTGCATCAAAAGTTTAATCGCCTTTGATTCTGCGATAAGTTTATTTGTATCATTCTCTGGATTATCTGAAGCAGCGAGGTCGGCGAGCTTCATTCTTAATTCAATTGAATCCTCAATGCTTAAAGATTTACGCAGAACTGCAGTGGCCGTTTGTACATCACCCTTGAAGGCAAGTAGCAAACCATTCAGTTCCAAAAACTTAGAACGGTTGAGGTTATTGTTTTCGAGGTTCAAAGCATCAGCTTTTGCGAGTAGGGGTTCTGCTTTTGTGAAATCTTTTTTCTTGATCAACAAATCTGCTTTTCTTAGATAAAAACTAGCAAGCTTCGGATTATTCTTGATGGCATCATCAATATAATCCATGGCTCTATCAGTCTCCTGATTCATTAAGGCATATTCAATGAGGGCATCATAGCTGTAGCGATTTTTTTGTGGGGCTTTTTCAAGGGCTTGGTTGAATTGTTTAGCGAGATCAATCTTTCCGATTTTAAGTAGGGTCTTGAGATAAACCGCAAACAAGTCCTGGGTTACATTTTTGGGGTAAAGCTTTAAATATTTAGCTACCACATCAGCAGCAGCCTCATTCTTATTGATGGCCATGTAAAATAAATTCAAACCTATTACACCATTTGGATCTTTTGTTAGGAAGGGTCGTTTCGCTTGAATTAAATTGAATACGACCTGGGCATCGACTTGCTTATTTTTTGAGTATTTTAACTCTTCGGCATAGATTCTTACCAATAATGAGATGATCTCATGAGATTCAATATTATTTTCATAAGCACTTTTTAGTAACATCCCAGCTTTAATAAGACTTAGATAATCACCGGCTGCGAACAACAGCTTTGCTTTCTCAAACTCAATCTTAGATTTTTTTATGTCCGCTTTATCAAATGGTATAGGAAACACTATCATCGGTTCTACAGACTGAAACTGAGGTTTCTTTGGTTTCTCTTCACTCGGAAAAAGAAACGCATATAGAATCGCCGCTGTTGCTAAGATGGCGATGAGTTTCATCTTTGTTTTCTTTGCCGCTTCTTCGTCTTCTTCGTCTTCGTCTTCTTCTTCAGACTTTGCTTTCGCTTCTTCTTGCTTTTTCCTCTTCTGAATTGCCTTCATTTCTTTTTCAATGTTGGCTTCTTCTTCCTTTGCGACCACCATCAATTCATTTTTAATCTTATCCAGAGTAAGCATCTGGGTTGATTCATCGGCAGCAAGTCTTCTACGTTCTGCATCCGCTGCGGCCTGTGCTTCTTCTTGCTTGCGACGTTGCTCAGCTTCAGCTTTAAGCCTTTCTTCTTCAGCTTTTTTTTCTCTGCGAATCCGATCAAGATCTTGTTGAGCTACAGGATTAAGTGCCGTGCGATCAGATCGATCTTCCTCTTCTTCAATCTTTGTTTCGATTGGCTTTGGCTTTGGCTTTTCTTTGGCAACCGTTTTTGCCGGTTCTTTGGCTTTTGCTTCCATCTCCAATTCAAACTTTGTGTGAGTGGAAGGATTGCCGTTAAGCGGTGGCATAATTTCAGTTTTAGGAGACAACTGAATTGTCTCGGTCAACTCTTGCACAGGGTGAGAATTCACATCAATTTTTTCAATTTCTTTTTCAGCGTTGTGATTACGCAGCTTGGTGAGATCGATGACGAAAGTTTCTTCTTTGGGGGCGGCTTCCAGAACGTCTGTTTTGTATTCATCCATCAATGCAGGATAGAAATCAAAATTCTGGATTGGTGCCCAGTTACCGGTCGGAAAAATCTGGGCTTCTTCTTTACCTTGAATATGACCCTTAGCCTTCAACTCTTGGAGTTGATCCAACACAAATGGGCCTATCACCCGGCCATTTTTAAGCCGGATTCGGTATTTCGTCATACATTAATTATAAGGGATTTTACGGATTTAGCTGAAAAAACAAGAGGGAGGCAAAGCCTCCCTCAAATGTGATTACTTGATAAAAATTGTCGCATTTCCAGAAATGATCATCACTTTTTCCCAGAAGATTCCTAAAAAGAGAACTGGAATAAATAGCATGATAATAACAGCCTGGTTGGCAGGAGTGAAACCGGCCACCTTAACTTCGCCATCTGAATTTCCAAAAATCATCGTTTTGGCGAGCTTCATATAGTAGTAAAGAGCAATAACTGAGTTAATCCCTGCAACTAAAGCAATGCCATAGTATTTTTTAGCAATGACCACTGAGAAGATATTGAACTTTGCAACAAACCCACTGAAAGGCGGCATACCGGCCAAAGAGAACAGCACTGCGGCCATGATGATCGCCATGACTGGATGCTTATAGATCAAGCCTTTGAATACATCATAAGAATCTGTTCCGTACATATCAGACAAATGAGATGTGATGTAAAAAGCGATGAGGGTCATGAACAGATACACTATTCCATAGAATAGGATCGCTTGAACACCTTCTGCATCCAAGGTGACCACACCCAGGATCATCATCCCAACGTGACCAATAGATGAGAACGCTAGAAGACGCTTCACCGAGCTTTGCCCAATAGCAGTAACATTTCCTACAGTCATGGTCATAGCAGAAATTACAAGCATCAGACCGATCCAGGAAACAGTCAGCACTGATCCTTCGGTGAAAAACACAAATGAAACTCGTACTAGAGCAGCCAAACCGGCCATCTTTGGAACAATCGCAAAGAAAGAGGTTACTGGAATTGGAGAACCTTGATAAACATCCGGTGTCCACATGTGAAATGGGAATAAAGAAATTTTGTAGCCGATCCCTACGAAGAACATCAAGAAAGATACCAAAACGATCGCTAGATTAGCGCCTTCCAAAGCTGGAAGCTTTGTTACCATATCAGCAAACTGAATAGAGCCTAGGGTGCCGTAAAGATGGCTGATACCAAAAAGCATCACACCTGCTGATAGGCCACCATATAAAGCATACTTCATCCCTGCTTCTGTGGAAGTAGACTCATCACGCTTAAAAGAACTCATGACGTAGGAGAGGATAGAAAGAGTCTCGATTCCTAAATAAAGGGTCAGCATGTTGTTAGCCGAAGCCAAGAGCATACCACCGATCAGAACACCCACTGCCATGATAGCGAATTCAGATTTCAGATTGGTATAGATATCTTTGGAAGAATGAGAAAGGTAGATCGCACCCATAGTTCCAAGAACCATAATAATCTTAACCAAAGTCGAGAAAGGATCAATGGCAATCGCTTTATGGAAAATGAAGATCGGAGCTTCACCGAGATTCTGAATCAGGAAAACCAAAGTTAAAGATAACATCGAAAGAGCATAGCCAATGATTTTGCTACGGCTTCCGTGCTCTTCTTTAACGGCAGATTCAAAAACTAACAGCGTCGTCATCAGTACAATACAGATGATTTCCGGGATGTAATAGCTTAAGAATCCTAACAGCTGCTGTATCACAAAAACCTCGCTTAGAATTTCGCCAACAGATCAACCAACTGGCCAACTGACGCTTTCATAACGTTCAGTAGCGGGCTTGGGAAGATACCGAAAACAATTACCGCAATACAAAGAGGTAGCATGTAGAATACTTCACGGGCATTCATATCATCGTACTCTTCAGTTTCAGGATTAACTTCACCGAAGAACATACGCTTAAACATCCACAGTAAGTAAGCAGCACCGATTAATAAACCAACAACTGCAATGACAGTGATGGTTGTGAATTTCTGGTAAATTCCCAGGAAGATCAATGCTTCAGAAATGAAGCCTGAAAGACCAGGAAGACCCAAAGAAGCGAACATGCCGATAATGAATACTGTAGTGTACTTTGGAAGTTTGGTAGAAAGTCCCCCGTAACCTTTTGAACCATCAGGCTTCACGATCCAACGGTGGTGTGAACGCTCATAAAGAATACCGATAAGTAAGAACATCATCGCTGTAGAAGTTCCGTGGTTAAACATCTGAAGAACGGCACCGTTCATACCTTGAGTGGTCATAGCAGCTAGACCCAACATAACAAAACCCATGTGGGAAACTGAAGAGTAAGCGACAAGCTTCTTCACATCATCCTGGGCCATCGCACAGAATGCACCATAGATCACAGAAATCAGACCCAACACTGCAATAATGGTTGAGTTCTCAACCGCAGCTTGTGGGAAGATAGGGAAAGCGATTCGTAGGAAACCATAAGTTCCCATCTTAAGTAGTACACCGGCAAGGATTACAGAAACCGCAGTAGGGGCCTGCACGTGAGCGTGTGGTAACCAAGTGTGGAACGGGAAAACCGGAACTTTAATGGCAAAGCCCAGGAACATGAACCAGAAGAAGAGGTGTTCAAAAGAGAAGGTCTTACCGAAGATCACAACAGTTTCATTAACGAACTTACCACCCTGTAGGGCAAGAATATTAAAAGAGTCAGCACCTTTGCCGGTAGCGTAGTAGAGAGCGATGATACCGACCAACATGAAGATCGAACCGAAAAAAGTATAGAGGAAGAATTTGATTGCTGCATACTCTCTGTTCTCACCCCCCCAGATCCCGATGAGGAAGAACATTGGAAGAAGCATAACTTCCCAGTAAACATAGAACAGGAAGAAATCTAGTGCAAAGAATACTCCAAACACTGTTGATTGAAGCATCAACAACAATGCAAAGTAAGCTTTCACGTTCTTTTCAATTGTCCATGATGAAAGCGTACAAATGAAGAAAAGAAGGGCATTGAGGAAAGTCATCAACATGGTGATGCCGTCAATTCCCAGGAAGTAGTTGATGTGGAACTGTGCAATCCACGGAACTTTAACTACAAACTGCATATCAGCTGTAGAAGTATCAAACTTCAAATAAAGAAGTACTGATAGTATCAGCGTGATAGATGTTGTCAGTAAGGTTACCAGACGAATGACGTTTTCTTTGGCCTTCGGAGTAACAATTACTCCAACCATACCAATGATCGGCAACCATAAAATCCAATTCAATATTCCGTTCACAACGAACCTCTCTCTAAAAAAGAAACAAGAAATTATATATTTAGTGTCCAAATGTAACTAGCTAGTACCATGATCAGCATGATGAAGTAGAACTGGATCTTCCCAGACTGAACAATTCTCAGTACCAAGTTGAACAAGTTAACTGCCACACCGGTGCCGTCGACGCCGATGGCATCAACGACTACGTTATCAAACCACTTCGAAGCTTTGAAAATTACTCGGTTTACAGCTGCCCAGCCATCTACGGCAAAGCGGTCATAAACACCCATATCAAACCAGCTTAGGAAACGGTTGAACCCAAGAAGCCCTTTCTTAATGATCACGTCGATATAGAGCTCATCGAATCCGTATTTATTCTGAAGAACCTTTGTAAGTTCAGGGAACTTCGGCGCCCATGGCTTGATAGATCCCTTGATGTACATAAGAAAAGCGAGGAAAACACCAGAGAAAGCGATGATGATTGATGCAATCGCACCAATAGTGTGAGCTGAGTGAATCTTGTGTGTATCAGGATTCGGACCAGCATAACCAGTTTGTGAATCACTGTGGTAATCATATACAGCTTTCGGAAGATTCTTATCTGCAGCCGTATCAGTTTTACCAAATTCCTCACGTGGGCTATTGATGAACTTTTCAACTTTTGGAGCTTCTACAAGAATTTTAAACCACTCATTTTTTTCACCGAATACTTTTCCGAAATTCTGACCAGTTAGGTTACCGGCAAACCAGAAACCCAGAGTGAACACAGAAAGGATAAGAAGAGGAACGTTCTGGCGAGCATCCAGATGCTCATGGTGAATATCGTGTCCATGAGACTCATGTCCGTGAGAGTCCTGGTGACCATGACCGTGGCCATGATCATCGTGATGCATGCGATTTTCACCGTAGAAAGTAAGGAACATCATACGGAACATATAAAAAGCTGTGAGCCCTGCACCAGCGAACCCAAGAATAGGTACGATCGCTAGAAGAGGGTTCTGGCCGGCCATGAAACCATAATAAAGAGCATCACCCAAGATACGATCTTTAGAAACGAATCCAGAAAAGAACGGAATACCGGCAATCGCCAGGGTACAACACATCATCGCAAAGTGCGTGTAAGGAAGATACTTACGAAGGCCACCCATTTTAGGCATCTGTTGCTCGTGGATGGTGTGGATCACAGAACCCGCAGCCAAGAAGAGACAGGCCTTAAACATAGCGTGAGTGATAACGTGCATGAATGCAGCATTATATGAACCAACACCTACACCAATCATCATGTAACCTAGCTGAGAAAGTGTGGAGTAGGCGAGAACCGCTTTGATATCTGTTTGAACTGTTGCAATGGTGGCAGCACCGAAAGCGGTAATAGCACCAATCACAGCAATGAACCAGGTAATATCACCTAGAACCATGAGCGGGTACATACGAAGAGAAACCCATACACCTGCTGTCACCATGGTGGCAGCGTGGATCAGAGCAGAACCTGGAGTCGGACCCATCATCGCGTCTGGAAGCCATACGTGAAGTGGGAACTGAGCTGACTTACCCATACCACCCAGGAAAATACAAAGAGCAGCGAAAGTAGCGAATGAGATCCCCAGAACCGAGTGACCAGCAAACTTTCCTTCAGCGATAGCGGCGTAGATGTCAACATAAGCCACACTTCCTAGGAGCATCCAGATAGCCACGATACCAAGAAGCAGGAATACGTCACCCACTCGAGTGGTCATAAAGGCTTTCAGGGAGGCGTCTCCAGCTTTCTCTTTCTTAACATAAATACCGATCAGAGAATATGAACAGAAGCCCATGATTTCCCAGAAAATAAACATTGAGAAAAGGTTATCGGAAAGAACCAGACCCAGCATGGCCGAAGTAAAAAGAGGAAGGAAAACAAAGAAGCGACCATGCTTTTCATCATGATCCATGTACCAGGTAGAAAAAAGGTGGATAAGGAAAGCTACGCCGGAAACCATGAGCAACATGATAGATGCCATGTTGTCGATGTAGATACCCATATCAACTTTCCAGATCTGAGTGCCATAAGACAGGTCAAACCAGGTAAAGACTTTATGTACGAAAAAGTCTGAAGCAAATTTTCCGAAAACAAAATCTCCGAAAATTCGTGCAGAGAAGATGAAGGAGATAAAGATACTGAGTGTAGCCAACCAGTCACCCTGACGAGGCAGCTTTCTACCAAAAATTGCGTTTATTACAAACGCAATTACCGGGGCAAGGAAAATCGGTGCAATACTTCCAACTGTATATTCCATAATACGACCCTTAGTTTCTTAACTGTGTAGCTTCGTCGATGTGAATTGTTTCTTTAATTTGGAAGAAACGAATAACAATCGCCAGACCTACAGCTGCTTCGGCGGCAGCCACAACAATAATAAATAGACTGAAAATGTGACCATCAAGGTTGTTAGTCACGTAGCGGGAGTAGGCGACAAAATTTAATGCTGCCGCGTTGAGGATTAACTCAATCCCGAGAAGGATTGCCACGATATTTTTTCGGGCAATCATTACAACCAGACCCACAATGAAGAGGATCAGGGAAATAATAAGATAAGAAGCCAGGCTCATCATAGTTAACTCGCTTATTGTTGCTTACGAGGACGAGCGATGATCGCTGCACCCACCAGAGCACCTAGTAATAGAACAGATGAAATTTCAAAAGCCAAAACATGGTCTTTAACTAACAGGTGACCAAGCTGTGAAACGGTTGAAGGAAAATCATTGCTGATTTCTTTCACGTTCGCCGTTTTAGTAATGTTAAGCATCAGGTTCACATTGGTACCCAAAAACACGAGGCCAACGAGCAAACCAATTGCGTAGGTCCATTTGTTACCCATAGAAGCAGGTAGACCCAACAAGTTTTGAGCTTTAGAGATGAAATCTTTTCCGCCTGTTAACATAACTGCAAAAAGCATAAGGATAACTACGCCACCCATGTAGACCATGATCTGAGTTACGGCGACAAAGTCCGCACCCAGAGTAGCGTATAGACCAGCAACTCCAATCAATGTTCCCAGCAGGAAAATACATGAGTGCATAATGTTTTTAGTAGCTAGAACACCAATCGCACATCCCACAGTTAAAACAGCAGAAGATAGAAATAATAATTGTAAAAACATGTACAACCCTTCTTAGTGACCACCGAACATAAGTTCGGCAATCGATTTACCGTTGAAAACCACTAGCCAGATAGCACAACCAACAAGGTTAAAAATTGCAATAGGAGTGAGGTATTTCCAACAAATGGACATAAGCTGGTCAACACGCAGACGCGGGAAGGTCCAACGAATCCAGATAACTACATAATAGAGAAGAAGGGTCTTGGTCATGAAAACCGCAAACTGCGCAGCCTGAATCGGTAAGATATCGATGGTGATTCCTGGAAGATTATATCCACCAAGGAAAAGAGCGGCTGCAACACCACAAACCACAAATACTTCGATGTATTCAGCGAGGGCAAAGAAACCGAAGCGCATACCAGTGTATTCAGTGTGGTAACCAGAAACAAGTTCTGACTCAGCTTCTGGAAGATCGAAAGGAGCTCGGTTGGTTTCAGCTAGGGCGCCGATGAAATAAACGAAAGCTGCAATAAAAGCGAACGGATTGTGGAACAAAAACCACTGGTGAGGTAGTCCGCCCTGTTGACCAACGATAGTGCCGAAGCCCATACCACCAGCAAGAAGAGTGATTGCAAGAATTGAAATGGTTACAGGAATTTCATAAGAGATAATCTGAGAAGCTCCACGCATACCACCCAACATCGACCACTTTGAGTTAGAAGCATATCCACCCAGGAATACACCCACACCTACAAGAGATGAAATCGCTACCAGATAGAAAATCCCTACATTAAGATCAGCAACAGTGAAGCCACTAGAGAAAGGAAGTACTGCAAGCGTTGCAAATACACCCGTTAAGCATAGAAGAGGGGCCAGATAGAAAACAAATTTATCAGCGGTGAAAGGCATCACGTCTTCTTTGGTGATCATTTTCACACCATCGGCCAACATCTGTAAAAGTCCATAAGGACCAACACGGTTTGGGCCAATTCGGGCCTGAAGATCGGCAGAGATTTTTCTCTCTGCGTAAGTTCCAAGACCTCCGATCGTGGCACACATACCTACGATCACAAGTGCGATCAGAAGATAGATAGTAAAAGCCAGTAAACCCTGATTGTTTCCGAAAAGGGCGAGCAAGCTGTCGTAGAACTCATACTGAGACAGGTAGCTAACAACGGTTTGATTCATATTTTATGGACCTTATTTAGTTTCTTTTTTTACAGAAGCCTGGAAAGACTTAACCCAGTCAAGGTCACCCTTTCTCCAGCAGTAAGCGATACCTTCAATCAAAACTGAAATGAAACTTAAGAAGATGATCAGGGCGTAACCGCCTTGACCCATATCATTTAGCTCTCGGAAGATTGAAGCGACAGGAAACATAAGAACTGATTCAACATCAAAAATGATGAAGATAAGTCCTACGACGTAGAAGCGAACGTTGAACATGGACCAAGCAGAACCAACAGGTTGCTCACCACACTCGTATGGAGTAGATTTGAGGTGCGAAGGTTTCTTCGGGGCCAGGAAGACAGATAGAAAATGCCCTCCAAAAAATAGCGCTATGGCTATACCCATAAAGATAACGACAGGCATCAAGCCATCGATCGAAGCTGGTATCATGGACGTCTCCACTGCAATAAGGTCACAAGAAAAGTAGTTTTAAGATACAAAAGATGTTGAAAATAGGAAAGATGTTATTTTGTTTGTCCGAGTGTAAACTCGGTATGGCGACTTGCGAAAGTCGAGAATGAAAATTGGATTAAAGCGAACTCATTTTATCGGAATTTAACTTTATGTTGTTTAGTGGTCTGCAGCTCAAGCTTCAATATTGGAAAGAACATCAACAAACCCTGCACCTCAAGGGCATTTCACCCAACCAATGGTCTCTTCTTGCAGGAAGTTATTTTCACGATCAGATTTTTTCGGGGAGTCATGTCCTCATTTGTTCAGATCAAGATGAAGCCGAGGAAGTTTATGAAGCCCTGAAGCATTTAAAAAATGTTCAATTTTACCCAGGGCACAATCACTCCTTATATAGCAGCATACTGTCCTCAGAGAGCTCCTTATTGACTCGCTGGTCCGTTCTCCAGCAACTGGTCAAGGGTGATCGAATAATCATCGTTACCACCTTAGAAGCGGCTTTGATGTTGGGCCCGGATCCAAAATTTTTCAAAGAAAAATCCTTCACACTCAAAAAAGACGACATCATCACCCCATTTGATCTGGCACATAGGTTAACAGAAATGGGCTACTTTCCGGCCAGTACCGTTGAGGAGCCTGGGACATTTTCCCGACGTGGTGAAATTTTTGATATTTACCCCATCGCGCATCCTCCGGTGAGAATTCATTACTTCGATGATCTGATTGAAGAAATGTTTTTAATAGATATGGAGACCCAGAAAACCAATCGTGAAAAAACATTTCAGGAAGTTTGTTTGGTTCCAGGTCCGGGCTTTTTAACACGCGAGCCTTTTTCGACTACTTTGCGTGCAAATTTACCTCAACCACAACCACGCTTTAAAAACCGTTATGAGTCACGTAAAAATCTGCTGCAAAAAATAGGGGATGGTCAATTATTTGAAAACTACCCATTATTCATTCCGCTCTTTTTTGAAACGCCAAAAAGCCTAATAGATTATCTGCCACAAAATGCAAAATTGACCTTTTTTAATTGTGAGAATGGTTCCAAAAACTTTGAACTTTTCTATGCTCAACAAACAGAAGATTTTGAAGTTCTTCAGGAAGACGTGGAGAGCTTCACCGTTATTCCTGGCCCAGAAACTTTTTATCTTAAAAATTTCCCATCTAACGATTTTAAAACTCTTTATGTTGATCAACTCGACATCTCTTTGCATTTAGATCATCACCTTGATCGCGAACTGAACTTTAATTTGGAAAAACTAAAATCCTATCTGCAAACCAAATTACAAATGGCCGGTGGCATGCCGGACAATAAATTTGAATACATTAAAGGCAGTTTAAAAGTTCTGAAGAATGAACTAAAAAGTTATGGACAGTTGGTGGTAACCTACAAGTCAGAAAATGCCCGTCAGGAGCTGACTTATCTCTTAGAGGAAAATGGATTAAAAGCTCTGGGTGATCGACTGCATTTTGTTTTCGGTAAACTGGATGAAGGCTTTTACTATAAAACAGAACACATTTTTGTTTTATCCGAATCTGATTTCTTTGCCGTTAAAAAGAAGAAAGCCAAACAAGTTTCCAGCATCAATAAAGATCTTTTTGCAGAGCAACTGGCGACTCTGAAAATAAATGATTTCGTAATACACAGAGATTACGGTATCGGTGTCTATAAAGGACTGGAAACTATCCAGGCCATGGATCAGCAAAATGATTACCTGGTTATCCTCTATGAAGATGGGGATAAGGTATATGTTCCAGTCTATAAACTCAACCTGGTTCAGAAACATGCAGATGCTTCTTCAGGCTTAAAGGTTGCCTCACTTAAATCCAAGAAATTCGCCGAGCTTAAAACTAAGGCCCGTGGATCTGTTAAGAAGTTGGCGTTTGACTTACTTAAGCTTCAAGCTGAAAGAAAACTGCGCGGTGGCTTTCCTTATTCACCACCAGATCATTTGTTTAAAGAATTTGAGCTATCATTTGCTTTCGAGGAAACCCCAGATCAATCTAAAGCCATCAATGATGTGCTGGAAGACATGCAACAGCAGTACCCGATGGATCGTCTGGTCTGCGGCGATGTGGGATTCGGGAAAACAGAAGTAGCCATGCGGGCCGCGATGAAAGCAGTTCTGGATAAAAAACAAGTGGTGGTACTGGTTCCGACAACGGTCCTGGCCCTTCAACATTTTCATTCTTTCAAAAAGCGCTTTGAAAACTTTCCCGTTAATGTGGAAATGATTTCTCGCTTCCGTTCAGCCAAAGAAAAAACTGAAGTCATGGGGAAAGTGGCAGAAGGCAAAGTAGATATCCTGATTGGTACTCATGCCGTTCTGTCTGATAAACTTGAATTTCACGATCTGGGACTTTTAATCATTGATGAAGAACATCGTTTTGGTGTGGCCCATAAAGAGAAACTCAAAGTACTTAAGACCGGAGTGGATGTTCTGACTATGACAGCAACTCCTATTCCAAGAACGTTGCAATTATCATTCTTGGGAATTCGAGATCTTTCACTCATTCAGACTGCTCCTCCCAGAAGACAGGCCATCAAGACCTACATTATTAAAGAGGATGATCTCACTCTTAAATCCGCTATTGAAAAGGAACTTGCCCGTGGGGGGCAAATTTATTATGTCCATAATCGTGTGCATGATATTGAAGAGCATGAACTTTATTTAAAAAAACTTGTTCCCAGTGCCCGCATTTCAGTTACCCATGGTCAGATGAATGAGCGTGAACTAGAAAAACGCATTAATGATTTCTACGATCATAAATCAGATATTCTACTTGCCACAACCATCATCGAATCAGGCATCGATATTCCGAATGCCAACACCATGATCATCGACCGCGCGGACACTTACGGCTTGGCACAACTGCACCAGCTTAGAGGGAGAATTGGTCGATCCGATCGAAAAGCTTATGCTTACTTTATTGTGCCGGAGAATCGTATTCTGAACGAGACCGCCCAACGACGGCTTCATGCTTTGCAAACCTACGCAGAAATGGGCTCTGGTTTTGCCTTAGCATCATCTGATATGGAAATTCGGGGAGCAGGGGATATTTTAGGTGGTGAACAATCGGGACATATTGAATCAATTGGTCTTGAGTTCTACATGGACCTTTTACAGGAAGCGATTCAAGAAATTCGCGGGGAACAGAAAGTTTCTGCGAAAAACATTGAGATTCAAGCTCCATACTCCGCCTATATTCCTAACGGCTATATTCCGGACCATGCTCTTCGTTTGAAATATTACAAACGGCTTTCTAATTGTAACGATATGGCCCGACTGGAAGATATTATCTCTGAGATCACCGATGCCTTTGGAATCAACCCGAAAGAGCTTGAGGCCCTTTACTCCATCCTGCGTTCAAGGATTTATTTCCAACCTTTGGGCCTTCGGGTGGTCAAAGTTTCCGCTACGGCCGTGAACCTTTTCTTCGATCAGGAAATACTGAACCATAATCATCAGCTAAGAGATAAGATGCTGAGTTTTTTCATGAATAAGCCAAAGTTGTATAAGCTTAACCCTGATTCTTCTGTGAGTTGTTTCTTCAAAGAGACGGTGAGTCATCATATGCTGCTGGAGTTTGCGAAACATATTGCAGCACAAATGGGTGTATGATACCGTTTTTATTAGATTCAATAACCAGGGATGTTTATGAAAAAACTCGCGATCATTACTCTTGCGACCATGATGGTCCTTCCAGCGTTTGCGCAAAAAGATGTAGTTGCTACTGTTAACGGCAGAACGATTACTAAAAAACAATTCGAAGAATATCATCTTCAAAATTTAAAATTTGTTGGTCAGAGAAAAATCACCAAAGAAGTTTCACTTCAAGATTTAATCAATCGCGAGTTGGGAATTTTGAAAGCAAAAAAAACAGGTTTGGATAAAGATCCTGCGGTAGTAGCTAAGCAGGAAGATATCTTGTTTCATGCTCAAATCTCTAAAGACCTTGAAAATGAATTTAAAAAGATTAACGTCTCAGATGATGATGTGAAAAAATACTACGATGCCAATAAAGAATATCGTACAGCTCACATCCTTTACCGACTGAGAGCAGAACCAACACCAGAAGAAGTAAAAGCTGCTTTTGAACAGTCTCTTGGCATTTATACTCAGTTACAGAAGAGCCCAGAAGACTTCGCAAAGCTTGCCAATAAATACTCACAAACTTCAGCAGCACCAGTAGGTGGCGATCTTGGGTTCCAGCCTCCAACACGTCTAGCACCTGAATACTATGAGTCTATTAAGGATCAGAAAGTAGGTTACATCTCAAAACCAGTGAGAACTCAAATGGGTTATCATGTTATTAAGGTGCTGGGTGTTAAATCCTATGATCAGATCGACAAAAACTTGTACAAGAAAATCATTTACGATAAAAAAAGAGACGCCCTTATCGAGAACTATTTCAAAGGTCTTGCTAAAGGCGCGGATATCAAGATTAACCAGATCTAAAATTGAAGCGTAGTGAAAAAAATATACCTGCTAATTATCCTGAGCTTGAGTGCTTCCAGCACTTTTGCTCAGGAAAAACTTCTCGATAAACTCGTTGCTGTTGTAAACACCAGAGTCATCTCATTGTCTGAAATTGCTCGTATCCAACAAACTTTGCCTGCACGTCAGGAAGTTTCACCAATGATCTATAGCGAAAAGAAGTACTCCGAGAAAGAATTGCTCGATATCCTAATCAACGCCTTCATCATTCGTGACAAAATCAACGCTCAAGGATATGTCATCAATGACGATGCAGTTGAATCGCGAATCAAGATGACAGAAGAACGTCTAGGATTAAAACGTTCGGATCTTTTGAACTTCCTTAAAACAAAGAACCTAACTTTTGAAGAATACTTTGAAGTTATCCGTGAAACCATGGAGTATAACGTATTCGCTTCGAAAATTATCGCTCCCCTCATTTCGGTGACTGAGCAAGAAATCAAAAACGAATACTATCGTCGTAATAGCGCCAACAATGCTCTTTCTTTTAAGTACAACCTGGTAGATTTCTATATCAAGGAATCTGGTCTTGTGGATAAAAGTGTTGATCGATTTCTGGCGGTTCTCAAAGACTATCAGCTCACAGGAAAACTCCCTGAGGAGTACCGTGATCTTGAATCCAATAATCTCGAAGCGATTAGTGAAGATAACTTATCAAAAGAACTTGCATCAGCCTTGAAGGGTACTGCTGAAGGGACATTTTCCCAAGCCGTTTCTCTAAGTGGTTACATGCATGTCTTTTATGTTCAGAAAAAAGACCTGGTAGAATCAGCTGATTTCCAAAAGTTCAAAGAACAGATTCAGAACGATCTTTTTATGGAGAAAGGTAAAGCCGTTACTAAAAACTGGTTTGACCGTGAGTACTCCAACTACTACATCAAAAACATGCTCTAATATGAAAGTCTATGTTAGTCAGGGTCATGAAGAAGGTATCGGTTTAGAGGTCTTCTTCAAAAGCTCACTTTTTCTAACCAACAAAGATCTCGAAGAAGTTCAGTTAGTGGCTTACAAAGCAAGTGTTACCGAAACACTTGTTAGTATGGGTTTACCATTTGAGCTCACTCAAAGTTATATCCAGCTTAGCCATGTAAAGATACCAGTCACCTGGCTGGAACAAGTGGAGCACTCTCAAAGCTTTACTGCTTTAAAGCTTGCGATGCTATTAGCTGAATCCGGTGGAGTGCTCTACACCTTACCAACATCTAAAGATCAGTTTCCAGGATTTGCAGGTCATACTGAATACCTCAGGCATGTTTATCGCAAACCAGAATTAGGGATGTTTTTTTCATCACCAAGCATGCAAATGCTTTTGGTCACCGATCACCTGGCAATTAATCAACTCTCAGAAACCCTGACGGAAGAGCGCATTTACCACTCCCTTTTGAATGCACAAAGCACATTGCAGGCATGGAGCTGGCCAGTGAATCGTTATCTGGTAGCGGGATTAAATCCCCATGCAGGCGAGAATGGACTGATTGGTCAGGAAGATAAGCGAGTTAGTCAGGCCGTTAAACGAGTTTCTGACAAAGCCAAAATTGATATTACTGGACCCTATCCAGGTGATACAATGCTGAACGAGCGCAAGGACCCACAGGACGTTATGGTGTATCTCTTTCACGATCAGGGACTGGGTCTATTTAAAGGTCTACAGGGATTTATTGGTTCAAATATTACTCTCGGTCTTACGTACCCTCGACTAAGTCCTGATCATGGAACGTCTTTTGGATTGTTTGGAAAAAATTCAGCAGATTATCGCGGTTGTCAGTTTTCATTGAAACAGTCGCTGCAGATTTTAAGGACTCTTTATGGACAAAATTCAGGTCACAAAAGCTAAAGTTCATAACCTCAAAAATATTGATGTTTCAATCCCCCGACATTCACTTACTGTAATCACTGGCCCATCGGGATCAGGAAAATCTTCGCTAGCTTTTGATACTATCTATGCGGAAGGTCAGCGTCGATACATCGAATCACTTTCCAGTTATGCCCGACAATTTATAGGTCAGATTGAAGCACCTGAGGTCGAAAGCATTACAGGACTTTCTCCTGCAATTGCAATTGATCAGAAATCTACCACTAAGAATCCACGTTCTACTGTCGGAACGATTACTGAGGTCTTTGATTATCTAAGATTGCTTTACGCCCGCTTAGGTGAAGCTCATTGTCCTGAAACTGGCGAGCGAGTAGCGAAACAATCTCCCCAGCAAATCATTGAGCAAATTTTGAAATTCAAAAATGGCACCAAACTTCAGATCTTGTCTCCAGTCATTAGGAACAAAAAAGGTGAACACAAAGAAGAGTTGGCGAAATTTACCAGCATGGGATTTTCGCGCATAAGACTGAATGCCGACCTTTTAAACCTGGACGATAATATATCTATCAATAAATCTAAGTTTAATAACATCGATGGAGTGGTGGATCGTCTGGTTATGAAAGACGGTATTCGCAGCCGTTTATCAGATTCAGTGGAACACGCACTTAAGCTCTCTGATGGTTATCTGGTACTATTAGCTGATGAAAAAGAGCACTTTTACTCTGAAAAAAACTATTCATTTAAAACAGGTAAGAGCTATCCCGATCTTGAACCTAGACTATTTTCTTTCAATTCACCGCTGGGTGCTTGTTCCGTCTGTAATGGACTGGGCATTTCAAAAACCTTCGATATCGACAGCCTTTTAGTTGATGAATCGCTCAGTTTAGAAGAAGGTGCTATCCCCATCTTAAAAAAGAATTCCTTTCTTATGCAGATGGTGCGATCTGTTGCGGTTGCCGAGAAAGTTGATGTGGAAAAACCCTTTAGCAAATTATCCGAACGCTTCCGCACTCTCTTGTACGATGGCAGTGGAGATAAAATTTATAACTATAAGTTTGAGTCGGAAAACTCATCCTGGAATTTCCGTAAGGAATTTCCGGGCATCGTCTCCTGGCTGGAAAAAAAATATAACGAATCTGAGTCAGAGAAAACGCGCGCTGATCTCGAAGAGTACATGATCATTAAAAAGTG
>JBEIEO010000038.1:0-16636 GCA_040382895.1 Halobacteriovoraceae bacterium
AGAAAAATTGATTCTTGATCTTTGTTCTAATCACCAAGAAAACGCCCAAAAAATTCATCCTGTTTGGACAAAACTCAGTCTTGAGGCGAATATGCGCTTTCCGAATGTCTTGAGTCAGTTGATAGCGGGAATGCGCTTTCGGCCTAAGCAAGTTCCCTCCATCCCTATGTTAGTAGTTGCTGCCAGACACGACCGTCTCGCTCATTATTCATGTTCAGAAAAAATCGCACAAATATCCAAGGCAAGTTTTGTTCTCTGCGAGGACAAAAATGTCGGGCATGCATTTCATCTAGATGGACCGGAATTCTTAGTGAGAGAAATCAAAGAATGGCTTAAAAGCACTAGTTTTTGAACATCCACTCCAGCAGATAATAGGTCATATAAATTCCTGGCGGAAATAATACGAAAACAGGTTTTGGATTAGATCGTTTGCTCATAGTTGGGATTCTATCGGAACAGTTTCGATAGATTTTTAAAAAAAAGCTCGGCTTTTTCATTTTAAAATAAAAGCCATTTATCAAAAAAGCTTTTTTAGAGCTGAAATTCAATACTTACTGGTAAATGGTCCGAAAATCCCTCTCCTGTCATCACATCAAAGCCTAGTGGTAGTCCATCTCGAAGCATGAAAGATCTTGCAACTATTTCAAAGGAGGCAATAAGCGGTTTGAGAGCTGATCTCTGGTGAACATAAATGCGATCAATAGATGACCAGAGATTGTTTTTAAAGCGAGTTCCAGGCATCAGATTTGGGTTTATCTGACGAGCTGGTTTCTCAAGATCAAAAAAGGATGGCATTTCTAAGTAGGGATTCGGTGAGTCGGTATCCAGAGTATTGAAATCTCCCAGGGCCACAATGAGGTCAGCTCGAAGCCTCCTTGTGATATTTTCCAAAGTTCTTGCCGAGCTAATTCTTTCTTCTGTAGGATTATTTTGACTTGGCCAGTGATTGGCAAACACCGCTATATCTTGATTCATAACATTGAAGTGAGCTTCGAGAATTCCTCGCGTATTGAGTTTTTCTCCCTGATGAATGATCGAGTGATGGTAGGCCTTGATGAAAGGGAAGCGAGATAGAATCGCCACATCAATACCGCGGGAGTCATCGCCTTCTATCAAAACCTGAAACCGATAGCCCAGACCTTTCAAGCCTTTTGTCGCCAGTTTGTTCAAAACATTTTTATTTTCTATTTCCTGGAGAACCAGGATATCCGGATTTGTGGCCTTTATAACCCGGGAGATGTTAATAAGTTTTTTTGTGAAGATCCTGTCGTTCCAATCCAGAGTCAGGCATTCTTTGATCCGGGAAGAAGAGGTGTTGCGGTTACAAATTTCCTGAATGTTTGGGATCTTTTGTTTCAGGTCTAAAGGTAAATAGGTCCAATCCTCGGTTCCAATATCATGGCGTGTATCATAGAGGTTCGCCACATTGTATGTCATGAGCTTGAGACTTCTGGCAAATGACACTGAGGGGATGAGTAACAGACAGAAAAGAATAAAGTTTTTCATGGAGCCTATTTTCTCTGAAATCAGCTATTTGAACACTAAATTTGTAATTATTTCGCATACCCTTATATCCAAACTCTAAAAAGGCTATTTTAACCCCAATCCAAAGAGGTTTTTATGCGTTTTTTCATCACTCTTTTTATCTTTAGCTCAACTCTGGCCCTGGCCCAGTCTGAGCCCACCGTGCTCGAATCGGAAACGATCAATGTGGATGGATATGTAAAAGAACAAAAAGTTGCTGACCAGGAATTGGTCCAGTTACAAAGTGAGATACAAAAGCAAAAAAAAGAGATCGTTTTGAATAAAGAGAAAGCAAAGAAGTTTCAGGAGCTTTCTAAGTCGGTTGAAAAATTATCTGAAACCACAGAAGAGTATCTGGAAGAAAAGCGCGCCGCTCAAGAGCAGATTGCCGAATACAATACGAAGGTTAAATGCATGCAGGCCACAGCTCCAGGTCCAGAGTGCGATAAGTACGTCAGACGTAAATAAACCGATTTGTTTGAAAGCCCAGCTGCCCTGGTTTGAAAACTGGTCTTTTCCCATGGGTGACCACCCAATCTAAAAATGGTGGAGCCGGAGCTCTCCATTTTTCCCATTCAAAGCGCTGAGTAATGTAGCTCATAACCAGTGTAAGAAAATCCTCCTCCTGACCATAAGGCAAATTCAAAAGACTCAGAAGATCATTGTCCTTAACGTAGAGTTTGACGTTTCTGCCCGCCACGTGCACGGGACGAATGACGAAGCTATGTCCATCGGCGAGTTCATCGTCTTGTTCATGCTTCGGTGCCAGTGGATCTAGAAAATAGGGATGGGATGCAAAGTCCCTTTCGTTCCATTCGATACTTAGTTCATGTTTTTGCAGCCAACGAAAAAAAGCCCGTCCTTCACCTAACTCATGTAGCTCTCTTCTTCCCGAAAGATGCCATCCCGTATAGGCCCGGACAAAGCTGACTTTTTTTGGCATTTGCCGCTTCAGTAATAAGAGGGAATGGCGGTCTCCAAATTGAGGTTGGTATTTTATTTCGTTAATCCAAATTGGGGCAAACTGAAGAATGGGGTTTGGGCGTAGAAGCTTATCAGCCGGATATGTGGCAATAATTGACGTCCTACCTTGGAGCGTTTGATTTTTCATGTCAGGTTTGTCGACCTTCCTCTTAAAAATATTTAATTTCTTAAAATTCCATTATTTCCGCTCCTTTTCCGAAGAGTGTGTATGGACAATAAATTTGAAAATTTAGAGTATTGGATTAACCGTATAAGCACTCAGTTCTATGATCTCATTTATGAGCATGAGTGGTTCAAATTGGTGTTTGGCCATATGGATAAGCAGATTATCAATGATATGCAGATTGCCTTCATGATTCAGGCCTTTGGCGGCCCCAAGCGATATGCGGGTAGAAGTCCCGCCGATGCTCACCCCCATATTTATGTCACCGAAGAGCTTTGGCAGGAAAGAGAACGCTTACTAGAACAGGCCCATCGAATGGTAGGTGCTCCTCCTGAGTACTATGAGCGCTGGAGTAAGATTGATCAAGCCTTTAAAAAATTCATCGTTATGAGTAGTCCAGATCAGTGTGAGAAGCGTTGGTTTACCGATGAAATTATCAACGTACCCGATCCTCGTATCAGAAAAGCCGGCTAGAGACTCTCTGCGGGTTTCAACGCCTCCCATCCTACTGGAATCTCAGTCACCGTAGGGGAGTAATTAATAAAAACTCTTGATATACCGATTAAGAATTAAGGAGTTTGAGGATGGCCTCAGATCTTAAAGTCTTAAGTTCCCGTCATATCGTACGCTTCTGGAGAAGCTCGGAGAATCTCTGGTTTCAAACCATGCTTAGCATCTTTTGGAATTTTTCCAGCTGGTCCAGTATCATTCTTTTTCATCAGTCGAAGTTTGTCATGAATGGAAAGGCGATTACGTCGCTATCTCAGGCGATCAACGAGCAGCCATCTGTAGCCTTGATTTTCGGATTGCCCATGATAGGCACTTGGCTCATTTATCACGCCTTTGCATTGTGGGTTAATAAAACAGAAATCATTTGGGAAAAAGAACGAATTGTATTTAAACAGGGTCCGCTACCCTGGTCATCTTCAGTAATTTGGCTTGAATTGAGTGAGTTAGAGAGTATTTGGGTGGAATCATATTCGCCCGGTTATCAGGATGGAAGACCTCTCGAACGATATCGCCTCTGCGTGAGTATCAAATCTCAGGGACAAAAAGTATTGCTTCAAAAATTAACGTTTGCCGATAAGACAGTCTTGGAAAAATGGCTGGAAGAGAGTAAACTGGGCGAGGACCTACCTCACCAGGATGCTGCTTAAGTGGACCAATTCGAAAAACGTCGCGATCGATTTAATTTCTTTGAAAGTTTTCAAAATCCATTACTCAATATTTGCTTTGAACTTGAAGTTCCCGACTTTCGACCCTTTTGTAAGCAGATGAATTATCCTCCCTTCCATTTCTTTTTGTTCTGTTTGATGCGTTCTCTGGAGAGAATTGATAATTTTAAGTACCGCATCTACCAGGATCAGGTTATTCAGGTCACTAAACTGATTGGCTCCTACACAGTCATCGATGAGAACAATCTTTTTAACTATACTCGCTTTGATAATGATCCGGAGCTAACTCAGTTTATCAGTAATAGTCTTGAAGCAAAGGCTCTGGTCGAAGCTTCACCGGGACTAATAAATCCTGGGGTTGAATTAACTGAGCGTGAAATGAAAGACCTTGTGTTTATCACGTGTATTCCCTGGTTGAAATTTACAGCGATAGAGCATCCAGTTTTTCGCTATAAAGCTGCTGATATCCCGGCCATTGCCTGGGGGCGGTTTTCATTTTTACCTGATGGAAAATTGATGATTCCTTTTGCGGCTCAGGCGCATCATGGTTTTGTGGACGCTTATCACATTCATCTTTTAGGCAAAACCATCAGTGATGTGATCACTGAAAAAATCTCTTAAATCCTGATAAATCACACCCCATGCCGTAAGTTCTAGATGTCTTATCGATTTTATCCATTCCAGCTTTATTGGCCCCAGATCTGCATGTCTAAGTCTCACTAATGTATATACCCCCTTTAAACGGGAGTTATGCTTTCACCCATGTCTATTTTTTAGACAGAAGGCCACTTATGAGACGATTTATTATCGCAGGCTTCGCCACTTTCCTTGTTGCCACCCATGCTTTTTCAAGTGCTGAAGTCTGTATCAATCACGAGACCAACGTACTTGAAGTTCGTGCTCATTATTTCTTTTATGGGAACCAGGCCTGGCATAAATACGCTAAGCCCTGCATCGATGAGATCAATCGAATTTTCAATGAAGGAGATCGCAGTATTCAGCTCAATAAAACCGGAGCCTGGCGCAAGCTTAGGTTCAACGTGACCTATGAAATCATGAAAGAAAAAAACGATGAGGATGCGGTTCTCCGGAAAATCTATTACAACACTAATCCCAAATACAATTACGCTCGAATTGATCAGCCACCCAAGGGTGCTTCGGTTTATGTGTCTGAGCACGCTTTAAAAGGCAATACCGGCTACTTTGATATCCGAAACGGCTTAGGCACTAGTACCACCTGCGCGCACGAATTTGGGCATGGGCTGGGGCTTGAGCATCCGGAGCCTTGTGACTTCCGTGGTAAAGGTGTGCCGCCAGTTATGGGTAATCGAGGGTGTCTGGTGGATGCAAAATATCAATATAATCCGGAGGCCAGGGCCGGTGGCGAGGGTGGAACAGTGAACCCCGTCCATCGAAGAATGACCAATAAAGAATTTCAACAACTCAATCTAGGAGATTTAGACTACCGTTTCCGAACCCAGAACTTAGAGTGTGCCAAGTTAGGTAAAGCGAGAAATACCATGTACGACGGCAAAGGGAACATAGTGAAAGCAAATTTCTTGAATACTCTGCCAGGGATTCCGTTAAAGCTGATGCCATAAGGGGATTGAAAAACGGATGAGTTCGACCTATGATAACACTTCTGTGCCCAGGTGGTGAAATTGGTAGACATACCGTCTTCAGACGGCGGCGCCTTTAAAAGCATGCTGGTTCAAGTCCAGTCCTGGGCACCAAATAAAAAATCCCTGCCTCTGCAAAAATTGATTAAATATGTTTGGCTGGACTGGAAATGATCCTGTAAGTATTGTTTTTATTCCCTGTGATAGAGAAGGTGTCAAATGCATTCCAGTGAAAAACCTTTTTCGCCCGCCTGCGAGCGTAATCAGCAACCCATCCTTGAAGTGCTTAAGCAAGTGATTGATGAACAAGATCGTCGCTTACTTGAAATTGGCTCGGGAACCGGTCAGCACGCGGTCTTCATGGCCCCTTATTTTCCTCAAGTCCAATGGTATCCCACTGATGTGCAAGTCAATCTTAAAGGAATTAATCTGTGGCTTGAAGAGGCGCGAGTGCCGAACATCCAGAAACCTCAGCGAGTAGAAATTGGTAAGGATGAGCTTCCAAAATTAAAATTCGATGTGATTTTTACCGCCAATACCTTCCACATTATGCACTGGAAAGAAGTGAAGTCTCTCGTCAAGCAATTTGGCGGTCGTTTGCGGGAAGGGGCCAGAGTTGTGATCTATGGTCCCTTCAAATACGGTGGAAGTTTTACCACTCAAAGCAACGAAGAATTTGATCTATCACTTAAAGCAAAAGATCCGATGAGTGGCATCCGCAGTTTCGAAGATGTGAACAACAACATGATAAAAAATGGTTTTGAATTGGTTATGGATGTGGCGATGCCGGCGAATAATCAAATGTTGGTTTATCGGCGCTTAAAGTTTATTCCCCTGAAGTAGAAGGATTAATCCTTTTTGACTTTTAAGTTAAGGATCGAGGGAATTTTACAATACTGAAGCTTGCGAGTTTTTGTTGTGGAAGCAAAAAGAACGCCACTGACTACTTCATACTTTTCTACTTTCGCCTTTTCTTGAATCTTCAGGATAAAATCTCGGATGGCAGTTGCACCCTCAACACGATTACTGATAAACGCCTGGAGCGCACTTCCTAGTTCAAAGGATGGGTAGAGACTTACTCTGAGTGATTCTCCCTCAGTAAATTCTTTAGCAATTACTTTTAGCTTATCGCAGTCAAGTATTTCCGTAGACCGATGGAAGTCTTTGCGGACGTAGGCATTGTGAAAAAGAGAAAGAGGAAGCTGGAGTTTACTTTCATCGTTTCCAGCGAACCTGTTCCTTGCAATCATGTTAGACCAGAAGGTTTTTGCCACCGGTTCTTTGCTATCCAGATATTTGAGAAGCAGGGGATAGCCTGGATTCTCCAGCAAATATATTTTATAGGCGGAAGATTTTAAGGCGTTGGCCGTGGCCATATCTGATTCATAAATGCCGTTCTCTTTATCAGCGGCAATCTGAATGTTTAAAATTTCCGGCTGAAATTCATTCATCATGGCCATAGGGCCTGCGGCTGGCAAATGAGAGCTGAAGGCTAAAAGAAAAAGAAAAATGAAAGGAGTATTCATAGTTAGATCTTAAGCTTTTTTCTGAACTGATACATCGAATTTCTCAATTTCAATACCTTGAGTGGCAAGTTCTTAAAATGATCGGCTTAAAATTCTTGCATTTCGATTCAAATTTAAAAACCCTCTGAGAGGGGCTTCATGCAAGCTTCTATTTCTTACCTCCGCAAGACTGCTAGATGGCTTCGGATATTTGAGGTGATTAGGAGTATTAATCTGGGTTAATAGGTAATAGTAAAAATTTCATAAAATCACTGTCCTGCCGAGTCTCATGTTAGAAATAAAGGCAGTTAAGAGGTCATTTATGAAATCATTCATAACTTTCTTTCTTCTTTGTCTTGTCTCCGTCGTCCACGCCCTGGAAGTTAAAAAGCTTGAGCTCAACTCTGCCTTTCTGACCTATTATCAAAACCACCAGGATTCGGTTTCACCTAATATTGAAAATCTCATCATCACAGTGTCTGGTTCTGAGCGAAATGCAGAGACCTATCTTAAGACCATGGATGCCATCACTAAAAAACTGCAAGTGAACGAAAAGACCCTGATCATCGCACCTCATTTCAAAATTAATGGAGATGTGATTGCTGCAAATGAAATGGTTTATAGTTACGAAGGCTGGTGGATTGGTGATCAGACCCTGCTGCCTAATAAACTCAATTCATCATTTGATTCTATTGATGTTTTGATCAAGAAGTTTTCTGATAAGAAACGATTCCCAAAACTAAAGAATGTCATTCTCACAGGACACTCGGCTGGTGGACATCTAGTTCAGAGATTTGCTCTCGGTACACGATTGAACGAAGCGAAGTTAGGTTTAAATATTAAGTTTGTAGTCAGTAATCCCGGAACCTATGTCTATCTGAATAGTAAACGCTGGCAGAATGAGGTGCTTAAAGTTCCTCTCAGACCTTCTTGTGAGTATAACCGATACAAGTATGGCCTAGATAAACTCAACCCTTACATGTCCCGCACTTCTATCCCTCTCATGATTGAGTCTTATCTTCAGCGTGATGTGACTTATTTCCTGGGTGAAAAAGATGTGGGAAATGTAGAGCAGAGTTGTGAGGCTCAGTTTCAAGGTGCTAACCGATTCGTAAGAGGAAGAAACTTTAAGGCCTTCATGGATCAGGAGTTCCCAAGACATGGCCATGAAATGGTCGTTGTGCCTGGAATCGGGCACACACAGCACGGCATGTACAACTCACGGGAAGCAACAGAAACCATTTTTAGAGATTTGTAATGTGAGACTTGATGAGATTGAGAATAACTCCTTTTTTTGCTGGTTTCACCAGATAATCATCGCAACCTACCTTGAAGGCGTCTTCGATCTCTTCGGTTAAGCCACATGCACTGAGAGCGATGATGGTAGACCTCTGCGGGCGATTTTCTTTTTCCCATTTGAGTCGGTAAAAAAGATCCCTGCCGGGGCAAGATCTGTAAGAGTCTCGAGGAGGGTTGTGGCTTCCCGATATAACAACATTTGGTTCAATTGATCCTTGTAGAGTCGAAGGGCGAATTTATCGTTCAAATCCTGAACCATTTTTTTGCACAAGGATTGTATCGTTACCTTTACCGGTGCTGCTTGTAGGTTTGGTCGATAGAAATAAAGCGTGCCTTTGATGAAGACATATTCCGTACCAACTCTCTTCGATCGCTTTAAGTTCAGGAGAAAAAAATCCTTCACAGAGTTCTCTCAGTACAACTGGCAGGGGCCCAACAGAACTTTCATAGTTGCCTAGATTCTTATTATTCGCAACGAAGTAGATCTTTTGTGAGGTCGTTAAAAGTTGCATCACTTCCGGCCACTCATGGGGGAATGAAGATTGCACCAATACTTCTCGCAGCAGCACTTCATCTGTCTCAAAGGGATTAAGACCTGGTTTTTTAGTTAAAGGATACCTGAAGTTTTAGTTAATTGAAGTACGAAAAGAGGTTAATGATTTTCAATACTCAAGTTTATCAATTGAAGTTATGGACTTGTTGAGTTCCAGAAAAAAATGATCAAGGTCTTTTTCACTCGTTTGGTTATTAGCATTTACTAATCTCAAGAATGTCAGGCCATCAGGACGCTGTACGAAATTCACCAGGGCCTTTCCACTCTGAACTAAATGTGTTCGAACCTTTAACGTGAATTGGTTGGGATTCTTGTGTTGATCTAGCGGGAGTACCTGGAAACAATTGTTCAGATACTGAGAGGAGAGTAGTTTTAATCTGGGATGGTTGTTTATTTTTTGTTGGGCGTATTGAGCTAGCTCCATCAGATGATCGATAATTTTGGCCATGCCCTCATCACCTCGGACTCTCCAAAGTAACCAAAGTTTTAGGGCATCAGCTTTCCTGCCACACTGGAGAGAGTAAGTTCCGGTGTCCCAATCAGAGTTGTCAAAATCATGGAAGATATACTCAGCTCCTCCACCCTGATTAGTTTGTTTAAGCATCCCCGGGTGTTTGCACAGAACAAGCGAGGTAATGAGCCCGGTGCTAAGAGTTTTGTGGGCATCGAAGGTCAACGAGTCGGCAAGGTGAATTCCCTCCATTAAGTGGCGGTGTTTAGCCGAAAGTACGGCACCTCCACCCCAAGCCGCGTCGACGTGCAACCAGAGATTGAATTCTCGGGAGATGAGGTGAATCTCATTCAAGGGATCAAAAGCCCCGAGCACTGTTGTCCCTGCAGTGGCTCCAATCATCATCGGTACCCGGTTTGCCTGTAGGTCTTCTAAGATGAGTTGGCGCAGATGTTCAGGAACCATGCGACCATTCTCATGAACGTTGACCATTCTCAGATGATTGATTCCGAGGCCTGCGATCTGAATCGCCTTTTCATATGAGTAGTGGGCTTCTCGTGAAACGTAAACCGTATAGCACTTGCCTTGATAGCCAGCGGTTTTGATGTCCGGAACTTTGAACTGGCGTGCACAGAGCAGGCCTACAAGGTTGGCATTTGAGCCGCCTGTTACCATGATACCTTCGCCGAGTTTAAAGCCCACAAGATCTGAGAGTTTTCTGACCAACTCTTTTTCCAGGATAGTCAAATAGGGTGCAACCTCAAAGGTTGCCATCGTGGGATTGAGCACAGTGGAGATGAATTCTGCGCTCATAGATTCGGGTTGGATGCCACCGAAGAGCTGGTTCAAAAAAAGAGGGTGAGAGGTTCTGACACTTTTATTTACAATCTTCTCTAGTTGATGCCAGGTGGCTTCATCAGAGTGGGCTTCTCCAAGGGAAATATTCTGGGATTCCCGTAGTTTCATGGGGGGGCAATATTCCACGACTTTAGTGGAATCAAGATGATTTTGAGCGAGGTATTTTTTTAGAAAGGTGGCGGTATCATCCAGCCACCTTTGGAGCCTGACCTGGTTTTCCATGGTCGGGATGTTAGCAAAAAAGTTACTTCGTTACTACGCTAAAGGTGCCTTTCTTAGGGTCAACAACACGGACGTAGACCACTTTCGTTTCCTGGAAGACGTCTCCATTATCATTCATATTGTCACTTAATGTTGTGATCTGGAGTTGCTGAGATTTATTTTGAACAAGCTTTACATACCGGATGTAGCCCAGTTCTACCCGGTGTGCCTCTTCCATCATATCTTCAGGAACTGCGACGAGGGAAAGAGTCATTCCATTCATGGCAGGATCCCAGGCACAGCGTCCAACTATGTTAGCAAAGGCATATCCTTTCAGCTGAACTTGTTTATAAAAACATAGGTCCGCATCCTCACTTGATTTTTCAGCTTTCACGATACTTTGAGAAAAGGCAGAGAAGGCTAAAAGCGATAGCGTCAGAGCAATAATGGTATTCTTCATTGGGCATTCCTTGGTAGTAGTAAGCTGCTGGATCGTATCTCATGTGTGATTAAGCTCAAGCTTGCCAGTAATTTTTACCGGATTAGGGAGCAGAGGGATGCACGGAATCTAAAGGCCGGTCAAGTTAGGGATGAAAGAAGTTTCAGTTAGACTTTAATTCAAATGCATAACGCAGCGTGTGAAGAAGTTTTTTTATCCTATCAATAAATCTAAGCCTTTTATACCATTGTATTAATAAGAACTTATCTACCACCATGGAGGGCGTAGATGATTCACAGACTTATCTTAGGTTTATTAGTTACTAGTCCGGTTTATGCACAGGAAGCAGTTCCAGTTCTTGGATCCATCGCAAATTTCGGTGATCTTGGTGCCCATCTCGAAGCTGCTACTGGCGGTGGTGTGAGAGTGGCTCAGGACTCTTATCTTTCATTTCGAGTCGATCAAAAAAAACGTGTGGCAACACCGATTCTGCCGGAACATAATCCGGATTTGATTCATTCTTTATTTGAAACTGATGTAGAGCAGTTTATCCGTCACTCAGGCACCAAAGATTTTGTGTCGGCCAAGAAAAAATACTATGGCTCACAAACTTATAATTCACTTACTCAACGTTATTCACGTTCGTATGTTTATCCTTCAGATTGGCACAGTTTAAACCATAACCCAATCCGTAAGATCGAGCTTCCGAATGAAGTCTATGGTGCGCAGTTTGTACCCCTGGATAACAAAGTAATAGCAAATTCACCTCTGATCCAACCTGCTTTCAACTATAAGCTCGATGATTTGACCGGAACTGAAATGACCGCCGGTAATAAGCTTCGTCTATTAAATAACGGTGAAGTTTCATTCAAAGAAAAAGTACGCATGGTTAAACAATCTAAGAAATTTTTTCACTCCGTGGTGATGGTACAGTATTGTGATGAATCCAGTAATGAGATCATTGATGCCATGATTGAGAAGGCCCGTGCTGGAGTTGATGTCCGACTGATGGTTGAAAGTGTCTGGACAAAACTGGTCCTTAATAAATGTCTTAAAAAACTTCGCCGCGGCGGAGTGAAGGTCACCTTGGGCAAAGGTTTTTTTAATCCAAAAACTATGTTCACCGTCCACCACACCAAGTTTTGGATACGTGACGGGGAAGAGGCCATTATCGGTGGTCAGAACATGCATGACTTTGAGAACTCATCTAATGGTTTCAACAATCACACCCGCGATAAAGATGTCCATGTAACTGGCCCGGCCGTGACAGACATGGTGCGTGAATATATCCGCATCTGGAATCATGAGCGTGGTGGTGATGTCACGATGGAGCCCTACAAAAAATTAGTGGCCGAAAAGATCGCCGTCGAAAAATTAAAAGGTCTGCGTGGTAAAGACTTATATGATGATTGGTTAAATAAAGAAGATGTTTCCGATATCCCTGGTGTATGCCGAGTGATGTTGCAGGGGACGAAGACAACTGAAACTCCCATGATCATCACTAATGCTTACATCGAGATGATCAATAACACCAAGTACAGCATGATCATTAATACTCCGACGCTTCGTTATAATGAAAACAAGGCCAATCGTCAGTATAACTCACGTATCGTAAAAGGCATGCTCAATGCAGCTCAAAACGGTGTGAAGTTAGATATGATTTCGAATGGACCGGACGGCGGTTGGGGAGAAGCAGGTCATCAATTGCGCCAGTTAGCTCGCAAGCTCCGTAGTCAGGGTAAGCCGGGTGTGGCAAAGATATTCGATGGTCTGGATAGGTTGATGGCAAACTTTATTGGTCGCACTCAGAGAAACAATCTCGCAAAGCTAATCAGTGTGCCAAATGTTGATTCTTGGATGTACTTTAATCACCTGCATTCAAAGCAGATGATGTTCGATCACATCGTGACTTCAACTGGAAGCTTTAATTTGGATGTCCACTCTTATAAGAACCACGAATCAACGATGATTTGTATCGACAAGAAGCTGGCCGATGAGTCCCTCAAGGGCTTTATCAGTGACATTGTTAACTCGGTTCCGGTGCTTTAAAAAATGACGTAAAAGCCCCTCAAGCAGAGGGGCTTTTTTTTGATTTATTTTTTAGTGATTGCCGGAGGCACAGAATTCACAAAATCTCTTAAGAAACTCTGATCCATTTCTCCACTTAATTTCTTATCCATACAGATGACTGACATCTCATGGGATTTATCCGCTGACCATTCTTCCAGGTTGTAGCTGGACACCATATTCACAGTCCGGTCGATCTGGATCAATTTTGAATGCATGTACTGGAAGTTTGCCCAGGCACGTGCATTTGGTTGTTTTTGAATGTATTCAAGGTATGGCTGGTTTTTCTTAGCTGCACCCTTATCCAGCCAGCTGGTCATGATTGACATGATCGTTTTATGGATAGGTTTGAATTTGAAGCGACTTCTCATTTGCAATCGATTGATCATATTTGAGACTTCACCATAACCGCCATCGATTCCATTTCCGATAATGTCGAGCTTCACACCACGCTCAGTAGCAGCAAAGACCGAGCGGAAGAAACGTTTGTTCCAGGTATCGCGGGCACGTTCTTTTTCATCGTGCTCTGGCAGATCAAAGTAGATAGATCCCGTGGTCATATTCAAACGATTTTCAGCAACATTCATGTGCTCAATGAAGACTTTTGATAGTAGGGCATCGTCACCCTGGGGCCCCTGGATAATGAAGCGACAAACTCCATTGTTACGTGATTCTGGGTTATTTAAAACTTCTGCGTAGTTCTCTGCCCCTCGCTGGTGTTTTTCGAGCTCAGCGGCTTTGTTTCCACGCGCCAGGCGCTCATAGACGCTAATATCTTTAATTGCAGGGTTCTTGCGCTGATTGATTTCATTTTTAATGCTTTCATAACGCTTCCAGAGTTCAACGAATTGTAGGGTTGCATCGGAAGCAATCGGACCTTCGATATAAACATCATTGTCGCGGTTCATGTGGTTAAACCCAGTTGAGATGTTGTCGCTCTCTACAATGTTCGATCCACCCATGATGACTTTTTCGGAGTCAATAATCATGAACTTATTATGGAATAGATTATCTTTTAAATTCGTTTCCCGGAAGTCACTGGCATAAACGACATCCACACCACCATCAATCATTCGGTTCATGCATTTTTTCATGGCGATCTTGGTCCAAACCTTTTCCACCATGAGTTTGACGTCCACTCCTTCTTTAACTTTATTGATCAGGATCTCTTCCAATTCACGGGAAGAAGGATCACAGAAAAAGGACATCACGGCCATCAAGACGGACTTTTTAGCGTGCTTTACTTCAACCATTTTTCGGGCATAAGATTCGCCATTGGCGAGAAGTTCCAGTTTATTTCCAAAAGTCAGTTCTGAGTGAGAGAGCTCATCAATCTTCTTCTGGAAACTCTCTTTATAGAATACGGAGTCATGTTGATTGTAATCTATCGGACTATAGGATTTATCCCATATGGTAAGATCCTGACCCAAGTCCTGGACTGGTGGGTGATTGAGCGAGCGCCAGTCTTCCAGATGAACGAAATTTCGGTCATAGCGAAGTCTTTTACTTGAGAATTCAGTTTGCCCGTAAATTTTAAGTTTAGCAGAAAGGAAATCCTCAGCGTCGGCAAGTTTTGTATAAACTTCAGGTTTAAGCACGAAGAGTTCAGAGATTGAGTGTGGGTTGATGAGACGAAGAGGATAGGCTTTCTTTCGTTTCATATCGATATAGAATTCGACCTCATCGGCTTCCACACCAGTGAGTGCGTCCATATCCAGGTCCATGAGCTCAATACCGTTTTTATTTTCTTCAATGGTTCCTTGGCCTGCGAACTTATAGTAATCCACCAACGCGCGGTACGGGACTTTGAATCTTTTCTTGGACCTGCCATTTCTTTTGAGGGCGTAGGAAGTAAGAGGGTTTTCCTGATTAAGATTCAGCCCTTCAGTGCTGATTTCTTCTGCATCCTGGGCGGCCTCAACGGCGATCGCTGAAAAGCTGCTGATGAAAGACGCCATCAAAACCCAGGTCTTAAATGAACGACTGACCATAAATACCCCTAATAGAGAATTCAAAAAAAGATTTTGAGTATTATGAGCAAGTGTTATGCCATTCTCAATCCGCGTTAAGTGCGTTTCAAAAGCTCCTGAGCTGTACAATATCCGACAAGTGTCTAAAATTTAGTCAGCACTCTTTAGGATGTGCTAATTCTTTCCTTGGGGGTTAATGCTAAAATAGGTAGGTCAGGAGGTATCTGTGAAGCGCTCCTGGTTCTTTCAAAATGGTCTTTTTTACACTCTTCTGGCACTGGTATTCTTGGTGCACCTGATTCTTTTGTTTCTGCGCTACCATCGATCCCTGGAAATCACGCAATTTCGGCGCGAAATACCTCTCAAAGTAAAGATTCTGAATGATCTTCGTACCCGCAAACAAATTGTGCAGTCTCAGGATCCCACTGAAAAATTTCCTACCCCAGATGATGCCTACTTGAGTGATAAAGATCGAAGCTTCGAGCGACAGACCAGAGCGCGAGTCATAGATACGTTTAATCAGGGCGGCGGAGGTGGTAGAGTTTCCGAAGGCGTGTCACTCTCTGATCTGGGAGCATTCACTCAGGGACATCATCCTCTCAAGGCAGCGGCCCGGGAACAAAAGAAGCGTGGTTCACTCTCCGAAGCTTCCGGGCAAGGCGTTAGTTCCACCAATGATTACATAGATAAAGTACCCTTAGGTGATCTGACCTATCTCAATACAGTGGAATACAAGTATTATGGTTTTTTTCATCGCATCCGCCAAAAACTAGAACAGTTTTGGGGAAGAAGTATTCAGGAAAAAGCCGAAGATTTTATGAAGAGAGGCCGTCGAATTGCTTCCGATGAACAATTGGTCACGGCATTGATTGTGGTTTTAAATGGCCAGGGAAAGATCACTAAAATTCACATCAAGGGTAGTAGTGGGATTCAGGAGCTCGATGATGCGGCCATTGACTCCTTCAACCAGGCAGGCCCATTTCCGAACCCCCCAAAAGGTTTAATTGAGAATGGAGAAGTAAAGATTGAATGGGGATTTGTGATAAGCTCTTAATCAGGACAGAACGCTCGCTTTGATCTTGGTTCTCTTCTCGTAATCACGCGCTACTTTTTCGGCGATCTTTTGACCAGTATTTTTTTGAGTGATGGCAACGATTGAACCTCCGAACCCGCCTCCGGTCAGACGCGCACCTAAACAATCCTTTTCACTCATCATAAGCTCAACTAAGATATCAATCTCTGGAATCGAGACTTCATAGTCATCCCTCATCGAGCGATGGGAATCTAAAAATAGCTTTCCCAAAAGAATCAAATCTTTTTTTTTGATGGCATTCACTGCTTGAAACACCCGCTGGTTTTCACTCACCACGTGACGGGCGCGTTTCATCAGGATTTCAGGTAAATTTGCCTTTTGAAGATCCTCGAGTGTGATGTCGCGCAGTAGTTTAATCTTTAATCGTTCACAAGCTTCTTCACACTGGGCGCGACGTTCGTTATAACCACCTTTTGCCGAAAGTTTATGAGAGATTCCGGAATTGATGACCACAAGATCCATTTGATCGTAGGGTAATTCGATCTGCTCATAGGTGAGATTTTTTGTGTCGAGAAAAATCGCCATATGAAAACCGGCGAGGCTTACTGCCATCTGATCCATGATGCCTACGCGTGCACCCACGAATTCATTTTCTACCCTTTGACCCAGGAGTGCGAGCTCCACATCTCCGATCTGTAGTTCCCAAGCCGAGCGGATGGCCTTAAGAAAACTTATTTCAAGTGCCGCACTGGAAGACAACCCACTTCCTTCTGGGACTGTTGATTCAATCCATGC
>JBEIEO010000039.1:0-16611 GCA_040382895.1 Halobacteriovoraceae bacterium
ATTAGGTCGCGCTCATCTTCAGCAAATTTTTAACGAGCGGGAAGTGGTGTTCAACCAGATTCCGTGGAAGCTGGATGGGACGAAGAAGCCGGCTGAGTTGGCTAAAGAAGTTTGGGAACAGCTGCAGTGATTGCCTTCATCATGCTCTCCCTGATTTCTTTCGTTCACGCAGTGGAAGGATATCCTCCGCAATTTCTCACGATCACTCAGGAAAAAGATAAAATTGCATTTATCAAAAACACGAGCTGCTTTGATGTGACGGTTTTTTGTGAATGATACCGATTATTCCGTACCGTCTAATTCTGATGTCTATCTTGGATCGTTGAAGTGGAATTCCTGGACCTGGCGTCCGGGAAGAATCGGCAAGATGGATGAAAAAGAAGTCACAGCACCTCTGAAAGAAAAAACGACTTTCGATCATGGCCCCGACTCAGTTCCGAGTCATTCAGGCCCCGCGAAATATGGATATGATTTTCATGTCAACGAAGGCAGCAGTGTCTATGCCATGGAAGATGGGATTGTCATTGGAGTGATTGAGCATTTTGAGCACGCTCATCGGGATCAGCGGAAACACAGGCTATAGTTCGGGACCCCATTTACACGTTGAAATGTTTCGGCCTGTGTCCAAGGGTAGGTATGGAACGATGCCATTGAAATTTCTAGGGCCTAAATCCAATTAAAACCATTTTAGTTGGGTATTCTTCAAACTTTACTTGTTTCTCTCTCATAAGATACCATTGACGGAAAGTATCAAAGGTCATCGGAGGACCCATGCAGACCACTCTTCAGGGAATTGAATTATCTGTGGCAATTTTGATGGATGATTTGGCTTCGGCCAAAGACGTCGCATCTGCCTTAAGACATAACAATATTCTCGCTCATCACTACCAAAGCCTAGATGAATTCTGGGTTGCGACTAACATTCAGACTCCTGATCTGGTGATCGTGGACGTGACGAAGATGAGTCAGGGAAGTGTTCAGTTTAAGCAGCATCCGAAAGTGGTGGATGGTTCCCTTTGCTACGCCTTCTACTCCAAAGACTCTACAAAAATTCTTCTGCAATCAACTTATGGACTTAAGCCCTTTGGTTATATCCACAATGATCCGTCCCTGAACGTGCAGATCATGTGCCTGGTTGAGCGCAAAGCCGAGATGATGAAAAACGCCATTGCCACCAAAGAAATGGAAATGCGTATTCAGCGTTTGCAGAATCGCTCGCAGCGCCTGATCTCTGATCGCTCATCTGCTGAAGAGTTCCGTGCGCACTTTGAGTTCATTCGTAACTTCTGTGCTGAAATCGAAGATGAATCCATGATTCAGGATTTCGTGCAGGCACTACTGGTTAAGCTTGAGCGCTGGGAAGCCATCGATGGTTACGGTTTGTTTGAACTGAGCCAAAACGGTCAGAAACTTATTGCTCCTGAAGTCTCACGCAAAAAATATCATCCGTTTCCATCGCTATGGTTGGGTCAAGCTAATCACCACGGGATCGAGAAGTTCGCGCAGGAAATGGCAACTCAAGTGGCCAATGATCTCTTTGAGCTTGAACCGGTGATGCTCAAGATTCACTCCGGTTCTCAGAACCCGGATGTGATTTTGTACGTATCATTCCGTGAAGAGCGTATGATGAATTTCCCTTGGGATGTGTTTGAGTCCATGCTGAGCTCATCGCTGCGTCGTTTGAAACTGCACCAGCAGATTCCGCAATACACTTCACAGTTCCTTCCGATGTGGGAAGCTTTGGACAATATGGATAAAATGCAGAGAGCAGGGGTTGATTCTGATACCCGCATCCTGTGCATGAGTCTGATTCCATTGGTGGATGTCGCTAAGAAGCGCATCCAGAATAAGTTTTACTGGTCAGCCTTCTTCAATGATTTCTTCATCCAGCTTTCTGGTCGACTGGGTAAGAGCACTAAGCTTTCTCTCTTTGGACCATGGCATGTGATGTTCTTTATCCCACGCGAACAGCTGGAAACAGAATTCCAGATGCTGAATACATTTATCCGTCAGTTTGCTTTCTATAAGTTCTTTGAAGATAATTCGCAGATCCTTTCTGAAGAGATGATGCCGACCCTGAAATTGGTTCCGGCATCTTCGGCTCACTACCTGCGATTGTTTGAAAAAGAATTTGAAGACATGGCCACAGCAGCCGAAAGCAAGCGCCTGATGAGCATTGCACGCGGCGGGGATACCAAAAGACTTTCTGTATAATGAGACACTCTACATTCCTGGAGATAAACCTCGGTTTGCTCCAGGAAAATATCTCTAAAATTAAAAAGCTCGCTCCGACCAAAATTTTACCTATGGTGAAGGCGGATGCATATGGCAACGGGCTCATTCCTATTTCACGGTTTTTGGTTCAAGAGTGTGGAATGAATCGCCTTGGATGTGCTTCTTTAGGAGAAGCCCTGGAGATCTATCGTCAGTGTCCGGAGCTTGACGTGGAGATGATGGTGTTCTCCGATTCCGAAATCCTTAATCCGGAAGTCTTTTCGGCTTATAATGAATTTGCTATCACTCCTGTTCTTCATCACCGCTCTCATGTGGAGATGGTGTTGAAGCATTCTGATTTAAACAAACTTCCGATTGTTTTAAAGATCAACACCGGTATGAATCGTCTGGGATTAAGTCTCGATGATCTGGCGGAATTGACCCCGCAACTTAAGAATCGGGGAGTGAAACATCTCATGACTCACTTTGCTTGTTCTTATTATCCGCTTAAACCCGGTGATAAAAACCAGCGTCAGATGGAAGAGTTTCAAAAAGCAAAAAAAAATCTCGCCGATGCCGGTGTAGAAGTGAAGGAAACTTCTGTTTCTAACTCCGGGGCGATTGAGCAAAAATTTGGAATCGAAGAAACATTTGTTCGTCCGGGACTTATGATGTACGGGCCGCAAAGTGTGGAACCACGCATCTGGGATGGACATCAGATTTCAAAATTCGTAACCACTATATTAAGTACATTTTCTGTGAAGAAAGGGACTCCGGTTGGATACGGTATCAACGTTGCTGGTGAAGATGGATACATTGCCATCATTCCCGTAGGCTACGCTGACTGGAGCATCACCACCATGAGCGGAGCTGAGCTTATGGTAAATGGCCACAAGGCAAAGATCTTTGCCCGGGTGAATATGGATATGGCTTTTTTGATGTTCGATCCATCCGTAGCAGGCAAAGTAAAAATGGGTGACCGAGTTGAAATCTGGAATCATGATAATCGAGTGATAACTGATCTTGCGACTCAGATGAAAACTATCCCATATCATCTGATGTGTGGAGTAACTAATCGAATTCCAAGAATTTATAAGGTAAAGTAACTCTACATGAAAGCAATGGTGGAAAAACAAATCGAAGATTTAGGAACAAGAGTTCTGAACCTACTCCTTGGTTTGGGAGATTTCACTAATTTCACTATGAAGACTCTTTACTGGACCTTCAAGCCGCCTTACCGATGGAAACTTCTTTTTGATCAGATGTATTTCATCGGTAACAAATCCGTTTTCATTATTTTTCTCACCTCCTCGTTTACCGGTGCCGTATTTGCGTTCCAAATCTACGTCGGTATGAAAGTCATCAACGCTGACTCATTTATCGGACCTATTGTTACAATCGCTCTGGCAAAAGAGTTAGCACCGGTTCTTTCAGGACTTGTAGTAGCGGGAAGATGTGGAGCTGCTATGGCCGCTCAGATCGGAACGATGAAAGTGACTGAACAGATTGATGCTTTGGAAGTAATGGGAATCAACAGCTATCAGTACCTGGCCGTTCCTCGAATTATTGGGGCCATGCTAAGTCTTCCATTATTATCCGGATGTTTTCTTTTGATCGGTTATGGCGGTGCCTGGCTGATTGGTACGAAAGTCATCCAGATTGATGAAGTGATTTTTTCTTCTAAGATCTCTGAGTTCATGGATCTTGGTATGGTGGCCGAGGGACTCATCAAAGCCTTCGTCTTTGGTTATTTGATCGCCATTATTGGAACCTACCAGGGATTTAACGTTCAAGGTGGGGCTGAGGGCGTAGGCAAAGGAACCAATATGGCCGTGGTCTGGGGAATGATCACTGTGTTAGTGGTAGATTTTTTCTTAACTAGTTTCCTAACAAAGATCCTATGAAAAACGAATACTCCATCGAATTTAATCATCTGGTTAAAAAGTTTGGTGAATCTACCATTCTCAATGATCTCACCTTTGGGATTCATAAAAATAAAATCACCACTATTCTTGGTTTCTCCGGTGCTGGTAAGACCACACTGATGAAACATATCCTGGGACTCACGATGCCGACTACGGGTGATGTGATTGTTCTGGGCACCAAGATTAATGAACTGGATGAACTTGCCTTGCGCGAGTTCCGTCGTAATTTCGGCATGGTTTTTCAGTACGCAGCTCTATTTGATTTTCTCACCTCTTTTGAAAACGTTGCTTTCCCGCTGCGAGAATTTACCAAGATGACCGAAGCTGAAATCAAAGCCAAAGTGATGGGTCTTCTGGATTCCGTGGGAATCAGTCGGGAAGCTGCATATCGTCTGCCATCAGAACTATCAGGGGGTATGAGAAAAAGGGTAGGACTTGCCCGGGGGTTAGCACTTGATCCACACATCATGCTTTATGATGAGCCCACTTCGGGCCTGGATCCTATCACCACTCATATGGTTTACGACCTGATGAAAGAGACTCATTACTCTCACGTGGGAGCAGGTTTTACCTCGGTAATTATCTCTCACGATATTCATGCCACATTAAAATACTCAGACTATATCGTCTTTATGGAGAAGGGGCAGGTAGTTGAGCATTTAGATGTGGAAAGTTTCAAAAAATCGGAAAATCCTGTCATTCGAAGATTCCTTGAGTTATAGCCGAAATCGCTTATCATAATTTCAATAACCGATAGTAAGTGTTACGAATTTTGATGGAGTAAAATTCTTGAACCCACTGAAAGTAGGACTATTGACCTTAGCCGCCCTTGCCAGCGTTGTGGTCATGTCCTTAAAAATTACAACTAATAAGTCTGGGTTCGGTGACTACGTCGAATACAAAACTATTCTTAAAGATGCTTCCGGCATCTTCGAAAAATCCTCAATAAAAGTTGCCGGTATTAATGCCGGACGAATCAAGGCCATCGAACTTAATGGGGCGGATGGCGCCATGGTTACGTTTGAAATGCTTGAAGGTGTGAAGCTTACAAAAAATTCTCAGCTTAAAATCAAAAGCGTGGGTTTTCTCGGAGATAAATATCTCGACATTATACTTGGTGACCAGAATGCCGATCGACTGCCACCAGGCTCTATGGTGGAAGCATCAGGTGGAGATGGCTTTGAAGAGTTAAGTAAAGACGCCGGTGAAGTCTTGAAAGAAGTTAAAGAAATCGCTAAGACTATTAAAGAGTCTCTGCGGGATGATCAGGGGCGAAATATGGTGAAAGAAATTATCACCAATATTAATGACATCTCTGCCAGCTTAAAGCGTATGACCACTGGGAATGAAGATAAAATCAACCAGATCATGGACGACGTCAAAGCCATTTCCGAGCAGCTAGCCTATGAGACTGACCGGGAACAAAAAGATTCACTCATGGGTGATCTATCTAAGATCGGCCCAATTCTGGATAAAACTGACAAGGCCGTTACTGACCTTCAGATCATCATTGCAGATTTGAAAGATGGTAAGGGAACTGTTGGTAAACTTCTGCGAGACGATGCCGTGGTTGACCAGGTATCTCAGACTCTCTCCAGTGTGAATCGACTGGTTAACCGTATCAATAATATTGAAGCTGACATTGGTCTTTCAACTGGTGCGAACACCAGAACTGGAACAGATACTCGTTTTGATCTGGATATTTATCCGGCTCCTGAGCGCTTCTTCCGTCTGGGTATTGTGACCAATGAGTTTGGTCCTCAGACTGAGAGCGAAACTGAAAGTTATACCTCCACTGACGGTGGCCCTGAAACGAAGAAAGAAGTCCGTAAGATCAATAAGTCTGATTTCAAATTCAACTTTCAAATTGGTCGCCGTATTCAGCGCTTCGGCCTGCGAGCAGGTTTGATCGAGTCCACTGGTGGTGTTGGTCTTGATTATTACTTCCCTGATTGGGGAATCCGTACCGGGATGGAAGTTTTTGATTACCAGAAAGATGCCGGTCCTAATCTTCGTCTGATGACAGAGGTTAAAATCTGGAACGTTTTATTTGCGCGAGTTGCAGGTGAGGACTTAGTATCTAAGGACGGAAGTCAGAGTGCTACTTTCTCATTGGGGCTGCGATTCAACGACCAGGACTTAGCGGCGCTTATTGGGATATTTGCCAGGTAATATATGGGTAAGAATTGGTTGATACGTACAAAATCAAATCACATCCTTGGACCGGTCTCAAAAGAGAAGGTGCTGGAGCTATATCATAACGGCTCAATTAAGAGCGATGATGAGATTTGTAGCGGCAATGGATACTGGTTTTTTATCCGCGAAAATGATCTAGTTGATCGTTTTCTCCTGGGTACTGATAGCCAGGGCTTCAATCCTATCAGTGAAGCCAAAGATGTTTTGACAGCAACTGAGAATACACCGGAGCGAGAAGCGACCAGGGATGATATTACGATCGTGGGCGGAATTGATCTGAAAAAGATTAAGGAAGTTCAGTCCTCTTCTCCAACTGTTGCTTCTGTTGCCACAGAAGCGGCGGTAGTTCCGAAGGTTTCGACACTTTCTCCGAAACCAGATGCAGGAAAAAAAAACTGAAAACTGAAGCCATACCTCATCAGTCGGCTACTCCCCGTAAAAAACAACCACAGCAAAATTTTCTAAAATACATTCTGGTCGCAGGCTTTATCATTTTGTTCCTGATTATTTACTACCGTAAGTCTTTTCTCAAAGGGATTCTGGGATCTAACCTGATTATTCAACAGGCCATTGCCCAGGATGAAAATCCGGAGAAAAAAAAAAAGCTTCTTGATAGCTCAGTAGTACTCGAATCCGTGACTTTTCGCCCTCAGGTGAGCCTGAGCGGTTTTAGAGTTATCAGTTCATTCGATATTGAAAACTTCGCTTGTCAGAGTCTGGAGAGTACAGTTTATCAGCTCGGAGTGATTCTTTACCCGCCAGATTTATTCAATGAAAAATTTCTGATTAATGTTAGAAATTGCATGCTCAAACTGAATGACTCTCATCCGGTGAAAAAATGGCTGAAGCAACTTTCTAACAAGCCAAAACCGGATGCCAAGAAACAACAGACCATTGATTTTGTGAATGAAATGCTAAATTCTCAGTTTAATCTCATCACGGATCTGAGAGTTAAGTCTTCAGTCATAAAGCTTTTGAGTGACATTCCGGAAAAGACCAAACTTGAAAAACTCCTGAAATCCTACCTCTTTCTCATGTTAGGTAACATCGCCCGCTCTGATGCTTACCTGCAAGAGATTATCCCGCAGAAGCCTAGAGTTTTTTATCAGGGCTATGGCTCAAAGAATTCGCTTTACCACGAACTGACCGAGCAACATTTAGACAAGGTTCTGGCCAAGTTTTCAAGGCATCCTGCTGATAGAACGACCTTTTTTCTCCTCACGGCCTATCTGGAAAATTTCACTAACAAAGAAGATCTTCTTGGCCTGGTGAATGATGTCCAGCCTGATCTTGGACATAAACTCTCTTTAAGCTACACCCAAAGAATTGCTCCGGAGCTTGTTAAAGCGGTCAAGATGAAGAATGCTGGAGTTAAAAGAAGAGCAAGAAATCTTCGTACCAAATCCTATCCTCAGGAGTTTCAGTCCCAATGGCTATGGCCCTTTGTAGAGCTTGGACCTTATTTCCCTGATCAGTCAGCGGCAATTATAAAAGAACTCGAAGAAAAAGATCCTTTATGGGCAATCTACTTACTGGCGGATGAAAAACTTGCAGACCAGTATCTCAAAACCGGCGCTCTTTCGATGACCCGCAGACGTCAGATCCTTCGTCAGCATCTTGAAGCGAAAGAAGATTACATGCTCACATTATACAAACTGATTGAGCTTGGCGATGTAGAGCCGGATCTCATCCAGTCGACGGTTAATTTCCTAAGCCATGAATGATTACTCGCAACCGGATTTTTATCGCTTCAATCAAGACTCTTTGATTTTAGTTAAATGGATCGTCGATCAAGATCTGAAGCCCAGGCATTTGCTGGATCTGGGGGCAGGTTGCGGGATTATTGGGATTGAGTTGGCACGAAATCTTGGTCCTGAGAGTGTCACCCTGGTGGAACTTCAAAGTGAGTATCTTTCTCACCTGGAAGTAAACGTGAAGCATTTTCTTCCTTCAGAAACTGCGGCAAAAATTCTTATTCAGTCATTCTCCGAAATTCAACCGGGGAACGAATTTGATTTGATTGTTTGTAATCCTCCTTATTATCTGCCTGGAAAAGGACAACTTCCCCATAACCCGAATAGGAGTCTCGCACGTACTTTTCTTCAGGATGACTGGCGTATACTTTTGAAGCTGGTACAAACTCAGCTTAGTGTGCCCGGTAAAGCTTTTATGGTCGTAAAAAATCAGCCGGAGTTATTGCAGCAAATTAAGAGCAGTCAGCCAGGGCTAAAAATCATCTTTCATCAATTATCTGATCTGGTAGTGCTTGAAATTAACCATTCTGAATATAGAGAGAAATCATCATCTCTTTAACTTCTGAATCTTCGATGTGCCCAAAAAGTCTTTCAGCCTCAGCTTTTAACAATTTGTACTTTGGACTTTGAGGGTGAAGTTTTGGAACTTGTTCTTTGGCTTTTTCTTCCCGTGCTTTCTGCTCAAAAAAACCTTCCTGAGTTTGAAATCCAAGTTTTTTGATCACTGGTTTTAGGTTGGGAAAATGTTTAAAAATGGCAGTTTTAATTATTTCCTGAGAAAAAGAAAGTTCCTGGGAATAGCTTGAATGACGAGTCATGATGAACAAGCAATCGCCCTTAATTTTCAAGGGGGAGGTGACGGCTGCTAGCTTAGGACCCACAATTTCCGGCCAGCCTTTGATGAGATCTAAAAAATCAAAGGTCTGATAGAAGGAATGCATCTCATCGCGCTTGATGTCATGAGCGTCAATGCGTTCTAAATCACCGTAATTAAGTCTTTTATAGTCTATCTTTTTGAACATCTTTAAACCAGTAACCTAGCTCTAATGACTTGTCCATGGTATAGATTTTCTATGCCATGGTTACTCATTTTACTCTTCATCTCTGGATGTAGTGGATATCGCTACACTCAACAAGAAAATCCCCTTAGTCAGTACGGGATTGAGAGTCTTTCTGTACCTATGTTCCATAATTATTCCAACCAGCCTGAAGTTTCCCAAAACTTTACCCGTGAAACTTACCGGCTTCTTTCCAGCTTTAGTGGCTTAAAACTACGTAGTGGTTATCACCAAAGTTCAGATGCAGTTTTGATTGGAATTATCAAAACGCCAGAGAAAATCACTGAGGCCCTAAGGCCAAGCAATTTCCGAGTCGCCCAGGAGCGTGCCGGAACGGCCATCGGTGACAAACGTCAAAATTTTTATATCCCCGGTACTAACGATGTCACTGTTCGTCTGCAGGTTGTGGTTATAAAAAAGCCAACTGAAGAAGAGTTGAGTTTACTCAAGTCCGGTATCGGCGATAAAGTCATGCTGACTTCCAAGGTAATCTTCAATGTGGACATCCCGCTTCGTGCTCAATTCACCCGGGAGGTTTTTGATGATGAACCAGTGGCAGTAACGGGAACTCAGAATGCCGGCGTTCAAAGAAAAGTTATGCGCTCTATGGCCGAACAAGCGGCTATTTCTATCCGGGACATGATCCTCTATGCATACTAAGTGGCAGATCTGGGATTTCTTCTCTTCTTTTCAAAAAGATTTTTTGAATTCATTTAATGGAGTTATTGCTCTCAATACCTTTGATCCGGTTTGCCTCAAAATGGCCAAAGACTATTTGCTGCGCGGATCTTGTGAAAGAGTGATTCATCATAAGATTGCAGCCGAAGTGTCTAAAAACTGGGTGGAAGAAGAATTTCAGACTCTCAGTCTCTTCGGTGGAGCAGATTGTTTTTTTATCCATCAAGCTCAGGATCTGAAAGCTGAAATGCTGGACCTTTTAGGTAAGCTGGAACTTTCTGATCGTTTCGTGGTTCTCTGTTATGAATCTGAAAACGCCAACTGGAAAAAGTTAGTTAAAGAAAATCTCATCGGAACCCTTGTGATTGAGCCGCCACGTTTCTGGGAGCTTAATAAACTGCTTGATTTCGTGACTGCTTACTTGCGCTTGCCACTTTCTTACGATGCCAAGGCCTGGATTCTGGAATCTCTGGAGAATGATCTTTCAACTTTTTACAATGCTGCTACTCTACTAAAACTGAATTTCCCGGAAGCTAAAGAAGTGAGTCTGGCCGACGTCAAGAGTCTCTTCACAGTGGATCGCCTGGATCAATTCTTACTAGCATCTCTTTTTTGCCGCAGAAAGTTTGCTGATTTTTTCGAACGTCTGGTTCAGTTAGAAGGCGACTTCGATAAAATGCGCGGATTTTTTAATTTCATGCAAGGGCATCTTACCAAAATGGCCGATACTTCCTATCTCGCCAATAAGCCACGTCTCACTCAATATGACAAAGATTTGCAGAATACTTCTAAACTTTGGAAAGGGCCTGAAATCATCCGGGAGATCGAGCGCTTTAACCAGTGGGAGATTCTTTCCAAGAAAAAGGATTCTCTGCTCTGGAACGAGCTTCGCCAGACTCATTTACGTTCCCTCTAAAAGGTTCCAACACACTTTTCAGTAAGCACCGCTTAAGTAAAAGTGTGCTGGCACCATTGTCTACCATTGTCTAAAGTTTATACACCCAGAGATTTGCTTAACAAATCACCCCTAAGTGAAGCCGGCAAAGCCTCTATTTTGCTAGGGGCTTTCTGGCCTACCATTTGCAAATCAAACCCCAAAATCTGAATTTGGAGAGCTTATGAAGGCCTTATTCGTCCTATTCCTCGCTTTCTCTTCTTTGAGCTACGCGCAGGAGCAGCTAACTGTACGACTAAATGAGCAGGGACTCATGAAAGTGCTGCAAATGGCGCTTAAATACAATACTGGGACTACCGGTAGTAAGACCGTCGTTATCCCTTCAAACCTCTATAAATTTACGATTAAGCAAAGCCAGATAGCTAAGAATCCAATTATCGAAATTGTTAATGAAATCTCGAATCTCAACATGAATAAAGATCTGCCTTTTTATCTGCATACCTCAGATATCAAGGTCACCGGAACGGTCGATCAAAAGAGCCTTTCAGCAAAAATTTCTAATTCTTCAGCTGCTGGTTTTGATCTCAGGCTTTCTATTAATCTTCCGTCTATCACTGTTGCTGGCAGTTCTTTGAGCCTGTGCGAAGACCGTCAAAAAAATGTTAAAAAATGCGGGTCAGGACTTAAAACTTCCTTGAAATCTCTTAAAGTCACGACGAGATCCTTCCCGGTTATACTAACGGTTAACCTGCGTCTTTCATTGAAAAAGAACTTAGCTTCAGTGAAAGTCCTATCTGTAGCCTCGAACCTGGAAGCAATATCGAAAGCACCTAAACTTGATATCAATTTTGCTTCCATGGATGTTCCACCAATTTCGATCGTTATTAACGGTGAAGAAACTGAACTTGATACCTCTCGTCTGCGCGAAGAAATCCTGGAACGGAAAGACTTCCTTGCAAAAAAACTTATGGCCTTTGCCGCAGACTTCATCACTTCGGATCTAGCCGAGATGATTAACGTTTACCTGGCGAATGCTTCGGTCAACACGACCTGGACGGTGTATCGTCAGGATACACCTGAAATCACTTTTGACGAATTCGATTCTGAGCGTTTCTACACTCATCCGGCTGATAACACTTACGTGAAACCACCGGTTCTATACGCAATTCCTTCAAGGGCGAATTTCAATAACAAGACTCCGTCTCAATTGATGGAAGAACAGATCCTTGAAATCATTAAGAGTGCGACCATTGAATTAAGCCTTAAATCTATGACCACTCCATCTAATAAAGATGTGCAGTTAGCGGGTATGATCACGATGATACTTAATAACAGTCAGATTCGTGTGCAGAATCGCCTTGGTAATAAACCTGTAGCGGCTCTTCCGACACTCAATCTCGCCACTCACCGGGCAAACGATCTTAACCTGGCGATCTCTGAGCCAGTGATTAACGGTGCTTTTGATTTGATTAATAAAACAGGTCTTTTTAACGAATTATTTGAAAATACCAATCCACCAAGTGGATTTTCTTTAAATGATCTTCAGATCCATTTCACGAAAGAGAAGACACTTAAAGCAATCATCAACGCCCAAATCGACATCAACAAAACTGATACGAATGGATTCGGTGGATGGATTAAAAAACAATGGGCTGTTTTCAGAGAGCGCAATAACAATGGTGCCAAGATTTACTTCCCACTGGAAGTAACAATCACTCCAAGTGTTGTAACCACTCCTACTGGCGCCGTTCTAAAACTGTGGGTGAAATCACCTTTCAACACAACCGGTACGCTTATCAACACCTACGCTTATCCTTCCAATGTGGGCAATATGAAGAGCGAAGTTCGTAGCGGTATCCTGTCCGAATTAAACAAAGGCCTAGGCGAGCACGTTAACAAAAGCTACACCGTCGACATCTCAAAATTCCTCAACCAGTCAGGGGTTGTTTTTAAACCAAAGAATATAACTTTCGAGCAAGGCGCCTATATGCTTATTAACCTGGACATCGCTGACATTAAATTCAGCAGTCTTAACCCAACCAAGAAGTAGACCATGAAAAAGATGATCTCAGCTTTTCTTTCTTTTACTCTATTGAGCACCCAGGTTGGAGCTTTTGAGGGCAAAACTCACGATTTGATCGTGAATACACAGCTAAACTATGACTGGTCAGCAATTGTCGTAAATAAAATTCGCCGCTACATGAAGATCAATGATATGGGCGACCCATTCGTTGCCCGCTTCGAAGAGCCGCTCGTGATTAAGGCTGATCTGACTCAGTATTTGAATGAAGACTCTCAGGATCTGATGCAGAACCTTGGCGATACGATTGGTCTTAACTTACTTAAAACCACAACTCAATTCACTGTCCAGGGACTGAACTATAAGATTGATGATTTTAAAACAGATCTTAAGACCACTGAGGAATTGAAAGACGGCATCAGCCTTTCCATGGATTTCTCTGCGGCTGATGTAAAACTTGGTGCAGATAAGATCACTTTGGGGATTGTCATCCCTGGCAAACAAGGAAAGAAGTCTCCAGTTCTGAATATTGAAATCGTAAATCCGCAAATTCAGGCCGCACATCCTGATTTGGTCAATTTTTTTGCAAAGATCAAGATTCAGGATAATGTTGATCACTTCAAGCTACTTATCGAGAATACAAATTTTGAGAACATGGCAGAAATGCTGTTGAAGGATCCGGATTCAATCTCTTTTAAATACGAACTAATCGTTCCACCAGTTCAGATCAAGATAGGTAACAAGAGCCTGGATTTTTCTCCGGAAAAAATCAAAGCCTTGCTGACCAAAAAAGAAAAAGGTCTTAAAGGGTTACTACTAGCTCAATTTGCTGCTCAATTAAGTCAGGGGATGGGGGAGCGCGCTCTGAAAGTCATGGAGCAGTATAAACTCAAAAAAGACTATTGGATCGATGCAGATATCGAAACAGCTTTTAAACTTCTGAAGTTTAAGAGCAATATTATTGATAACCACGTTGAAATCGCAAGCAGCGGTGACTTCTGTACTTTGGAAAATTTCAAATTATTGGGAACCAACTGTACCAAAAATCGTAAGACCTTAGTTCCTGATAGCCGCATCTCTCCGACACTTCATAACAAATCTATGTTATTTATGAAGGATCTCATTGATCGTAATGACGCCGCGATTGTACTCTCAGCCTCAGAAGATTATGTAAATAAACTCCTGGTAAGCACTTTCGATGCAGGTCTTTGGTCAGAAACTCTAAAAGAATATAAGTTTGAGCTAGGACCTGGAAAAATGGTCGCACGAATGGATGAACCGGGTGAAACTGTCTCTCTGTATCTGGATGTTGTGAAAAAGATTAAAGGTGCCCGACGTCTTGCTCTGGGATCGAAGTTCATTCGTTTCCCACTGGTTATCCAAGCTTCCATAAAGATTGAAAACGAAGGCCGTACTCCCATCATTATCGTGAAGGCTGAGGATGTGAATCTGAGCGATGATTTATTACTTAATGGCCGACCAGACCTGGGAATGGAATCGAATATTAAAGAACTACGGATGAAGAAAAAAGTATTAGCTACCATAAAAAAAGAAATCGCAGCTGCCAAAGGCGATATCTTAATGGATATCAAATACCCAGAATTAAGAGGTATGGGGCTTGAGAATACTTATTTTAAATCAGACGGATCAGGCCGAATCCACGCTTACCTGAGACTTATTGATTTGACAGCTGGTTTGAATCAACCAATTGATTAATAGTAAACCTGGGCTTTGACCTGCATAAAAGAGTAGAGGAAAACTGCATTAGGATCGTTAGCGACCTTGTGCAGTTCTTCCCGCGCCTTGGTCACAACATCTTCATCTACATATTTTTCGGCCACTAATTGATCCGAAGCTGAAAGTAAAAGATCGGTCCAGAAAAGGATCGCTTGCTTACGTTTATCCGGTTGGCGATTATCAAAGTGCCATGTCTTTACCTCAGTTCTCACCTGATGATAGCCCACCTGAGTTAGGAGATTTCCGAGTTTCGCCCCAATAAAAGGATCTCCGGCATGGTCGTACTGATAGTCATTGAATGCCATCCAATATTTCCATACGCAGGGTGAATAAGGATCCAGAAAAAAAGAAGAGTTCATCACTTCTGTCACTACGATCTCAGCTCCAGGACGCAGTACACGACGAACTTCGCTTAACACTTGCGCCGGATTCGGTACGTGTTCGAGGATCCAGCACAGATACGCGCCATCAAAGGTTGCAGCTTCAAAAGACAAGTTGTCGGCACTCATCTGATGAAATTCATAGCGTCCCTTGGTGGTAGGAATGCTTGAAATATAGTTCTGGGCTGCGGAAAGCTGCTTGTCGTTCAAGTCCACGCCAGTTACGTGGAGTTTCGGAAATCGGCGAAGCAGGATTTCTGTCTGTGCACCGACACCGCAACCTATTTCAATCAGTTTTTTACATTGAGAGAAATTGATGTTTTGAAAAATAGAAAATTCCGCAAACTCTGCTTGAGTTTTGAGACGATTTTGTTCGGTTTCAGAAAAGCCGTGCAGGTAAGGGAAGTCTGAAGACTTGCTCATGGCACCTCCTGGTACTCCATTGGATGACGTGAAAAATTCTTGGCCGCAGTAATCATGTCCCGGAGGCTGATGCCTGCAACATAGTTTCCAAAGATAGCCAGATTATTTTCTTTATAAGCAAGCTGATGCAGTTTTTTTGTCGCCAGGTAAAGTTGCAGATCATAGACCGGTAACGCTTTTTCCCAGTGAGAGGTTTCAACGTACTCCACATCTTCGGAACTGAAATCACCGTTAAGTTGTTTGAGATCTTCCAGGATCTGGCTTTCTGTCAGTTGTTTCGGACTAATAAAAGTATAGGACTGTACGTTTTCGTTATTGGCCGGAAAAATCGCTTTGTTATTCAGGATGCCTATGGAGTGATAGCCATTATCCAGGGGAATTAAAACTCCGAAAGCCTTGTTAAGAGTCTTGATTTCACGTTTCACGAACACAGTAGAACTACTCAAGCTCTGGTAATGGATCCGAGCAAGTTCCGCACTCATTTCTGGTCGCACTTCTTTCATCAATTCTGCGGCACTATGAGCGTCCGTGCAGACAATGGTGTTACCCTTTACACGGAAATGTTCTTTGTAGTTCAGCTTGATGTCGTGTTTCAGAACTTCGGCCAGGCGATTGATCAGGGTCTGCATGCCCCCTTCAAAAGAGACGGAACCAGAGACATCAAGTTTCGGTTGAGCCTTTTGATTTTTGATCATCATTTTCAAGAATGCCCAATACGAATCAAATTGCGCCTGTTTTCCAGCTTGAGGGAAGATTGCTTTAAAATGCAGATTCTGTGCTGGAGTCGCATAGAGACCACCCAATACAGGTGAGAGGTAGTGATGTACGTTTTCTTCACCCAATAATGGTTTAAAGAAATCGGCAACCGTAAGACCATCTGAAATCAGTGGTGGTTTTTTATGAATACTGGTTGCGATTTTTGAAAATAGGCTCAGCTGATAAGGACGCTTCGGCTTGCCGTTGATCATGAGAAGACGTTTAAGTTTTTTTGAAGCAGGAACCGGTTCAAGTTTAAGTTCTTTTAAGAGTTCCAACCCATCCTGATTCAGGAAAAGAGCGTTTGCCGCTTTTTCGGCGAGACCTGCTGAAGTTTTTTTCGTCTGTATCTTGCCACCCACGCGATTTGATTTTTCATAAATCGTAATGCGATAGCCCTGATCCTTTAAAAAATAACCAAGTACCAGCCCTGAGAAGCCTGCTCCCCAGATGGTTACGTGTCGATCTTCCGGGTTGATCTTACCAATGACTCTTTTCATTTTTATCTTTTAGTTATTTTTCAGGAATTCCTGAAGTTCACCATTTTGATACATGGCCGTGATGATGTCATTGCC
>JBEIEO010000040.1:0-16465 GCA_040382895.1 Halobacteriovoraceae bacterium
ACAAGCACCTTGAGAAAGTCGCCGACAAACTGCGAGTACATATCATCTCGAAAGATAAGTAGGGGCAGGAGCTGTCTTTTTGAGCGCCCCATTTCTGACATCTTTGTGTAAGAAAATGATCCTAGACAATCAACTTCGTTCCTTGATCCAATTGATGAATTGTTTCAAGGAGCGAAAACATGAAATTACTCATTATTTTAATGACCCTGGCGTCATTGGCCATGGCCGGCGAAAACGACAAGCAACATCTTCCAAAATCATTTAGCGTCCAGGGCGGAAAAGCAGTTTTTGCTGACTTTTACGACGCGACTTATCTCATCAACTACGATCTGACACAGAAGAAAGCTTTTGTGACGGCCCAGATTAATCTGGAAACCACTGAAGCAGGTTTTCCGGTGTTCGATAGTTTTGAAGTGCCATTAGAAGTTGCTATCAATGGCGAAGTTGTTTCAGCTCGTGAAATAAAAACTCCCAATAGTGAAACCACTGTTAGAGTGGTTAACAAAGAACTTCCAGCTGGGAGGCATTACCTGGTCGTTAGAGTTCCCCTTACAACCCTAGTTGAGTTTGCAGAAGGCGGCGTTAAGAGCGCTTTCTGGACCTCAGATCTTTCTGAAAGAAAGTTCCTGGAGCGCTACATGCCGGCAAACCTTGAATTTGATCAGGTGAAGATGACTTTCCTGGTGAACTTTATTGGCGGAAAAACCAAGCAGATTATTTACACCAACGGCACAGTGGTCGAAGGTAATAACGGCTTTAAAATTTCTTATCCTTCCTACTACACAGCTTCATCTATCTTTTTTCATACGGTTCCTCAGGGAGCGACTTCGGAGCAGAGATTTTCACTTCGCTCTATTGACGGTCGTGACATCCCAGTCGTGATTTACGTCCCAAAATCGACTTTTGGCACTTCACTAGAAAGGCTCAAGTCTAAGACGACAGAAGTGTTTCATGAACTAGAAAAAGACTACGGAGCTTATCCACATTCATCTATCATCGTACTTCAAGCAGGAATGGGTGGGATGGAATATTGCGGGGCCACCATGACTTCATTTTCTGCCTTAGGGCATGAGATGTTTCATTTTTATTTTGCTCGTGGTGTGATGCCTGCAAATGGAAATGCCGGTTGGGTGGATGAGGCCCTGGCTTCGTGGAGAGACGACGGATATCAGTCAATCTCAGCTCTTTCAGGCTCTACTGGCATGTCTTCACACCCTTACTATACCCGCACCACGGATCGTGCTGCTTATGATTTCGGTGAGCGTTTTATGAGCTTCCTTGATAATAAGCTCAAGTCCAAAGGTGGCCTAAAGCCTTTCATGCGCTACATGGTAGATAAGAAAATGTTTAAGCCATTTTTTATCGAAGAGTTTATCCGTGAAATTTCTTCATTTTATGGTGTGGATCTGATGCCTGATTTTAAGCAATATACTTTCAGCTCAAGGAATAATTTTGCTCCTCGCAATAAGAGCTCACACGAGCACCGTATTCATCGCAAAATGGATATCGAAGAGTTGAAAAACTACTTGTAAGAGATAAATTACTTAAGTGAATGGCGCTTTAAAACGGCGCCATTTTCTTTATGTACACACGTCCCATCAGCATGAAGCTCCAGAACAATTCTTGATTCCAGTCCTGCATCTTTTGGTTCATACCGTCGAACTCCTGCAGTTAGAGCAGCTCCACCAGCGGCGCCAGTTGAAATGTATTTATAATACAAATCATTTTTATCCCTGGTTTGTGGTGTGCGCTTTTCCTCAATGCTGGAGATACTCGGGTACATCACCGAACTAGCTTTGTACTGAGATAAAGTCATGTTGGAGAAAGCTGACTCTCGTTTGGTAAAAGTAGGGATGTGTGCAAGTCCAAGAAAGTGACCCATTTCATGCAGTACGACTGTTTGTAAATCATAACCGGTATAGTCGATGTCATCAACCGAGTCAAAATCGTAACCCTTCAGGGAGTCATAGTTCAGAAGAATATCAGCGTGCTCGATGGCGACATACTCATCCGGAGAACCTAGGTTGTGGCGACGTCCGAAAATTTGAGTCACGGCTAAGGCCGAATCAGGAATATCGTCTGGCCAGGATGTCGTCTTATAAACACCCATTTCTGAATCATAGAGCTCATCGGCCACCACACTGTTGGATTTATCAAGAACATCTTCGCCGAAAATAAAAAAGTTTTTAGCATTATCCACGGCCCCATCCCAGGCCCTGGCCATAGCAGTGATGTTGGCCTTTTCTGTAGAGGAAAAATCTTTGGAGATGTTAAGAGTTTTAGGGAAGGTTTTATTTCTCCAAATGTAGGGAGCATCAGCATTAGGGGATCCTGTAGATTTACCATCTACGACTTCACCACCAGGTGTACAGGAAATAATTGTTAATAATGAAAGCCAATACAGCGATTTCAGACATTCCCCCGTCTAACTGCCTTATCGGCAGAAAGACGGATAAAATGAGAAGGATTTTGAGCCTATTTGTTTGATTTTGCGTGATCGGCCAGGAATTGATCTAAACCATTTTTGGTTAAAGCGTGACTGAAGAGCCCTTCGATAACTTTGAACGGCAACGTGGCCACATCCGCTCCCACCATCGCACATTCTTTCACGTGCTGAGAGTGACGAAGAGAAGCGGCGAGGATTTTTGTTTCAAAGCCATAGTTATTAAAAATAACTCGAATCTCCTGGATTAAATCCATGCCGGTCTGACCGATGTCATCCAGACGTCCAACGAAAGGAGAAACATAGGTTGCACCATTTTTAGCGGCCAGGAGTGCCTGATTGGCAGAGAAAACAAGAGTTACGTTGGTTTTAATATTGTTTTTTGAGAAATGCTTACAAGCAATCATCCCATCCTTAGTCATAGGAAGTTTTATCACGATGTTCTTGTGAATTTTTGCGAGCTCTGTCCCTTCTTTGATCATACCCTCAGCATCCAGTGCGATCACTTCAGCTGAGATTGGGCCATCGACGATTTCTGCGATTTCGCCAATTAGATCGGCGTTTTTCTTTCCGGATTTGGCCACCAAAGTTGGGTTGGTGGTCACACCATCAACGAAGCCCCAGCTGTAAGCCGTTTTGATTTCGTTGATATCACCAGTATCGATAAAAAATTCCATATAGTCTCCTAAAGCAGTCAGGTTAAATGGTCTTGGAATACATGAGAAACGCCATCATAATAAGAAGCATGAAGACATTTGGCCACTCACTTGCGTCGATTTTATTAGGAACACTCATTGGGCTCAGCGCCCAAGCGGTGACTGTGGTTCCGAATCTTCCAGATGAAGGGGTTTTGGGTCCGGATAATCGCGCGGCCATCGATCCGAATGTGGACTATGAGCACTTTTCCGGTCGAGTGAGTGACAAAGATGATTCCCAGAGGATCTTCAAGGTCAAAGTCGAAAACAATAATTCTAAGTTTTTTCGCGCCGGCGACAAGGTGCAGTTCAAAGTGAACCTTCAGGAGAATAAAGAGTTCTGTACAGGCTTCATTCGTAACGTAGAAGATTTTCATTTCAGCATGTACGTCGAAAGCCTGGGTCCTTGTTATTCGGCCACTGAATACTTTCGACGAGGCACAGTTTTGAATTTTTATTCAAAAACTCTGGCACTTAGAGTTTTTGAGGCCAGCAAGTATCGTGAGCAACTAGTGCTGAGAAAGGAAGATTTTCTAAAACAGCTCAACGATATCAATCATTTTATTTGGACTTTCGATCAACAGAAAGTGAAAACGGCTGCGGATTATGACCAGCGAATCAATCAGCTTCAGCGGGATAAACGCAAAGCCCTGGATGATCTGATTACACTAAAGCAGGAGCGACTGGTGCTTCAAAATGAGCTGATGAAAAAGCTTAATGAACTGGATGAATCATTGCATTTTTATCGGGTTGAACGTCAGGAACTTATGACCGATCGCTGGCAGCTGGATCATGATCAGGGACTTCCCATGGGTCAGCGCCCACAAGTCATTAAAAAAGCTAAGCATAAGCCCCGCGAAAGCGACTTTATTCAATAAATCTAAGCTTTGTCACTTTATTCCCGACTCCGTTTTGGGCTATGATGCCTGCATATGAATCAGATCCAAATTCACCAGAAAGCACTGACCTCTCACCCCGTGTATGGAACCTTTACTTCCATTGATTCCATTCGACATTTCATGCGCTTTCATGTGTTTGCAGTATGGGATTTTATGAGTCTACTTAAATCCCTTCAAAAAGAAATTACCTGCGTTTCACTTCCCTGGAAGCCCTCAAAATATCCAGCAGAAATGGTAAGACTCATTAATCAGATTGTGCTGGGTGAAGAGTCCGATGTGGACCAATTTGGAAATCCCATATCTCACTTTGAACTTTATCTTAAAGGCATGGAAGAAGTGGGGGCATCCACCGAAGAGATTCGAGATTTTCTATCTACTATGGATCTCAATCGCATTCCTGATGGGGCCAGAGACTTCGTAAAACATAATCTTCAGGTCGCGCAAACCGGGCATGTGGTTGAAGTGGCAGCAAGTTTTTTCTATGGCCGGGAAAAACTAATCCCAGAAATGTTTGAAGTGATTGTTTCGACCCTCAAAAAAGAAAATATTCATGCTCCAACTTTTCTTTATTATCTTGAGCGCCATATTGAAGTGGACTCCGGAGAACATGGTCCCCTTGCCTTAAAATGTCTGGATCATCTCACACAAAATGATGAGCGCTTAAAAACTTTGGCAATGAACGCCGGGGTAGAGGCGCTTAAAATGCGCGAAAAGCTTTGGGATAATGTCAGAGCGAGTCTGCCAGCAAAGCTTCATGTACAACCTTCCCGTCTTCTTTAATTTCACCACGGGTCTAGTTGTATTCTTCTGTTACCATTCCAGGATAGGGTATTCATATAATTACTGGAGTAAGAGCTTTCACCTAATGCTCCTGAGAGTTTACAAAAACTTTTTAAGCACTTCTACTTTAACTACCGCCTCGTTGCCTTCGGCCATGTCGTAGGTTGTAGAAATAGTGCAGCCATTTTTAGAAGAATAATCATTCCTGCCTGACACGAGAATTCCTACCACTTCACCAGTGCGGGCATGAAAAACTCCTGAACCAGAATTAACTGAGAAAGCGTCCAGATTTGTATAATAAAGAGTGGGCTCATCTCTTACCACGAATCCTCCATCCGTAACCTTGGTCGGGAGTCCGCGGGGATGACCGATCATCACCAGAGGATCTTTGAAAGAAAGTGAACCCCTAAGCTTTAGCTTTGCCGGGACTCGATCACTGACGACTCTTTTAAGTTTAATTAGGGCAAAGTCCGCTCCGTCTTTCATTTCTTTAACGATGACTTTCTCGCATTCATACAAATTTGTTTGGGGCACAGTCACATTGCTTTGATTTTCTTTTGACACTTTATAATCAAAGACCCAGAGGTTTTCTTTGCAGGTTTGTTGAGGAAGGTCATAGCAGTGTCCGGCCGTCATAATCACATCAGGAGCAATCAAAGTTCCGGAGCAATTGGCCGCAATTGGTTGTTGCCGGAAGCGCTCACCGGGACAGAGCTGGTACATATCACCCAGAGACTTTGCGCTAATGGTTGCATGGGCGCCGTTAGTTTGTATCTGATCTTTATGAATCATGGCGGCGGTGGTTAGGGCAAGTTGCTTGTAAAAGCCATCGGCAGCGTAGACATCTCTACGATTATCCTCGCCGTATATGGCATAGGTGCCGGCGAGGGCAGAAAAAGAGATCAGAGCGAGAGCTAAGATTTTCATTGTTTCATCCGGCAGTTTTTAGTGATGCGATATTCATCTACTTCATCCAGTGGTACAATCTCAAGATTTTTTTCTGCCACATAGTTCAGAAGTTGTCTGGTTCCATCCACCGAGCTCAATTGGATGTCATGTTGAAGCACAACTCCCCCGGAGACCGGCTTAGTAATATCCTTGCGGACTTGAATTTGTGTCAGTTTGCCGGCCTGGTTTCTCACCGTTTTATAGGTGATGAATTTACCGCCTTCGTTAGTGGCCCTAAAGTTCTGAGAAACTTCTTCGGGTTTCATCCCCGGAATCCAATCGCCTGAGTCGTGATCCCAGAAAGCAAAATGAATGCAGTTTTCTCCCATGAGTTCCCGGGAAATTTCTTTAAGCGTATTCAGATGATGATGATCTTTTCGTTCACCATAAGCCGCATAAGGAAAGCGGTAATAGAATTTCTCAAAGGAGTGACCTGCTTTTTTATATAAGGCATCCAGATCCAGAAAGGATTGTTTGACCCGTGCCTTCCAGGCACTCTTAGTAATGTTGTTGGAGTTATCATGGCTTCGGCCGTGGGAGGCGACTATGTGTCCTTCATCCAGCATGCGCTTAAACAACGGGAAAGTTTTCTCATTTACATTGGTGGTGATAATAAAAAAGGTAGCTTTAGCATTTGCCTTTTTCAGATGATCAAGAATCTTGGGAGTAAAAACGGGATGAGGCCCGTCATCAAAGGTCAGTGCGTATTTTCCCGTACGATGAAGTGAGGGCGCCCCGTACTGTGTATACCCTTTATCGGAGCTCGTATAGTTTCGATCTTCTGGATAATGGAAATAGGCATTAGCAGAAACAGTTGCCAAAAGTGACAAAGAGAGGATGATATTTTTCATAACCTTAAGTTTAAGGCAAGCTTCAGAATTCAGGGTGCGCATGAGAAGAGGTTACAGATTGTCTAAAAATTAGACAGTTTATACTGATTAAGCACTTAGAGGATTTTCCGATAAGATTTTTATGAAGTTTTTGGCCTTCCTCATTCTGTCCTTCTCTCTTGCTGCTCACTCGGCCTGCGATATTTATTATTTCAGTCTCGATTTTGGTGGTGCCTTGGGGGACGGTGATGAGATCGTTAATTACTTAGGCCAGGAAGATGTCCCATTCACTTTGTTCTTAGTCGGAAAGAATGCTTCCAACGCTAATGGGAAGCTTGTTTGTGAAAAGATCCGCAAAAGCACGAATAAAAAAATCGCCATAGGAAATCACTCCATCAGTCATGAAGGTTTTAACTCAACTCATACCGAATCTCACATCCGGACTGAAATAATTGGCAATGAAGCTCATATGAACACCTGTGATGCAAAACGGGTGATTAAGTATTTTCGCTACCCCAAAGGTGCGGCTCACCCCCTGGCCGAAAAAGTACTAAAAGAGGGGGGGTATCTTGGAACCTATAAAGAATTCTTCCCTCAGGATGCAGCTCCCTCCATGGCCGTGTGGTGGACCACTGATACCCGTGACTGGGTGAAGTCCACAGGTGCCAGTGCCTGGGCGCAGATCGATTACTTCAATAAAAATGGCAAACTGCTACCAGTGGATCAGGACTCCTGGCGGGATCTGATCTCCACTTTAAAAACTGCAAAAGCGACAGAAGCTTTTAATCAGAAGATCCTGACTCACTTATCTCAAAGTGGAGAAGCTTATCCGGAGTTTCCTGCCATCCCTTATGTTTCAGGCTTTCATGGTCCGAGTGCTTCGGATATTTCGAGCAAGGTTTTGAATGATCCTGGTAAGAAAGGCAATGACGGCAAAAATCATTGTTTTCCTCTCATGCATTATGGAGGGATGAATTCTCTGGCAGCCTTTAAAAAAATTATCCCCGAACTTAAAAAGCGCAATGCCGTATTCCGCGGACTTGGGGATGGAGAAACGGTCAACTACCAACTTACAAATGCTGTGAATGATCTGAGCAATGTGAATGTCGCCGCAACTGTTGAGTGTAAGCCCTCGGACGCAACATTCACCTATGTGGTCGCCGAAGGGGAGAGTATCTTTGCCATTGCCCGGGCGATGATTAACACCAATAAAACCATTTGTCCGAAAACTGAAACATCGCCGGTTTCCACTCTCGTTAATCGAATTATTAAACTCAACAAAATATCCAACACAAACGAGGTGGTTCCGGGTACCAAGTTACAAATACCTAAGTACTGCCTTGAGGTAAAATAGTCCCCAGACACAGCGATCCCCGCTTCATGATATAATTAAAAGATGAAACGGACTGCCTGCCTGCCCGTCATTCTTTTCCTTTCTTTTTTTACCATGTCTCTGGATGAGCGCCGTGAAGGCTTTCGTGGGCTGGCCAGCGCCTGGAACGTGATCCCTTCGCGCTCTTTATCAGGACTTCATTACGTTTTCAAAGGTTTTAAATATAACGATGATGAAGGAGTGGTGAGCGTAACAGGCCCAGTGATCGAAATCACTAATGGCGATAAGGCCGGCTCAAAACTCTACCCTGAAGGATTCTCTCTGGAGATGGATCAGGAAGATTTTGAAGAAGAGCAACTCCTAGGCCAATCTATCTTCCAGGCCCGCTCCGGTGATGGCACTGAAGTTGGAACGGCTTTTTTAGTTGGAAGGGATGTGGTCCTCACCAACCGCCATATCATGAGTATCGCTCCGGCCGCTAAAAAATGGGAATGTGGCGAGTTCAGTATCCTTTTAAATCACAAAGAAGAACGTGTAGATTGCAAGCGCGTTCGCTTCTGTAGCTCTTATCATGATTACTGTGTGGTTGAGATGCATAAAATGCATAATGGACTGAGCCTGGGATCTGAGATGAGGCCTTTGCGTCTCGCGCGCCATATCCATGCTGGCCAGGACGTTTCACTCTTACACATTGGGAATGCTGGCGGATTAGGTTTGCAGGCGTCCCGCGGAAGAGGCCTTAGAATCTCGGCCGGTGAATTCTTTCATTTTGTTCCCACTCTGAACGGTTCTTCCGGAGCGCCGTTGTTCGATGAGAAGGGCCAGGTGATTGGCATCAACTGGGGACACACTGGTAGTGGTAATATCGTGGATGATGCTTCCTTTAATCGAGGAGTCCTTTCATCAACTATTTTTAGTGAATTGAAAAAAACCCATCCATACACTCTTAACGAAATTAAAAGTTTTCGTAGTTGGCATCGCCGTGAGAGTAAACCTCGCGCGGTGAAAGTCGAAACCCTCGCTGATTCCCGACGATAATACTCGTAGAAATATCCTTAATTTTGTAAGAATTTAACAGAATCAAAAGCCCTGCGGCTTGGATACCATTAATTATTCATAGAAAACCAACTTGGAAGGTTTTTTTAATATTTGAAGGAGTATTCATGTACCGTTTAATTCTTTTATTGGTTCTGGCCATGGCGTCTCTGAGCGCACTTGCCAACGACCTGTCTGTGGCCGGTTTTAACGACCGCTTCACCCTGGTAAAAAATGCTGAAGGTAAAGTTACGGTGATCAAGCTTAAGCGCGCAACCCGTCTTTTCACCATCAAGCCTTTCATCATGCAACTCAAAAACGATATTCTTGGTCAGCAGAACGCTTTGGCCGGCATGTCGGAAGCAGAACTCGATGATCTTCTGATATCTGCGGGTATGAATCCTTACGCTTTCGGCGAAGAGGGTCAGCAAGAAGCTCAGGCCTTCAAAGATTCTCTTTTGAACATCAAGAACATCGATGTAGAAGCTGCTTTCAACGAACTTGATCAGAAAGATTTCTGGGCCGAGTTTCAGCGCCGTCTGAATGAAGCTCTGCTTTTCCTAGATCCAACAGTTATTGCCAATCTTGAAGATTCACGTTTCTTCTATAAGAAAAACGTTACTCATCGTGTAGTTGTTTGGGCGCTGAACGAAGCCAAGAAGCGTTTCTCAAATCTACCGATCCTGAACATCGCTTCTTTCGTGATCGTTCGTGTTCACGACATGATGCTTGAGCAGAGACATTTCGCTCACAATATGCTTCTTCACTACTTCGAAAACGTCCCTGAGACAAAACTAGGTATGACAAAAGAAGAAGTTGATCGCGCAGTTTCTTCCATCTACGAGTACAAAATCGAAGCCACAAACATCTTCGAGTCAAACGCTGCTGCTCGTGATTGGTTGAACTACGGTATGAATAAGTTTTATATGACGGTTCGTACTGGTAACGCTACTACTCGTGAATGGTCTTCAGGTCTTTCAACTATGGCCTTCTCTAACGTGAAGAAACTTAACTGGGCCTTCGCTGAAGTTAATCACGAAGGGGCTCGTAAGATTTATCACCTTCACCATAGAGCTTTCATGTTCTCTATGAAGCCCTCTCTGGCCTTCGATCACTCAAAGCCAAAGAAAGTAAAACAGCTTCGCGCTCTACTTAACATCGGTGCTACAGTTCTTGGCTTCCTGAAGATCCCTGATGGATTGAAGTCGGCCTGTCATACCTTCATGAACTCATTCTATGTTCAGCAGGTACGTACTGAAGGTGCCCTGATCGGTTACTTCGAATCAACTGGTAATGGCCAGATGATGAAGTCAATCTACAATCAGAGAACTAACCTCTACATCGTTGAGTAAACCTTTGGGGTCCCTTACGGGGCCCCTTTTTTTTGATCAGATTTTAAGCATCTGTCACCTCTTAGGCACCCCAACCCTTTAAAATTCCCTCGCACGATGTGGCAAGCTGCTTGCTAAATAGTTCTTATAAACTCTGATAAGGACAACTCATGAAAGCTCTCCTCTTAACCCTGGTTATGACCCTCTCCATGGCCGCTTTGGCAGCTCCAATTGAGGTAACATCCGGGCTAGTGGAGCTGGGTGAGGTTCGGGAAACGTTGGGAGATAGTACTCGCAAGGTGACTTTAAAGCTTGGACCTTCGACTCCAGAAAAGTTCAAAGTTAAGTTCAGTTACAAATACAAGTTTACTTCAACTGAAATCGCCTCCGCCTACGTGGGTGCCAATGGACAGCTTGGAATCCTTACTCGTCCGGGTCCGTCTGAATATTACGATGGGAAGCAAACACTTTATTTTGATGTGCAGGAATCGACACTTTCTGAAGGTGGAGAGTTGTTGGTTTTAATCGAGATTTCAAAACCCAATAAAAATACCCATGGTGTGAAAGTTGTTTCAACACTAGTAGATGCGAAAGATGATGTCATCAGCGGACATAAAAAGCTACTTGGGCTTCTGGGCCGAAGTTATACTATTAAAAAATCCTGCTCCGAGGAGTAGAGACTCTTTTTCATTTGAATGTTGTCAGAATTTTCCCAAACCTGTCGGTAGCCACTGGTCTCATAGAGCTTGCTGGCCTTCTCATTGGATTTATTTACATGCAGATGCAGTTCGCGATGGGTGTAGTTGAGGCGGAAAAATTCCTCCGTTTCCTTCAGCATTTTCCTGGCCAGCTTTTTTCCTCTCCATTCAGTTATAAGAATCACAAAACATAAAAACAACAGCTCTTCTTTAACCAAGAGAGCACAATGACCAATGATCTGGTTTTCTTGTTCAAAGAGAAGAGATGTATTCTGACTACTCGCCAGAAAAATGGCCTTTCATTCCTGAGAAACGAAAGGAAAAGAGGCTTGAGGGTTAGCAATTTTTAAATCCTCCCGGTTGGAATAAAGATGAGCGATCCGGGAGGAGGAAAATGGATAATTAACGACGGTTTTGATCAAGCCACTGACTTAGGTTTTAAAACCGCCAGAATTAAAAGAGCAGTTTGAATGGCAAAGAAGCTTCCCAGGAAAATGGCCCCCCCTTCAGAGAAACCATAAGAGTGCAGACCTGTAGCCAGGATGTAGTTCACTCCGAACCACGCCATCATCACACTCATAAAAGCTCCTGCTACGAGCGGGACGAAGCGGTGAGGAGGAATCCATGATGTGTATTTTCCGTGAAGGATTGCCATGTAAACCAAAAGCACAATCAGTGACCAGGTTTCTTTTGGATCCCATCCCCAGAATCTTCCCCATGAGTAATCGGCCCAAACGCCACCCAGGATAATCCCTGCTGACAGAAGAATGATTCCGAATTTGATACAGGTATAGATAAGATCCACGCCATAGCGGTATTCAGCTGATGAAACGGTCGAGAAACGATCGCGGATCAATAGACCGTTTGCAATCAGCCACGAGAGGGCCAAAGCAGCGTAAGAAAGAATTACAGTGGTTACATGTGTAGATAACCAGAAATTATCCCTTAGCACCGGCACCAAAGGAGAGATTCCCGGATCCAGCATGCCGTTGGCAAATTTCATCATCATAAGACAAAGCACATCGTAAGCAAGGCCCGCAATCAGGAAAGCAATTTCCTTGCGGTATAAGGCTATTATCCCGGCAATGACCACGGCGCCAAAACCTGAAAACATCACTGTCTCATACATATTTGTGACAGGAGCACGTCCAGATATCATCACCCGCATGGTCATGGCCACAATCTGAAGCCCAATTGAGAGTGCTGAAAGGGCAATGCCCGGCCACTTATTCTTCATGGCCACCAGGAGGATGATGGCAAGTAGTGAAGCGAGCATGGCCCACAGGAAGAGGTTCCACTTAAAATATTTAAGTTCTAAAAGATAGCCATCACCTTTGATCTTCAGATAATCGGCTTTGGCCTCATCAAAAAGATAATTCACTGGGGTTTGAGATTTCTCCCTCACTGCTGCTACTTTTCCCTCGGTCAGGAATTCCCCTAGAGAAACAAATTCGATTTTTCCCCCGCGGTTTTCAGGCACGGTCCACAGACGGGCCTGAGTGATCGCAAGGTAAGCATCGTGACGTTGCTTCACTTTATTTAATTCTTTTTTATAGGAGTTATTTTCTTTTAACTGAGCAATCTCTGTATCCACCAAACCAATCTTGGAAATCAATTGATCCGCATCGATGGCATGATCATTCTCATTCATGCCCAGAAGTTTTTTCACGTCCACATGGTCTACCCGGACTTTTACCGGAAGACTCAGTGGCATCCCGAAAGCCTTGAGAGAAAGTTTGCAGAAGGCTTCTGTCGCCGAAAGATCTCCTACCTTAGATTCACCTGAGATGAATTTGATGGTTTCGTTGGCCACCACATAGAGAGGTTTTTCCCGGCCGCCCTGGCGGGTAGGATAGGTTTCAAGCTCAGGAGTGCAGAAATCCATCTGCGCCAAAGCATTAAAGCTCAAGAGAAAAGTTAGAAGAGTGAGAAGCTTACGCATTCTTAGCTCCTGGTTTTTGAAGGTGTTTACGACGTAAGAAATAATGCCAGATACTTCCTAGAACCAGAAGCAGTGAGCCGAGGTATTTCCACGGGCGACCCGGATCATAGTTCACACTCAATACACTGCCATAGGGACCTTGTTGAGTCTGAAAGTAAGAGGCCTGATAAAAAGTAAAATTCTCATGTTTCAGGGGTTGGTTCATGTACACGTGATGCTTCTTATTGCCTTCATTTCCTTTAAACAAGGTTATAAAGCTTTCGTAGCTGGCCGGATTATTGGTTCCCGGGTCCGTGTCCATTTTGAAGCGATCAAGTACTAGCTCATAAGGGAGAGTGATAATTTTTTTAGAGAGCTCAAAGCGAATCTTCTCTGCGCCTTGATTAAAGGCAACTGGCTCAGTGGATTTCACCCAGAACTGCTGCCCATCAATTTCCACTTCGACCGCTTTCAGGTCACCTTTAATGATCTGGCCATTATCCTGGATGGGTTTAACGTATGTCGGAACCATGGTCGGATAAGCATCACTTTTATGCTCAAGCAGACGTACTTTGAAACCCATCCAAGGAAGATTGACTTCGCTGTTTAACTCAACAGGCTGGCCTTGCCATTGACCTTTATTCTTATCAAAAAAAGCAACGTACTTACCAAACAAGAAAAGATGCGGGTTGTTTTCAAAAAGCTTCTTGGAGAAAATGCGAAACGGAGAATTCTCATTCAGCTCCATCTTGCTATTAAGAGGAAGCGGAGACATGTCAGGAAGAAAAGAAACTTCCTGGCCTAGGAAATCTACGTGAGCGATGGTTTTGCCGGCGACGTTCTTGGCGCGCTTAATTTGCGCCGGTGTCGGAGACATGCACTCAGAAGTTTCGCCGTTCCAGACGATCAGACCATCCGGGGTATTGTTAACAAAACATCCTGAAAGATTGTTCGGCATATAGTGTACATTCAGAGGACCCAGGTTCATGGTGTTATTGAAATCCGAGTTCGGATGCAGGCTCAGGGTGATGAACTCACCGAAATTGTCATTATATAGACGATAGCGAGACGAGCTCTGGGCTTCATCCTGAATCTTAACTGGAATCCAGCTCATCTGATCTTCGGCGAAAGGCAGAAAACGTTTAAGTTTGATGCCTTCGTAATCTAGTTTCAGGTCTTTTTCGCCGGCGACGTAAGGGAGTTCAACCGTGACTTCTTTTCCCTTGGCAGGGAATTGAATTTTAAATTCATCCTGATTGACCTGGATACTGCGGGAAGGAGAGTTCGGGGGCAGTGTCACCGTTCCGTCCACACCGGAGTGATAAGTAATGTAGGAACCCAGAAAAAGAATAATGAGTCCGCTATGGATGACATAAAAACCATAAAGATGTTTTTTCATCGGCAAGCGGATCAGGGTTGCAAATAGAATTGAGAGAAACATGAAAAACTGAATTGCCATGAAAGGAACAGATTTATACACCTGCCGATTGGCAAATTCTGTCCCGTGGTAGGATTCCATAAAGGTTCCATACCCCAGATAGATGGCAAATAGGCTGATTATAACAACGGCGAATTTTACGTTACCGAAGAAGAGTTCAACCTTCCGGTAATGCTTGATAAATGTATCCATATAGAGGACATCAATTTCTCACGGCAAAATGCAAAAGTCTATTAGACAAAGGACCTTATAAGCCAGAGCGCTCCATAAATGATGGGTTGGTGGAGTAAATAAATTTTTAGCGAGTGCGTTCCTAAAAATTTAAGCATTTTCGGAGTCCGCAACTCGCTCAGCTGTCTATTTTTTGACAAATAAGGTCCAACAAGGATCCCGAATAATATGGCCCAAAACCACGGATAAATAGGAATGAAATCCATAGATGGCTTTTGGACAATACTGGCAACCCATTTGATGTCATAACCCATCAGATACTGAAGCACGAGAATGATTAAGCAAAGGGTAGTGGCAATTTTACGATGGTTGACCACCAGGGTACCGAGGATAGATCCCACCATAATGCAATGAAGAGTACCGAAGAAGATCCATTGCTGAGGAAATATCACGTAAGTGCTGGCGCTGATGATAAGTGCTGCCGCAGCGAGTTTGAAACTTCGTTTTTTAAGATTGTCCCAATTGATTTTTCCACTGTGGGTAAAATTAAGGGAAATACCAACGCAGAATAAGAAAGTCCATGCGATGACCCGCGGAAATGCCCACCAGAATCCCTGGGAAAAGTTCCAATCCACAAATCCCAGCATTCGCAAATCGTAAGCCGAATGAAAAATAATCATCCAGAGAACGGCGATTCCTCTCAAAGCGTCAAGATAGCCCGCCCTCATCTGGCCTCCGGGAAAAAAACCATGAGAGGCCCATGGGTGAGAAGATGTATGTCTCCCTGTCCCATATTTGAAAGTCCCACGGATGAAAAAGGATTGAGAGTTATTTCACTGCAGATAGGGTATTCGCAGGCACCAGTCATTTTCAAAATCACTTCCTTCATACTGGCCAAAGAAAAAATGCCTTTCCTATGAAAATTCCAAGCGCCGGCACCCAGGCATTTGACTACCAGTTCTCCATTGCCCTCATAAAAGCAAATTTGCGAACGTGGATGATCCTCTAAAAAATGCAAACATTCCCCGAAGTTCAGTAGTTCATGATCACGGCGGCCGCCTAAAAACCCCCAGGCGTGTATTGTAATAGGTGAGTTAGATCTTAAAAGCGAGAGTGCCAGTGCCAGATCAGACTCAGATTTATGAGGAGAAAATAGATATTTGTTAGGACAATGAACAGAATCCAGATGGGAATCTCCATCTCCTACCCAAACATCCATCCGCGAACAAAAGCGAGCTCCCCCATCGACAGCCAGAATGGAATGAGTTACAAGTTCACTTGGAACTTCAGGTCCCATGGGGCCAACCAGTGTCCAGTCCTGGATATTTTCTAAGTGAGGTGGAAGCTTCATGATGGTTTTAACCTTTAAGTTCGACAACTTTCTCTATAAGCTATCTTAGCCGTTAAATGAATGAATTCCTAGGAGGGAGTACTTGGTGTTGATCAAATCTCAGAGGGCAATTGGCCTTCTCAACAACCCTGTGGCCATTACCAGTCCTGATCTGTCTCAGATGAGAAAGTATCCGAGTGACGACTTGAATCTCTGGGTAAAACTGGAGCGAGAAAATCAAAACGTCAAAAAATTGTCATTTGCCGGAACTCTGGCCGATCATGAAAAAGTATTGCTCGAAGCCGTCGCTGGCCTGATGAAAGGACGATCTTTAACAATTCTGGAAAATTTAAGTTTGCGTGAATGTGAAGCATTTTTGCGTGACCGAAACTCAGAGATGGCCTTAGAAAACATTCCGACCGGTGATGAGGCCCGGTTTAAAAAACTGTTTTCGTGGTTAAGAATTCTACCGGCCCATACGCCTGCTCAGGAGTATCAATTTAGCTTGGAAAAAGGACCTTTTTCCAAGCTAAAGTTGGTAGATAAGATAAGAGAATTAAAAGCATTCTTAAGCTCTTTTGAAGTCAGAGAACTCTATCAGGGTTCAGTGGCG